>JBAYJV010000001.1:0-433204 GCA_041664925.1 Minisyncoccota bacterium
TAATTTACAATTTCCATATTCCAACTTCTATATTCTGTCTATGGTCATTTCATCAACTCCCGACTAAATAAAAAGTATTTTACTACTGTCAAATAATGTCCCAAGCAAAAGTTTTTTTGGATCATCACATTTGCACCATATTGTTTCTTTAATAATTCAGCAAATTCTTTTCCATGGCTATATGGCACAACTTTGTCAGATTTTGAAAGCGCCACAAATATTTTTTTATTATTTAAGTCATCAATATTGTTTTTCGGCGCGAGATGTCCCCATAATTTCTGTAATTTCTCTAGATCAATACCTTGGCTCTCGTAAATTCTCCTTAATTTTTCCATCCTATTACTGCTCCACAACGATGTCGCCAAACAACTTCCCGGCGCAATTGCATAAAGACTGGAAATATCAGGGTTATCATTTGCCATCAAACACGCGCTTACAATTCCCAAGCTCGGAGCAACAATATCAATCCTTTTAAAATGATATTTCTTTTTAATCTCGGCGATATCTTTTCTAGTGTAATCTTGTACAAAATCATATATTTCTACGGTTTTTTTTGCATTCGTTAAAAGCAAGTGTTTAGGAAAAAAATACGCAAGGCAAGAATATCCTTCTTTTACGAAACGCTTCATCAAAATCCTTGTAACTGAAGTATCGCCATCCCCCCGCGGTGGAAGAATGATTTTAAGTGTTGATGAATTTTTACTGATCTCGAGCTTTTTTCTGATTTTCAGTTCCGATGAATCAGGAAAGTGATAAAACCGATCCCAATTATTAAGGAAAAAAGCAATAATATTATCAAAAACCATAAATCATTAAATGATAAATTTCTACAACTTTTCGATTTCTTTCAAGTCTTTGTCGGGAATATATAAGACCAAAAGCCCGATAATAACACCACCCAAAGCGGTCCAAAGATGACTGCCACCAAAAATCATCTTGTCTAGAGCATCTAACACATACCATATTCCTCTCCAAATTAAAACCAGCCCAATAACAATTGATATATTTTTTGCTAAATATTGTAATGTCACTTTATTTTTTATCATATTTTATTACTTTTCCTTTGCGAATTATTGAGCTCAGAAAAAGTTGTACCATTCCAAAGTTTTAACGAAGGATGGTTATATCCGTCCGTAGCCCTGCCTACTGTATGTAGGCGACAAGCAGACCGAATAGGCGAAGGAGGATTACGATTACAAATTAATCATTTTATCTTTTTTATTTTCTATATTTTATTCAAAAAAATCAGTTTCTTTGTTTTGGAAATCTCTTATTGTGACAACATCGCGATTTCTCTTTCTATATTTTTCCTTGCCTGTTGTTCCAACTCTTTGTTTGCTCTTTCTGTAATATATATTCTCGGCCTTTCTAAAAAACCCTTAAGCACTTTTATCCTTTCTGCCCTGTATTGATCTTCAGACACCCATTCGTATTCTTTGCGAATCTTGGCTGCATATTGATCGTAAATTTCCTCACTTGATCCAAGAATCGCTAAGTCACCATCCATAAAAATTGCTGAATCAGGATTATCTTCAATAACTCGATGCCCTGCTGTTGCCTGAATTAAAGCCACTACATATTCCACTACTTCATCCGGAACGCCAATTTGTTCCAAATAATTTTTAGCAAACAAAGCGCTTTTGTCGTCATTGTCTCTCATACTAGTATCGTGAACAACATCATGAAACCACGCTGCTAATTTAATTCCATTTAATTCTTTGATATCGGCTTCACGCTCTTTTAAAAAAGCTAATAAATTCTCAATATGTTCAAGGTTGTGGTAAGCACGATCTTCAGCTTGATATTCTCCAACAATTTTTTCAAATAATTTTATTGCTTCCGGTCTTTTCAATCCATCAAATATATTACAAAAATCCTCCTGCATAATTTCTAGTTTTGTTCTTTCTTGGTCAGTCAAAGTTTCAGGCGAACGATTCATAAAGTTTTGGTTATTTTATCTATCAACGGCATATTATTTCTTTTTCGAACGGTTCAAATTTAAACACAAAAACACCTTTATAGTGTTCTGTAAATTTTTCAAGGATTTTGTCTATTCCAACCGTAACACCATCCTTTAACGCCTTCTGGATTTCTTCAAAAGAAATTTTTAAACCAGGTAAAATATGTTTTTTTTGCGACTGATCTAATCTTTCCGGATGATATTCAATCGTAGTTACACCAATAGAGGTTACTACTTTAAATCCTTTATAGCCCATAGCAATCAGTTTTGCCACAGCTTCAAGATCTTCATTTTTTGATAACTGGTTCGATACTCTATAAAAATCTTCTTTGTGGCTATTTTCTTCTTTTTTAAGAAGAGGTGTAAAAACAGAATCTGGGTGAATATGATAATGATAAGATAATTCTCCTGGCGGATAAACAAGTTCATCAGGTATTCTGGCAGTATGATTTACTTCGTTTAGATTTTCATCAACTTTAACAGTAAATTCACATGGGTAATAATACCAAGTATTAGTTGCCTCATCAAAAGCCCACACATATTCTCTTTCAGCGGTGACCGCTATCTTTTGTAACATTCGTTCCCCTTCTTCTCGACTTTGTTCAATTTCATAAGGATGCTCCAATTCAAAAAAAGCTTCTGTGTTGTTTCTTTTTGTTTCTAATGATTCACTCATAAAATTTTGGTTATTTTATCCAATCTATTTTCGTTACTGAGGCATTTGGATATGGGGGCAAACCATAAAATGATTTTGCATCTTTGCCTTGTTTGATTGTTTCTAATATTCTACCAACCCCTGCATGGCTTACGACTAAAGTGTTTCCTGATAGTTCAGATAATTCTTTGACACAGGCATAAACTCTATCACGAAAAGTTTGTGGATCCTCTGCATTTTTAGCACTAGCTAAAAGCAGTGGAAAATCTTCGCGCCAAGGAGTGCCGGAAAGACTTCCCATGTCAAATTCATTAATACGATCGTCTTTTATGATTTTAGATAAATTAAATTTTAATTCCTTGGCAATTATTTCAGCTGTTTCAAGAGCTCTTTTTGAAGGAGAAGAAATTATTCTGTCTATATTTATTTCTTCTTCAACAATTTTCTTGCCTGTTTTTTTGGCTTGTTCTCTGCCTTCTTCAGTTAATAATGAATCATCTTTTTGTCCAGCAAAAACACGTTTCACATTTGCCTCACTCAATCCATGTCGTACAAAATAAATCATATAAATTAATATAGATTATTTATTAAATCCCAACTGATCTATCCTTTCTTGAACATGCGGAGCGAAGTTTAGATTATTAGTTTCCTCATCAAAATCAAAGAGATCGTCTAGCGACCTGATTCCTCCACCATGCTCAGTATAACTCCCGGCATCCAATTTAAAATAAATGCAAAGTAATTCAAAGAAATCTTTCACGGGCATTTTTGCTTTATCTGCCATCTTTTCAATCGCTTCTCTCATTTCAAAAATGTTCATTTCTTTTCTTAAGAATTTACCCATTGGATCTCCTAATATTAAAACAAATATAGAGTCTGTAAATTCTTTATCAATTCCCAAAGCGTCAAATAGTTTTTGAATATATTGTCGCGTATATTCGTGTTGAAGATGTTTGCCTCCTTTTTCGATTGCTTCTGGTTTGCCAATGTCATGTAAAGCTAAAACTAATCTAAATTTATTTCTATCAATTCCTGCTGGTAATGGCTTGTTGCCAAAATATTTTTCGAACTGCCTCATTACTGTCAGAGTATGTTGCCCTAAAGTATAGCCTTCCCAAACACCCGTCCCTCGCTCATAAATTCCTGGATATTGTCTTTCTAATAATAAAACTAGCTTTTCAGGATTAAATTCTTCATCCTTGAAAATTTCCTCCAACTCATTTGCATCAAAGCGCAATTCTAATTTATCTTCTTCTGGATTTCTTGAATCTATTTGAATTTCTTTCTCTAATCCACCTTCCATGTTCTAATAATAGTTTTTAAACCTCTCCCACAATCACCACATGGTTTTTACCATAGACTTTGGCGCATTTAGGACAAGTGGTGTACCACATATACCATTTTTTTTTAATTTTTCCTTTAAAAATTAACCTTAGTTTCTATTATTCAAACCTTAATAATTCAATATTCTTTTCCACTTCGCCATATTTAAATATTCCGCCATTAACGCATAAATAAACGCCAGACTCGATATTGTTAAATGAAGATATGCTATATCCAAGATTAAAAGGAGCATCTGATACGGAAAAACCCACAATAGGAATCATTGAGCCCGTTAAAATCATTTTTTTCTTAATTTCACCTTTGCTAAAATGCTCTTCCAAAAACTTGGCAGTATCTTTCATTGTAAATGTTCCGTGGGTTATTAAAATATTATCATGCGGGCTTGTTTCTATTATCTTAATCAATTTTTCCAAATCTTCTGGTTTAATCTCTCTGCTGTCTTTTTCACAAACATTTTCTATGTTATAGGTAAAATGAGGTTTGATGATATTTTTTAAATAACTGTCAATGGTCGAATCCATTTTCATTAATGATTTATTTATATTGTCATAGGCAGGATCGATAAATTCTATCGTCCCGCCCATTTTTATAATGTGAATGTGTGTTTTTGTCATATGTCTATTATTAAGTTTTATTAATTAATTTATTATAAATTATTTAAATTAAAAACTATTTTCTATTTCAATAAATCATCGAGTTCGCATGAAAGCAGAGCTGATTTATTGAGTATAATTTGTTCTTTCGGATTCAAATTTTCAGCCGTCATTCGGATAAATTTAGTAACTATATCATTGCCAAGTATTATTTTGTTTGTTTTCTTGAAATATGCTTCTGTCTTCTTATGAAATAACGTAACGTACTGTTTTACTTTATCACTTATCTGATCCTTTGTATCGCCTTTAATAAACTGCATTATCTTGTCATTTGTTTTTATTGGTAAATCTCCATCACTAAAATCAATCCAGTACTCGCTTATATTATAAATAATTCGTACTGTTCTTTTTTCTTCTGTTTTATAAAAATATACAAAAGAAAAAATGTCAGTATAGAAATCCTGATTTACTCTTATGCTTTCTAGTGTCGTTATCGTATTGATCTCGTACTCATTTAAAAGTTTTAAATAACTTTCTCGCCAATTTTTAATCCAATTTTCTATGTATATTTGATTTAGGAAAAGTGGAGTAAGGTCTTCTTTGAGATTAGTGTCTGTCTGTGGGTTGTTTAATATCTTGATCGTAATTCTATCAAATAATGTTTTAAGATTTTCCATGTCAACATTTTTAGCTATTAAATAATCAAAATCCGGCACAATTTTTTTGTCCATATACCAAAGTAAATCATAAATATCGCGTCCTTTTTCTTCATAAATTACATCACCCATTCCACGAGTACCGCGCAACAAAATGGCAGCTAATTTACTTGCCATAAGTGTCCCCATATTGTAAGTCAAAATAATAAAAGAAAGTTGATCACGATTAATCGGTCTGCGTTCAGTCACTGTTTTATGGGCTACGAAGTGGTTTAGGTCTATTTTTACATGTATTTGGTCTGAGGAATATCCAAGATGTAATTCTCTCCCAATATGGAATTTTAAAAGTAATCCTCTCCCAGTAGTTGTTTTAACCGTAAGAAAATTAGCACTAGCACCGTACGTCTCGACAAAGTAATTCTCAGTTTCTTTTTTTAGTTCTTCTAGGAATTTTTCCGTTATGGCGTGAGAAACCTCAAAATCAAGATCAACGGACATGCGGTCAAGACCATGAATTATACGAAGTGCCGAACCACCATACATAATCCATTTACTATATTCTGGGTGATGATAAATAAAATTAAGAACATAGTACTGTAATATTTCTTTGATTTTATTTATTTTTATATTAGGATTAGTCCCGCTATAATTATTCAGTTCCTCTTTAAGTTTTATTTTTAAATTTTTTAATATGTGTTCGCTCATATGAATTTTTTAATCATTGAATAAAATTTCTCCTCCTCTGTTTTATTCATTTCGTTGATATCTATCCTTAACTCTTCTATTAATGACTTGATTGTTTCTAGCTTAACGCTTCGAAACTGATGTGTTCTGAAATATAATAAATCGAATAATGCCTTAGACGGAGAAGCCACATAAAAATCAAATTTTCCTTTGACCAGAGAAAAGTCTAAAAAAAGATCTTTTTTTATTGACTGATAAGAAAAATTGCCCACCTTTGTCTGATAATCCCTTGTGACTTTAAGAGTGACTGAAGTTGTAGAATGAATTGCTTCGGTAACAAGATTATAATACTGGAGAGCGGTCCAAGAGCTTACGTATGATGGAGTACGAATAATGTTAGCAAGATAAAATGAATATGAAATATCTGTTCTATTTTTTTCAAAAAAATCCATCGATACATATAATCCTTTTTTAAGCTGAATGATTTCTTTGTGCTTTAAAAATCGGCTAATATATGTATCAACCGTAGAATCCTTAAGTTCCAGCTGTTTACTGAGATAGTAAATTGTATTTTTGCTGAAATGGGGAAGGGGTTTTAATTGTTCTAAAAGATTTTTTTTGCCTTTCATAAATATGACACTAGTGTATCATATGTGAAATGTGATGTCAAGTGGATAATTCATCACTTTCTCTAATACGCAACTCAAAAAATCGCATCCTTTTCTTCTGGGCTAATTTGATTTTTTATTCAAAAGTTTCATTAAGACATCAATCGCTTTTTTATATTCCATAAATAGTAATAGATTTATGGTAAAAACAACTTGAAATATTTTTCCGCTGTTGGCGTAAATTCTTCTGGATGTTCTTTAAATTCTTTTTTTAATTCATCTGGCGAAATCCATTTAATTTCTTCAACTTCGTCTTCTTGAATTTTAAATTCGCTTATATTTTTATCAATCATTGCTGTGTACCATTGGGTAAAGTGATGAAATTCATCGTCAGTTTTTGTCTTTGGACCAAGTTCAATTTCAATATTCTTAATTCCTAACTCTTCCTCCGCTTCTTTTATAATATTTTCTTCGTAAGTTTCACCTTCATCAACAGTTCCAGCAACCGCCGGTCCCCATTTCCTTGGATGATGAGATTTTGTATGGTGACGTCTGGCAAGCAAAACTTCGCCATTGGAATTTGTAATCCATGGCGCTGAAACTCTATAAATTTCTTCTTTACCTAGAGTGTCTTTATCTTTATAACCAATAATCTTGTCGTTTTCATCTACAATAATAATTTTTGGTCTCGTTATTTCTTCCATAATTAAATATTTTTAATATTTTATACTCTAATAATAACTTATTCTCACCACATTTTGCAAACAAAAAACCGCCGAACAGATACTCTGCTCAGCGGTCTGAAAAGCAACTTTGCTTCCCTATAAGCTCGAAAACGGTTCCAAGTTTTAGGGAATCACAAGGAATCCACCCTGATCTTGGTTCCCTCGAACTCTAAGAGTGATCTTTTGACCATCTTTACGCGTAAAGACATAGTCTTCTCCGTTACCAAGGTCTTTGTATGCAATCGACTTAAGCCCAAGGAACTCTCCAAGCTTCGTCAATTGCTGACCATGCGATGGACTTGCAGCATTTATAATTTCCATGTTTCACCTCCCTGTCTCTTTTTACTTCCCAAGAACTCCCTCAACCCAAATAATCCTACTACAAGAATATGCAATTGTCAACAAAAAAAATCCCAAATGAAATAATTTTGAAAGTTCGATTGTATTAATATTAAGAATGATTAATTTGTGTCAGTATTAAATCCATGAAAAATAAAAAAATAGCGTTTATTGTCTTTCCTGTTTTAGTAGTCACATTATTGATTGCCGGAACAACATATGCGACCACGATCACGGGAAGAAATAGTATATTTAACACAATCGCGGATGCCATCGCTAATAAATTCAATTTAAATGTTTCCGATGTTCAAACTGTTATCGATGACACAATTGCTGCCGATGATCAAGAAATGGGAAAAAACCGCCCAGCGCGAGTTGACCCGCTTGTTCAAGCCATCAAAGATGGAAAACTAACTCAAGCTCAAGCCGATCTCATTACTGCTAAAAGAGATGAGATGAGAACATCAATAAAAGATTTAAAAAATATGACTCGAGAACAAATGATCGCTGCCATGAAGACACGAACAGATTCTTTGAAGCAATGGGCGACAGATAATGGTATTCCTGAACAATATATTATGCCGTTTAGTGGTCTCGGTCACGGCCGTGGCGAAGGAAGAGGTCCAGGCGGACCAGGATTTAACGGAGACAATTTGCCCCCTCCATCCGATTTACAAGTTCCAAAAAATTAATTTACAGGTCAAACAAAAACCCCAAAATACTGGGGTTTTTGTTTTTTTTAAAATGCGGAGAGGGTGGGATTCCTGCCTGCCGGCAGGCAGGCGAACCCACGGAACCATTGCTGGTTCAACAGTTTTTCCAACCACTTTTCTTTTAGAAAATGTTCGGATCCGCTCATTCATTTCATTGAAGTGAGCGGACAAGAGAATTAAAGCGGAGAGGGTGGGATTCGAACCCACGGAACCATTGCTGGTTCAACAGTTTTCAAGACTGTCACATTCGACCACTCTGTCACCTCTCCGCTTTAACTCCCTTTCCTTAATAATCTGTATTTTTTAATTTACTTTTTAAAATTCTTCTTCCTTGCCCTGTCTTTAATAATTTCTCTTCTGCTCTAGCATCTTTTTCATTATTAAACGCTTCGTAAAATAGAATTTTCCATGGCTTATAGGCTTTTGTAGACTTAACTTTTCCAAGATTATGAGCTATTAATCGTTCTTTTAAATTAGAACTATATCCAATATAACTTTTTTTATCTTTAAACTTTTAAGGAAATAGACGTAATGCATATAAGTTTTTCCGACCACTTTTCTTTTAGAAAATGTTCGGATCCGCTCATTCATTTCATTGAAGTGAGCGGACAAGACTGTCCGATTCGACCCCTGCCTGCCGGCAGGCAGGACTCTGTCACCTCTCCATATTACCTGCTAATTAAAAATTAAAAATTATTCAGTCACCCTTGCTTTTATTCTTTTTACTCCTGCACCGACTGATTCTTGTTTTACAATTTTAAAGCTTTTCAATTCAGATGTCAATTGAATATGCGGTCCTCGACAAATTTCACATGAATAAAAATCGTCTTGCGTTCCATTGGAACTGATTCTATAAACACTCACTCTTTCTGGATATTTCTCTTTAAAAAATCCCAACGCTCCCATTTTTACGGCTTCATCATAAGTCGTTTCAATTCTTTCAACTTTTAAATCTTCTTTTATTTTTTGATTAACAATATTTTCTACTTGTACAATTTCATCATTCGTTAAATTTCGTCCAAAGCTAAAATCAAATCTCAGTCTTTTTTCTGAAATATCCGACCCCATCTGTTTTACCTCTTCTCCTAAAACTTCTCTTAATGCCTTATGAAGCAAATGAGTCGCTGTGTGAAGTTTAATTTCATAATCTGTTGGGTTCTCTCGAAGCCCGCCTTCTTTTTTTTCAATAACTGTTTTTGAAACTGTCTGGTGTTCTTTTTTCGCTTTTTCAAATCCTTCTTGATCCAAAGTAAATCCTCTTTCCATCAAAAGTTCCTTGGTAAGCTCTGGAGGAAAACCAAAACTTTCGTAAAGCTTAAATGCTTCATCTCCCGAAAAGATTTTTCCTTCAATTTTAGCAAGTTTTTTTTCAAGTTCCTTCGTGCCATTTAAAAGCGCTTTTTTAAACGCTACCACTTCTTTTTCAATCACAGCGATAAGACTAGTTTTATCCTTTCCAATTTCTGGCCAAAAATCGCTATAGTTTTTTACAACCTCATCAATCAAATTAATATACCATCCATCTTTAAGATTTAATTTCATCGCTGCCCTAACTGATCTTCGTAAAATTCGTCTTAAAATATAGCCTTCTTTTAAATTTGACGGCGCTAATCCCTCGGCGATTAAAAAGACTGAGCCACGAATATGGTCAACAACCACCCTTTCTAGTTTTTTATTTTCCTCAGTAGCTTCATAATCATTCTTTCTTAAAATCTCTAATAAAGAAGAAAACAAATCAGTTTCAAAAACTGTTTCTTTTTTTTGCATTACCCTTGTTAATCTTTCCAGTCCCATGCCCGTATCAATGCCTTTTTTATCCAATGTTGCTAATCCACCATTTTTGTCTTGGTAGTATTCGTTAAAAACAACATTCCAAATCTCAGAATTATCTAAATAAAGTTCTGTTGTCGGTCCGCACGGACCTTCTTCTCCCGTTGGTCCCCAAAAATTATCTTCTCTGCCTCGCTTGGTAATCTGATTTTCTTCAATACCTAAATTAATCCAAATATCATAAGATTCTTTATCAAAAGGCACTTCCTTGTCGCCCGCAAAAACCGTAACTTTTAAATCTTCTTTTTTTATCTCCAGCTCCTTTGTAAAAAAATCAAAGGCAAATCCAATCGCTTCTTTTTTACAATAAGCTCCGTTAAAACAAAAATTTCCCAACATTTCCAAAAATGTCAGGTGGTCTTTGTCGCCCACTTCATCTATATCAGAAGTACGAAAACATTTTTGAATCGTTGTGATCCTTTCACTGCCCAATTCCTGTTTTGCATCTCTTTTCCCTGAAAAATAATCCTTAAATTGCTGCATGCCTGCGGTCGTCAAAAGCACCGATGGATCAGTTACATCGATAAGCGAAGAAGAGGGCATTTGTTTGTGCCCACTTTCTGCAAAAAAACTTAAGAATTTTTTTCGCAATTCTCCAGATGTCATAAAATTTTATCTTTTTAGGCTATCAATTCGCTGGGTTAATTCTTCAATTTTTCTACTTGCTGCCAAAACATAGTCAGTATTAAAATCCTTAATTCTTCTTTCGGTATTAGTTATTTCCATCTCTAAATTTTTTCTTTGTTGCTCTAAGTCATCTCTTCTTCGTTGCAACGGCATTAATTCGCTATTTTCCATGCGACTTTGCTCATCCCTTCTTCTTGTATATTCTTCTTCTGCTCTTGCTCTGTCTGCTTCTAATTTTCTAATTTCCTCAGCATTCGGGTCTTGTTGTTGATCATCCATGTTTTTATAAAATACATATTAATCCCTTAATTTTATCAGAATTTATCTCTTTTTCAATCTTAAAATTTCTTAATTCATCAATTTTGCATTTTTAATTTTAAACTTTTAACTTTCTATAATTCCGCCCCCTATCATAATTTCTCCTTTATAAAAAACAATACTTTGCCCCGGCGTAATCGCCCTCTGTAGTTCTTTGAAAGTAACTTTAATTTGATTTTTCCCCTTCGTCCGCTGAAGCTTTAGCGAAGGCGGATTGATCATTATCACACATTCCTGATCCGGCTGTCTATATCTAATTTTTGCTTGGCATTTTAATGGAAATTTCGGCTCTTCGCCTGAGATCCAGCTCAAATCTGAAGCAATCAATTCTTCTTCAAACAATGCCTCATTTTTTCTTCCTTTGGCAACAATCAATTCATTTTTTTTAAAATCTTTTCCAATGACAAAATAGGGGATGCCCCCGCCAATTTTTATTCCTCTCCTTTGACCAATGGTATAAGTTTCAAGACCATCATGTTTACCAATCACTTCCTTGTCAGTGGTCAAAATCTTCCCTGGCTTTGATTTAATATATTGTTTCAAAAAATCTTCAACATTGACCTTGCCCATAAAACAAATTCCCTGAGAGTCAGGTTTATCCTTTACAGGCAAATCCCATTTTGCAGCAATTTTTCTTATTTCCGGTTTCGTATAATCGCCCACCGGAAAAAGGCAATGCTTCAGTTGCTTTTGCGTCAATGTCCATAAAAAATAACTCTGATCCTTATTCCCGTCCACCCCTTTTAATAATGAGTATACATTCACTTTTAATTTTTCACTTTTAACTTTTAATTTTCGGCGAAGCCGAATGTAGTGGCCGGCGGCGACAAAGTCCGCTCCCATTTTGAGCGCTTGTTTTAGAAACATCCCAAACTTAATTTCCCGATTGCATTCAATATCAGGATTGGGCGTTATGCCTTTTTTATAGCCATCCAAAAAATAATTAATCACCTTTTCTCGGTATTCTTTTGTAAAATCCCAGCTATAAAAAGGAATTGCTAATTTTGAAGCGACTTGTCTGGCGTCCTCTTCGTCTCTTTCCCACCCACAACCGATTCCGCAGAGACCTTCCGAAGCCGCATCCCAACATTTCATAAAAACACCCACGACTTGATAGCCTTGTTCTTTTAATAAACCAGCCGTTACTGCCGAATCAACGCCACCAGAAAGTCCCACAAAAACTAATTGTTTTTTATCTTTTGACATATTTTAAATTATATTCCATATTATATATTTTTCAATAATCATCGTCGTCTTGAGATAATATGTCATCCTGAGCGTACTTGTGGTGAGCTTGCTTGCCCTGAATTTTGTTGAAGGGTCGAACCAGCGAAGGATCCCAAGCATAGCTGCTACATCTCGAGATTCTCCCTTTTCTCCTTTTTCTCTCTTTTACCCCTTGTGTCCCTTTGTGTTTCTTATAAAACAAAAGCCAGGGTTATCGTACCTGGCTCCGCGGAATCGGGAGGTATTCTTTACTTTCCCTATCCACTAACCTACGCTCGCTGACGACCCAACGAGTAGTTTTTCTCTTAGAAGAGGAAGGCCGGGTTTTTGAGCCGATCGTACACCGCATCACGCACCGTGTTACCATCCGGCTCGATGGGCCTGAATCGCTCAGGCAAGCGTACTGCCGTCAATGCGTTCTTCCGTCTAAAGTCCCCTTATGTAATCCGATACGGTCGTCTCGGGGGAGTCGAGACCATCCTCAAGATTGCGGAACGTGCGCCTTCTTTTCGGACGACCCAGTCTTCCATCATCACTTATCATTATACTCCTTTTTTAAATAATGTCAATAGATAATGATTGATTTTATTGTAATAAAAACAAAAGGGTCAGGATTTACGCACCTGACCCGCAAGCGACAACCTAGTTACCGCTCGCATTTAAATGCGCCCCTAATCCGTAGGAGTACAGTGGTCTACTTCTATTATATCACATTAACAGATATTTATTCCATTATACTCCTTTTTTAAATAATGTCAATAGTTTTAATCTTTCTTGTCGAAATTATTGAGATTTAGAAAGATTTATCCTGAGCGAAGTCGAAGGATTACTCTTTTTAAATTAAAAAGAGAGGATCCGTTCTTGGACCCTCTCGGCGTACTTTTCGTTTAGCCACCAGTTTCCATTCCGTAAGTCGCCGGCAAGCGATCGCGATGGACATAATAGAATTGCAACATTGGGTTTCCTCCAGACGTAGGAGACATAATGATTTGAAGAATGACAATGTTCTGTGACAAAAAATCCCATCTATTGATTTTACTTAAATTAACATCATGAGTAATCTCGTCGGCATTTGAACGAAAAAGAGATTCAAAAAATATATCTATAAATGATTTTCCTTCTATTGATGTGTAGATTATGTCATCAACATATCTTACATCAAGAATGTTTACAACTCTGATAGCCTCTATGTCTTGATACAAAGCACTAGAAGCATTCACTTGATTCGTCGTGTCATTAAGTGTTGACCCAACAATTAATCCGAAAATAAACCAACCAGCCTGAGCTTTTGCCTGTACCACTGCGCCAAAGGTAATGCCCAGCACCAGCGCCAAACAAACTCCGACGACTAACAACCTCTTTTTCATCTGACCCTCCTGTTAGATTTTCTTTGTGAGATTTCCGAACATCAGAAAATCTTACATCTTGAGCGAAGTTCCGACTTATCGGAACGAGTCGAAAGATTAATTTTTTGGAACTACCGCAATCCTATCACATATTACTAAAATGTCAACCGTTTTCGACAAGAAAAACACGCCTATCTCTAGGCATGCTTTTTATTTTGTCCAGATTCTAACTTCTAACTTCTAGATTCTAATTTTAATCTATTGTACTTCCCGTCGGCCAAGCATTAATTTCTGTCCAATTAACCGGCGCAATGCGTGACCAGTCGTAGCCATGGCGATTAAAAGCGCTTGCGCTTGAAATCCAACGCTTCATGCCATTTTCCAGATAGTAAATTTTCCAATCACCATCATATTTAATCAAACGATTTTCTGGATACCAATTTAGTTCTTCTTGTGAAATCGAAACAACATCTTCAAGTTTATTGCCATAAGAATAAAATGTATCCATATTTGGCATTCTTCGCTTCATCCAGCTTTCTGTAATGTAGTAGATATCCGAGGAACTACTCATTCGAACAACTTTCACTCTGCTATAAGTATTCAATTCTGCTTGACTGATGGTTTTAATTTCTCCTGTATTAAATCCGTAATTCGCAAAAATATTGGCCGTTGGAATCCAATGATATTTCCCGTTAATGATTTGGTAAACTTTATCTTGTCCGCTCACTCTCACTAAATTGTAGTCTGATTGTTTATAAACATCTATCCATTGATAATACTCATCATAAAGCCCAGCATTGTCTGTAACTTTTAAACTAACTTTGTATTGTCCCGGATTATTATAGGTATGAGTTGGATTGATGTCGGCTGAAGTTGAACCATCCCCAAAATTCCAGCTCCAATATTTTATATCAGCTCTTCCATCCGGATCGGTTGACGAATCATTAAATAAAATCGCCTCATCCTCTCTTGGCCAAGTTGTGCTAATAAAGAATCTTGCTTTAGGATTGTGACTCCCTTCGTAATAAACCGTTTCATCTCTTACAACCGCCGTTATTTTCTTTGATTCAATAAGATTATTGTTCAAATCCTTTAAAGATAAAGCAATGTCGTATGTGCCTGCTTGAGAGTATTCATAAGAGACAACAGCTGGTCCGCATAAGATATCTGCTCTTTCGGTATTGTTATCACTCCAACGAATTTCAGCCTTGTAATTATCTTCATTTTTACAATCAATTTCATAGTCAATATAAACTTTTTCGCCTAAAACTTTTGAAGATTGTTCGTCAAAACTAAAATTCTTGATTGACGGTTTCCATTCTTTGTCAATCTTCAAAGTTAATTTGAAAATTTTGGTGCGACCGGTGCTATCTTTTAATGTAAGTTTTGGATAATAAGAACCGGTATCTTTATAGCTATGGCTTTGAAGATAAGAACTGCCCGTATAAAGACTGAAATTATAAGTCGAATTTCCATCGCCATAATCCAAAATTGCATTAATTGAACTATCTTGTTTGTCGCCTCCTTGAATTTTAAATTCAATATTCTGGTTTATATAAAAACCATTTTTCGCATCAGCAGAAAAAATATTGATATAAGGATCGTAGCTAATGAAAGCGCCTGCCCAAAAAGGAATTGCAATGAGCGTGATCAAAAAAGAAAAAAGCACGCCAAAGGCTTTTTTTCGATTAAATTTTTTTAAATTAAACACTTTATTTTTCATAATTTTAAAACACATTTACTATTCTTATCCTATCCCTAAAAATTTCTCCTGTCAATAAAAACAAATGAGGGACTTCGTCTCGAAGTCCCTCGTTTTTTCTGCTTCTGTTCCTTGTCAGGAACTACCCATCGTTCTCATTTTTCTTGCCATCTTTCTGGCCATTCTTTTGGCCACCGCAATCTTCGCGCTCCTCCATGCCGTTATACACAACCAGGCAAGTAGAGGAACATAAATGAACTGCACGATGGCTGCCAATGCGACCGTCCTCGGCCAGAACCACCACACATCAGTTGGTACTCTTTTGTCAAAATGATTCACCAAGTACAGAGAACCAATAACCGCTGCCCAAGAAAACAGTTGGTATGCTCCGTACGACAACCGACGAATCTTTCCTGTTCGAGTGATTCCAACGCGCCGAGCTTGCCTCAGAAACTTCCCGAATTTCCGCAATGCCTTCATCCACTCCTCCTTCATTCTTCATTTATATTATACCATAAAGCAAACCAAAATGCAATAGTTTATAGGGTTTTTTTCTGAAAAAATACGATTCAGTAATTAAATCGTATTTTTGGAAAACTAAAAACTATTTTTATTTCCTGCTTTCAGTGACATTGTTATAAACTTCTTTTAGTTCTTTTGACAAATCTTCTTCTGTTCGATAATTCTTTGTCTTAGTGTCAATAAATTTTCTTTTTTTCTTAAGATAAAATCGTAATACCCCAATAGCATCAAAGATTTTTTGATTTGGCTCAAGGGAAACTGTTTGTTTCCCCCAAAGCATCATGTCCAACTCATAAATTATCCGCAATGCAATCGCAATAACGGCAGGAAAGATTAGAATAATAATTTTGTAAAACAAATTGGAAGCATCAAGAAATAGGAGAGATAAGGCAACCACAAAAGACAACGCATAAAGCACAAACCACTCAGATACAAATAATCTTTCTTTCCCCAGTGTTTCTAGTTTTATTGTGCTGCTCACGAACCCCTCATAATTCTCCAAGAGTCTTGATAAATAAATTTCATCTTCAGTTTTTGATTTAGAGTTCTCAAGATTAATACATTTAAAAGATTCTGCAATATCTCTATAGTATTCTAATTCTAAGTCTCCTTCGTCCCATTCAACGACTTCATCTGCAATAGAACTTTTTTCCACTAATCTTGTAAATTCTTTTTTGAATTTTTCATTCATATAGAAATGTTCTGCAAGTTTCACCATATTAAGACCAAAAGATGCTCTATTGCTATGAGTAGTTCTTATTTCCGCATACCTTGACCATAGTTCTGATATAAAAAAACCCGCCAAAACTCCAAATAGAATACTCGCAATAGTCAGAACAACACTAACAATACCTGGATCCGCACTTGGAAAACTTAACTGTACTTTAATTAACCAAAATAAACCTGCGGTTATTAGCGCTAATGCTATGTTTTTCCAATTTTTCATATTAGAAAAAATTTTAACAATTAATATTAGAACATTAAACTAAGAAAATGATAATGAGAATTCCTAAGGCAATTCGATATACAACAAATGGTATCAAGCTTCCTTTTTCGGCAATATAATTTAAAATCTTTATTGCCAAAAATCCTGATACTAGTGCTGCCAAAAAGCCAACCAACAAATTCATCCCGTTAATGGAAATTGACGGATCCTTTATGATTTTTATTCCTTCAAAAAGAGCCGCTGCTGCGATCAATGGCGCTGACATTAGAAAAGAAAATCGGATCGCTGCTTTCTTTGTTAGTCCTGAAAATAATCCTCCGGTAATTGAAAGACCGCTGCGCGATCCGCCCGGAATTACAGAAATTGCTTGAAAAATACCAATAACGAAAGATTTGTTCTTGGTAATATTCTTTGGATTCGATTCATTGTAAATGTTTCTTCGCGACATCAACTCAGCAATTCCCAGAATTAATCCCCAGAAAATCAGATTAATACCTATAATTATCGGCGATCTCCATTGGTTTTCAACAAAATTTCCTAAAAACAGCCCAGCGATTAAGGCTGGGGTTATGCCAATAACAATGAGTAATAAAAGCTTTCTTTCGGAGTTATATTTTTCATCTTTCCAAAATAACAATCCCTTTATAATACTTGCCCAATCTTTTCTAAACAAAAAAAGAACTGCTAAAAGCGTTCCTAAATGAAGCAAAACATCAAACACTAATCCCTGATCTTGCCAATTGAAGAGTTTCGGAAAAATCGCCAAATGAGCTGATGAAGAAATAGGAAGAAATTCTGTCAGCCCCTGAACAAGACCAAGAATAATTGATTGAAGAATATGCATTTTTATTTACAAGCACCTTCTTTGTAACCGAGAGTAACTTCGCCTGAAATACATGCCACACAATTATTAGAAAATGTTTTCCATGCTGGATCACTATTTTCATCCGCAATCCTTGCGCAAACTGGTTGATCAACCTGAGCACAAGTTATCCCCTGATTTTCATCAATCGGACCACAGTTTTCTAAAGTGATATTACCTTCTTCCGGCGTACATTCACCCCTAAAGTATGCCCACTCTTCGCATTCGCCTTTACTAAAAATACACACACCAATTTGACCTTGCTCTGTGTTTTTTATTTCTAATTTTCCTCCTTGTTTCTCGCAATACGCCGAAGCAGGATTGGCAATGCCTAATGGTGCTTCTTTTTTTTCTTGAATAACTTTGACCTGAATTTGTCTTGTTCCATAGTCAATAACATCAGTAACCAAGTTTCCTTCTATTAAAACCATTTTTCCTGAATCTCTGAAACTAATAATTTTATCTTGAATGTCTTTTTTAATGCCAAAAGCCTCTATACCATACTCTTGCCCGTCAGTAGAAACAAAATAATCGTCAAATTGTGATCCATTCGGAGTTGAAATGATTTTTCCTTCAAGATTAATAATGTTTTCTTCTGGTGGCAGAGGAACTTCTTTTTCTGGAGACCTAACAACAGTTCCGTTTAAAACAAAAATTATCGCAATAACTAAAACTAAAACTGGAACGCCTATATAGAGAAATTTGTTTTTAAAAATATTCATGAAGATAAAAATTACAAATCAATTTTTTTTGTTTTTCTGAAAACCAAATACGAATAAACGCCGAGAAAGATAACGCCGCCAATGATAAATACCATCATCATAATAAAAGACATTTCACTCTTAAAAATAGCTGATAAAGCGGTAGCCACACCAATTACTTCAAAAACCCACATCCCCATCTCGTGCGTTTTCTTCCAAACCTCATCAGAACTCAATGTCCATGGCGACTTTATGCCAATAAAGAAGTTTCTTTTTATTTTAGGCATTAAAGCTCCTAAAAAGAAAAACAGCGCTCCCGTGCCAATAATAACAATTTTATCAACCGGTAGTTTTGCGGTACTCATTGCCGCATTCAACATCAATACGTGAAGCGCTGAAAGAAAAAGAACAATCGCAAATTTCATTTGCCAATAAATAGAATAGGATTTTTCAACATTTTTGCGCAATGGATCTAAGAGAACAATAAAACTCAAAAAAAGATATCCTATTAAATAAATAATCGGCATGTAAAAAACGACCATATTTCTCGATGACCAACCGTTGATCTCTCCATTGATTCCCCAGTGTGTCGGAATCTGAGCCGGTAATTGTCCATAAAAGATTATGCCAACCACGACTAATATTAGGAGAAAAAATATGGGAAATATCTCTTTTTTAAAATTAAATAATTTCATAGAAAAAACACACAACTAATTAATTTTCATTATTAGCAGGTTCGCTAATAATATTATCAGATGTAGTACTATTAATATCTATGTTTTCTTCTGTTGTTGGAGTTGTCGTTGATAAATCTTTTTTCGGTAAAGTATCAAGATTTATTGGAGAAAAGTTAATGTTTTCTTCTGCAGCTTCTTCTGTTTTATTTTCAACCTCAATGCTTTCTGCGCTTTCAGTACTCGTGCTGTCCAATAAAGAAGACACTGTTAATATTTCCTCTTTTGGCGTAACAACCCAATAATCAAAAAGGATGTTTTCTTCTGCAGGAGCAATGATTGAAACTTCAAAATATTCACCAATTCTTCGATCAGATATCCACCATACTCCTGGAATCGGAGATTTTATAGTAATAAACACCTTTGCGTTTAATGTCAAGTAGTTTGTGTATATCCTCGATCCTGTTTCTCCCTTCGCAATAACCCCTTCTCCAAAATCACCAACTAGAAAATTTGTTCCTAAATTAGTAACTCCCTCTATCTCAAACTTTTCTTTTTCCTGTGAGATTATTTGATTACTATTTTCTTTCTGAGTTGTTTCTTCCGAATTGTCTATTTTTAAAATTGAAAGAATTTCTTTGGTATTGTCTTCTATTCTTGTAGCTTGAAGCGCAGCACTGGCTAGTCGAGAAGAAATTTCCGTTAAACTTTTTGAAATTATATCTAAAACCTCTCGGAAAAAATTAAGTAAAATTCCCCAAAAACCAGTATTTTTAACATTGGCATTTTCTTCAAAACTTAAAATTTTATCAAAAAGTAAGTTAAGAGTTTCTGGCACTATAATTACTGCCGTAGCATCACTTTCTGTAAGCCTTTGCTGAAGAAATCTTAAGAATGCTTGTTGATTTATGTTCTCTGTGCTTGTTGCGCTTTTTCTAAATTCTTCAATTAATGCTTTTATAAAATCTTCTTGAGAAATTTCCACCGAACCTTTAAGAAAAATGCTTTCAAGAGTAACAATAGGAATACGGGGTGTCATTTCTTGATCCCAAGACGGATTAGGATTATTTCCTCCAACAACAACACCTAGCCAATATTTTTTGTTTATTAAGTCAATATTCAGTTGATTTTTAGTTCCAAGAATTGTTTGAAATTTCCCGTTTTGTACTGGCATCATCTCTTCCCCTGTAAATTCTTCTTGCCATAAAAATTCGTTAGATGTCTTTTGATCATAAAGCAAAAATCTCATATTGTAATTCTCCGATCCGACTGAACTTCCTTCGGCATTTTTAAGTGTACCTGAGAGAAAAATTTTAACATTATCTTCATCAGCTGCAAAAACTGATTTTGATTGAAAACCAAAAAAACATAACGCAAAAAACATTAAGCATAGGACAATCTTAAAATATGTTTTTGCTTTATTCATTGACTAAAAAATATTTTTTTCGTGATACCAAAAATACTCAATACTAGACCCGATATTGCAAAGATAACAAAAGCAACAAAACCTGCGTTTTCTTTTAATCTCCACCATGGAACAAACACGCTCGATATTTTTATTTTTTGATTAATAATCCTGTCTTTAACTTCGAAACTTTCTGTCTTATGACCACCAAAGCCATCTTTTTGAGCTTCAATATAGTAGACACCTTGTGGAACCATAAAACCAAAGGATCCTGAACTGTCTGTATATTGAGGATTCGCTTGATTATATTTATTTGCATCAAATAGAACCCATTTATTTTCTTTTGACTTTACAAAAAGAGATACTTTAACTCCTTCAAGTCGATTTTCCTTATAGCTGAATTGCCATGAAGCTATTCTTTTTGCAAATAAATGTGCGTACGGCTCAACCACTTCTTGATAAACATACCCATATGGATCAATCAAGGCATTACCAACTAAAATCTCTTCGCGCCGTTTATCTTTGTAATATAAAATAATTTTGATTTCATACTGATTTTTCCCCGGAGGTGTTTCTATTTTTGCCTGCCATTTATCATCTAGTAATTGCATAGCGTATAAAGATCTGCCAAAGACAAGAGAGATTCCTTCTACTTGATCTTCTGTGTATCCGTCTTCAATCACAAAACTGAGAGATGTTTTCTCTAAATAGTGAAAAGTTTTTCTTGTTAATCCTTTTATCGCAACACCTGCATCATCATTTAAAATAATTTCATCTCCCGGTTTAATTATTAACTGCTTATTTTCAGTTTCTAAAACAACCGATTCTGCGTTTCTGTTATAAATAATTTCTGTCGCATTATTATCGGGATAAACTATCTCGGGTTTCTGTTCTCCTTTGGCAGGTCCAGCTAAATCCGTTTTATTTTCTGTATATATTATCTCAAAAATCGCAGGAGAAGAGTAGTTTCTTGCGTAATCATAAGTAAAAGCTGAATAATAATAAATCTTGTCGACTCTAATATCAAAATCAAAAAGATTCTCATCCTTCCCTTCAAAAATCATTCCTGACGGAGAGAGTGGGTTTAAAATGAAACTATCTTCACTTCTAAAAACACGAACTCCGTCAACATCTCCTTCTGATGGCAAAAGCCAAGTTAACTTGATATTCTTATTTGAATTTTTTGCTGCAAAATTTACTGGAGAAGACGGTGAAATTCTGTCTAAAATAATACTTTTTTCAATGACCTTACTTAGGCCACCAGCATTATCTTGAAACTGAAAATAGAGCGTTTTTCTGCCATCTGTATTAGACAATTGCCAATCTGTTCGAGGTTCAACATGATTCCATGCTGTTTCAACAAAACCGTTGTTTTCTGAAATTCTTACTCTTTCAAAATCGCTATAATTTCTAAAACTGATTTTAATCTCTCTTTGGCTAGAATATGAGGCGCCATTATTTAAAAGAATTTCCAAATCACCAATATCTAACAATTCTATTTTTGGTAAAATTACCGATCCGCCTTGACTGCCTGCAGTAGAAGGTGTTACGAAGCTATAATTTATTCCGCCATTGTCATAATTGTAAGTTGATGTATTGTTTAGTAAATCAGTACTTCTAATTTGAAAATAATAAACTGTATTTGCGTTCAACCCAGACAAGCTCACTTGATGATTCCTTGTGCCATAAGCTTCCTCTAGTGTATTACTATATGTTGATGTAGTAATTCCATAATTAATATAAGAGCTAATAGTGCTTTCATTTGTCTCCCAATTAATCGTCACTGACGAATAAGCAAGATCGGATTTTTGAATATTTGAAACAATTGGTCCTGCAATATCAGGACCACTAGAAATACTTACTGTCGTTGTCGCATTATTAGCCAATGCATTATTGGGCAATAATTGGTATGTGCAAAAAATAATCAGACTAAGAACTGCTAATAAAAATTTTTTTTTTAGAAAAATCCATGATTTTTATCTTTTCTGTTTTCATTTAATAATCTTTTTCTTTGGTTTGATGGTAACTGATTTCCCTTCAAATTCATTCGCAACTCCACTTATCTCACTTGCTGAATCTTTTGGCAATTTATAATTCTTCTTTTCTTTTAATATAATCTGCTCTTGTAAGTTTTTTTTGAAATACCTTGTAAAAAAGACAAAACTAAGACATAGAAGAATCAATGCTCCTCCTAGGGCACCGATAATAATGTATAAAACAACATTTCCTGAAGAACCAAAAACAGAAGGCTTTCCCGCTTCTGTTTCAAAAGCAATATTTTCTTTTGTCAAAAGCTGGTTTTTTTGGTCAAAAACAGAAACCTCCGCCCAATAGTTATTTAAATCTGGAATCCATGGTACTGTCGCTCTTATGGGTCCTGAATTCTGAGGAGAGATTTTGCCATCAAACTGAGAAACTGTAAATGATCCTAATTGAACTCGGTGGAACTTGTCAAAAATATCAACAATTATATGATCCGGCTGAATATCAACGTTACCACTATTTTCAACAAATAAAACCAAGCTTAGCTTTTCGCCAGCTTTAGCTTTGTCAACTTGAATACCTAAAATTCTAAATTTTTTAATTTCCTGGTCTGTGACACTGATTTTTATATCCGCAAGAGCACCTATCGACACACCAACGCCGACACTTGATTCTGTGCAATTTTCCCCGACACAACTTTGCGAAGCCCCACCTATAAATTTAATTGTTCCAGTATATTCACCGTTAGCAGTGGTATTGGGAATATTTATCCAAACCTTTACTGGAAATTGTTTATTTCCTGCCAGGTAAGTAAATTTCGTTCCTCTTTCAAGCTCTATCCATTTTGCTGTATCTCCTGATATTTCTGCAGAAATTAACAAATCTTCTTTTGGATCGCTCCTTGATAAAACAATAACTTTTTCAATTTTTGTTCCCCTTAAAACACCATCAAGGGTAATGCCTGCGGGGCTAATACCAAAGCCGGCTCTTGCGTAAGAGCCGAAACTTAACACAATAAAAACTGAAGCGAAGATGCTTAAATATTGAAAAGTTTTTCTTTGCATAAAAAATTTAATTAATCCTGCGCTTGATCATCATTTACGGGCGTAAAAGTGTTACTACCAGAGCAAGAACCATCGGCGCCATCCGCAGGCACTCTCAACATCCAATGGATTGCCTGTGTTGAAGTTGATCCTGTACTTGCCACCAAATCATAATCTTTTTCTGCTGGAGATCCGGAAAGAGTATAGGTTCCTGCTGTCCAATCCGTAATCGTTGAAGTGCTATATTTTTGTTGAGCAACAGCGATTGTTCCGGGAGTACAAGTCATATCGGATCCGGAAGCTTGAATATCTAATCTTAGATTGCCAGTATTAGTGATTGTTTGTTCTTGATCGGCAGAATCTGCGCTAAGCGCTAAACTACCATAAGCAATCGGAGTAGTAACATCAATTGCCGACAGAGAAGCAATCTCAATTGTGTCAGAATTTGTGCCACTGGTAGTACTATCGCTAGCTGTTACCAGCATTGTCCAAGTTGTCGATGATGCTGCGGCATTTTCGTCTGTTGCATTACTATAATAATTAACCGCGACCGAACAAGTATAATCAGCGCTTGTATCAGCAGCGTTGTCACAAGTATTACCGGTTTCAACAATCGTACAGCTAGAAGTAGCGTAACAATCATAACCATTAGTCGCGCAACTATTTGTTTTATCAGTTCTGTAAAAATGCTCAATAACCGATGCAATATCTTGACAACTATTACCATCTGTCACCGTAACTGTTGTCGTTGCTAATCCATTCGTTGCTTCTGAAAAAGAAATACTTGCGTCACTGTTATTTATATTAAAAGCGCCTATGGTTGGAGTTGCATTGGCGATAGTTGCAGTAGTGGTTGCATTATCAGCTATAGCACTTTGCTTGTCCATACCAAAACCACCTAGTATTAAATAGAAAACAAAAAAAGAGCTCAGCCAAAAACTGACAGCCAAAAACTTATCTCTAAACATATGTTTGTAAACAAAAAATAATTTTTAATTCAATAATTCAATTATATCACTTTTTAAAAATCAAAAAAAGAATTTCTGTGGATAATTTTTTATAAAAATAATTATTTATCTTAGCGACAACCCTGAGTTTCGGTGTGACTTTTACAAGTACATTGATTAACCGATGTATTACAATATATAGACCACATATCATCAACGTACGACTCAGTATGTCCGCAATCAGCAATTGAATCGATCCACCCATTGGTATAGTAATCACCGCACTGAGTCCAAAGACCAGAAGGACATGAATATAATGGTCCATTTGTGCAAGATCCAATATCTTCAAGTTCTTTATCTATAGATCCATCGCAATTATGGTCCCAACTACCGTTCTCTTGAGAAGTAAGATAGACAGAACTTGGTACGATACTGCAAGCCCCAAAAATACCACTGCCGTTACAAGTATGAGTAGCGCCATTACAACAACCTGTTTGCGTACAGCCAGCAGTTATATTTCCAGAAGTATAAGGATTATTGGTTCCTCCATTCTGGGCAACAGAATAATTGTTTACTGGAACATTAACATTACTATCTGCGGTGTAATTATTACTTGAATCACTATCACAAGTTCCCGAACCATCACATTCTGCATAGCGCTTAGCGTAAGTACACTCATTTGCGTTTGCCCAATAATCATATGAAGCATCGCAGGAATTAGAAGCAGAAGCAGCATCTCCTATTGTCGGAGTAGTCGTCCCACCGCTTACTGTTGCAGTAATCACCTTAGATGAAGTGACGTTAATTGTTGAATCTAGGGCATAATAGGTGGTCGAATTTTCATCGCAAACTCCTGAACCATTACATTCTGCATACCTTTTTGTATAAGTACAGCCGCCAATAGATCCCAAGTAATCATACGAGCTGTCGCAAGAATTGGAAATAGAAGAAGCATCAATTTCACTACCACCAGAACAGACTTTACTGGCAGTAACACTCGCAACTTCGTCATTTACAGCGCAAGCATTACTTGATCCACTACAATTACCAGAATCTCTTAATTTTTGGCAAATTCCATCACAAGTCCAAGAACCTTGAGCGCAGTCATTATGTGGATCCTGCGAAACAACAGAATATGAACAATGCCCAACACCAGCGCTTGAATAAACTCCACAGGTTTGGCAAGTTGTACCACCAGAACAGACACTGTCACAACAAACATTATCAACGCAATTATTAGATGAACATTCTGATCCTAACGTACAAGATGCACCAAGTCCAGATACCACAACTGGAACAAAAGTATTAATCCCTGTACAATCGCCACCAGCTCCAGTTGATGGTCCTTTAAATATCCAATAAACATCGTCAGTAGTAGTAGTTGTTGTCCTTTGTGCTAAATCAATATTTATTGTTGCTGTATTTTCCAAGAGCGCTGTTCCATCTAACCAGCTAAAGCCAGAAATAATTGAATAGTGTTGCTGACTAACATCAATTATTCCCGATGAGCAATTCATATCGATTCCAGAAATATATGTATCAATCCCAGTATTGCCCGTATTGACAAGAGTTGACGTTGCTTGATTTGATGTTTCATCGAGACCAACTATTCCATAAGTTATATTGCCTGAGGAAATATCAAGAGCTGACAAAGAATTGACTTCAATCGTGCTTGTAGCAGAGCTAGAAGCCGTAGTTGAATCTTGAGCAGTTATCTTCGCAACCCAGTTTTCTGCCAAATACGTTCCCATATCTGTTGGATCAGTGTAATACCATAAATCAGTCAAACATGTATATGTCGCATCAGTATCTGATCCCCCGACAGCACACGATCCTCCATTTTGGGTACAGTTTGATGAATAACAATCATTTTCATCATCTGAACAGGCATCATCTTTGCCCGAGCGATAAAATTTAAGAGTAGTCGTTCCTATATCGCCACAGCCGTTTGAATCTGAAACTGTCGCTGTCACCGTTACGGTTGTCGTTGAATTCTCTATCAAATTAACAGTTGATGATCCTGAATTAATCAAAACTGTCGAAACTGTTGGCGCAACATTGGAAATCGTAAAAGTTGATGAAGCACCATTGGTTGATGCGCCTAAATTATGATTATCAAAAACATATGAAAAATAATTATTAGATCCTGCTGCCAAAGGTGCGCTAGTTGTTGCTGATGGATTTGAGGCAACTAAAGTTGTTGTTGCCCATGTACCGCCAGCACCGCAACCAGAAGAAGTCGCATCGCCCAATTTACAAACAAAAAGCTTAACCGTATCCGTTGCGACTAATACATCTGAATCTGAAGTTGTTGCCGTTGCAAAAGTAACTGTTGCTCCCGGACTAACTGGGTCAGGATCGTCTGAAATACTGATAAATGTTGGTCGATGATTAACATTAAAAGGTGAACCATTGTCGCCTATGCCCTGAGAAGAAGTCGAACAAAAAGGTAAGGAGGCATTGTTGTCGCAAGAAAATGCCCACCAGTTGTTTGTTTCAGTGTCGCTTGTGGTAGCTGTATAAGTGCAAGTGCTGCCAACTGTTGAAGATGCCCAATCTGAAGAAACACACCAAAGTGACTCCCCGGCACAAGTTGGCACAGAAGTTGAAGCGGTCGGATTTGATGAAGTCGAGCAGACTAAAAGTTTCCACGCATCACTTTCTCCATCAGTTGATGTTGCAGAGAAAGTAATATTTGAATCAACGTTGGTTGGCGCTGTGCTTGTCGAACCCCCATCAGAAGGACCTTCTGTAAAAGATGGAGGATTTTGATTCTCCTCGCTACTAAAACTTCCCCACGTTGGTTCTACTGGCAACCAATTTCTTAGGAATAACCACTTAAAGGAAACAATATCATAGGTCGCTCCACTTTTATAAACAGTAATATACGGAGCACCAGCACCAACTGGTTGGTTGGTTATATGGGTTACATCTAAAACACCATTTCTATAAAAATCTGTTTGCCCTGATTGTCTATTCATTACCCATCTTGTTTCTGTCCCAGCAGAAAAAGCCCCCTTACTTGTTTCGGTATATAAACTGTTATACCAACTATGAATGAGCAAACTTCCAGAAACTGGTTCCCATTCTGTTCTTCCGTTAGTGGTTGTATCGGTTCCCCATAAAATATATGTTACATATTCATGTCTTGTAATTGTTCCCAGTGCTTCCATTGCACCATATAGCATCGGAGTTTTGCCCACAATATAAGTAGGTGAAGTTACGGCAGATGTAAGCGTAACTGCACTTCCACTATTAGTTGCCCCCCCTGAAACAGTCCATTTATCACTTAATGTCCCGTCAAAATCATCAAAGAAAGGAAATGTATTGGGACCATTACTTGCACTACTAGCCCCAGCATTTCCGTAATACATATAAAAAGTAGTAGTTGTTGTACCAATGGAATTAAACTCTACCCAGAAAAGGGCATTATCAGAATCTGTTTTTGATTCTAACCAATAATCTAACTCTGTATTTCCTGTGTCATCTGTAAATCTAATATCATCAAAATCAGTAGCACAATGAGAATCTGTGTAAACTCTATACTGATAGTAAATTGTAATTCTTACAAAATCTATATAAGCATCAGAGTCTGTTCCATGTGCCTGTGCTACTATGTGAACTCCGAAATTAGGATTATTTACTTCTTCGGGAGTCCATGTTGTTCCCCAATGATCAGAGCTTCCCCCGTATGTAGCTATTGCATCTGAATCTCCCCAATGAGTAGATGTGTCTGCTTTATTATCTCCAACTCTAGTTGTGTTATCCTTGGTGAGTTGAACAACAGCATCTATAACATCTCCATTAGCATGTTTCTTGTCTATTTCAACCTTTATACCTTTAATAACACAACCAACTGGGACGGCATTACCAAGGTTAGTAGTTTTTAACACATAGGAATAATCGTTAGTATCAAAGGAGCTAATGGTAATTGAAGCATAGGTTGCATTATCAGAATAGATATTTGTAGGATTTGTCCAAGTATCATCATCATAAGGTGCTTCTGAGACAGTTGCTCCTAAACCTGCAAATTTGACTGAGGTTATATCAACAGCCGAACCATAGCCAATAGTTACTGGTGACTGATAATTAGCAACAACTCCAGAAGCACGACTAAGGGTGAAAGATTTACGATATGCCCAAGATGAATTGTACCAACTGGGATCCAGCTCGAATGACCCGTGGGCAAAAATAAGAACAGTTACTTTAGTTTTTATTACTGATACACCATTATTGTCTTTATAAACAGAAACTTCTGTATTGAGATTATAAATATCTGACCAATTATACTCAGAGAAACTATACGACTCATTAATAGAACCAAATTTAATAGAAGAACAATTTATATTATCTTTACTAAAAATTAAGGGGTTATTAGTTATGATGTATTTATTTCCATCGCAGGATATCTCGTCAGCTTGAATAGCAGCAGCTTGAATATAAACCATTTCTCTATCTTCATTGCTTTTATTATATAAAGTAGTTTTTTGTTTTACTCCCCCGTCATCTTTTTTTTGATAAAAACTTACGATTTTTAAAGCAGAAAGATCTATTGTGTTCTCTATACTATGAGTTCTGTTGATTTTCTTGACTACTTTTAAATCTTCAAAACTATGATTTTTTTTAGCTAAGGATTCTTCAATTTCCTTCTGAGTGGGTAATTTCAATTCTGGACCTAAAAGAAAAGAAAAAAAACCCTTTCTCTGATTTTTTTCTGTGAGAGCGGTAGTTATTTCGACCTCATTTAGAATCGGCTTGTTTGATCGTATCTCTAAATTAACATTTTTAAAAGCGCCTGATAAAAACGGATACTCCATTAAAAATTCATTTTCCGAAATATCTGAAATTGAATATTCTTCTGTTACTGTTACTATCTTTGCTTTTGGATTCTCGATAGACCAATTCGGACTCTTTATAGACTCCTGAGCGCTTGCAATTAAACTAAGTCCAATAATAATAGCGACAAGAGAGAAAGCTGTAATAAATTTGTGAAAAGATGATTGCATAATTCAACAATCAGTAGCTGATTACTATTTACTATTTTATAGTAACCAAAAAATACAGAAAATTTCTTTCTAGTTTCAGATTAACATAAAAAAAATCCCCTTTGAAGTGGATAAAAATTTACGGAGGACGGACCTCCGTAAAAGTTATTCTAATTCCGTATCTATAAATCCTTTTGTTTTTTTAGCCCTAATCCAATTGCTAATCATCTCTTTACACATCTCAATTCCATCAATCAATTCAAGTAGAAAATCTCTTTTCGTTACTGATGGAAAGTTTTTCTTGCCAATATAATCCAAATAGCTTGACCACTTGTATTTCTCAAGAAATTCGATAGATTTCCCTATGTTAATTATCTCTCCTGTTTTCCATTTATCATTAATCAAAGAAAGAGGATTTGTGTGAATGTATGTAAAAATAACTTTCAGCTGTGTATCATCTTTGATGTGAAGTGCTTGAAACCTTCCTTGAAAAAGATAACCGTTTCTCTTGTTTTTTCTATTGAAATAACCCGCATAGCCAGTTCCAAGTTTCCTCATAAATTTAGAAATTCCATCATTTTTGATTTGTTTTAAGAGCAAGTGAATATGATTTGGCATAAAACAAAATGCCAAAACTTCAACTAATAAAAACTCATCTCGATTTACGGAGGACGGACCTCCGTAAGCTTTAATAATCTTTCGTTGTTCTCTTTGTTGCCTAATTTCTATTGGTTTAGTTGTATTGAATTCATAAAGCGAAAAAATGGCACGAAAATAATCAGACTCATCTTTAAAAATTAAAGAATCTCCGACACCTCTAATGATTACATGATAAATTTCATTGTTAGATAATATTAATTTTTTAGCAGGCATGTTTTGTTAGTTTATGAATTTACGGAGGTCCGTCCTCCGTAAGATTTATTTTATCAAAATTATGCATAAAACAAAACCCGCCCTAAAGAGCGGGTTTCTTTCCCTGATATTTTAAAATTGCTTGGCCAAGCGTTCTAGTTAGCGAGTAACTGAAAGAGTTTGCTCTAATTCAGCTGACGGAGCAGAAATAGTTACGCGATTTTCTGCTGTCAAGAGAATTGTGTATCCTGAAGCATAATTAGTGCAATCAGTATACGATCCTGTTGATGGATCAAAAGGCATTTCAGCAACATAGGTTGGAACAATACATGAACAGATATCGTAGGTACTTGTACCTGTGCTAGCCATTGGAGTTGCTGTTGATGGAATTGTGCCAGCTGCGCAAGTAAAACTGCCATTTTCTGCTATATTTTGCGTAACAGCGTTCAAGATAGTATTGACATTGGCGCTTCGTGTTGCATTTCTCGCTTGAGCTAATTGTCTGGCAGGATTAACAGCAACAATAACAATCGCCGCTAAAATGGCAATGATACCGATAACGATAAGAAGTTCAATGAGCGTAAAGCCCCTCATTTGGCTATCTCCTTTTCTCATATTAATTTACAGGGTTGGGTACGGAAAACTTTAAGACGATATAATTAAACTTATTAATATATATCAGGGAGTGTCTTAAGATTATCCTTATCCTCCTGAAACAAAACTAATAAAAACTAAAACAAATTAAAGACTATAAGCTAGCTATACTAGCCATTAAAATCAGATAAATTAATACCTGCGTCCTGAGGATTTGTTTCTAATCCTCTTAAGGCAAGTCCAATGACGGTTGCAAACAAAATCGGTGCCTCCTTGTTGAATATTTTATCACTTTCAGGATTAATAGCAATTCCGACTTTTCCCCAGGGGTTAACTTTCCTCACTATCTTTCCAACTTTTTCCGATAAACATTTGTCAATATCGGCTATTAAGCTCGAGCCACCGCAAATAATAATTTCATCAATAGTTTTTCCTGAATTTTTTTCATAATAATCAATCTGAGATTTTACATCTCCTATTACTGGTGGACAAAAAGATTGAAGAATATCTCTAACTTCGTTTTCTTTCGCTTCATTATTAAGCCCCATAGATATTTTAAGCCTGTCGGCTTCTTCAAAACTGAGTTTAAGATTTTGAGCGACAATTTTAGTGATTTTATTTCCTCCAAAGTCAACAATCGCGTTAGAGACAACTTCCCCCTGATAAGCAATGCTTAATTTTGTAGTTCTCGATCCTATGTCGAAAATCATAATACTTTTTGTCTTCTCTTTTTCTTCAATTAATGCCCGCGCCAAACTCGCAGATTCAAACTCAAAAACCAATGGTTCTATTCCGGCAAATTCAAGCATTTTTTTATAACTATCTATTGTCCCTTTTGGTGACGCAACATAAAGATATTCTTTTTCGTTCGTTTTTTTATCATAACCGATTTCTCTGAAATCGAAATAAAGAGTCTCTTGTTCAAGCGGTATTGATTGCGAAGCAAGATCGCGAATCGCCTTTTCTAATTCTTTACCAATAACACCGGCGCTAATTTTATAAATATCAATAAAGGTTCGCGAATCAGGTATCGCCAAAAGAATCTTTTTACTCTGGATTGGTTGCGGAACTGTTTCTTGGAGTGTCTGAGAAATAATTTCAGCAAGTTTCTCGGGTTGTAAAATATTGCCATTTTCGACAATTCCATCTTCAATTGTTCCATAGCCAAGCCCTTCAATCTCTAAAGATTTATCCTTTCTTCTTTTGAGCGACAAAACTTTAATTGACCTATCAGAAATATCAAGTCCTACGCTTGAGTTTTGCTTATTAAAAAATTTTAGAAAATCAAATTTCATCTTGTCCTAATTATACAACAAAAACCCAATAATTAAAGATAACTTCAAAAGTCTGCTACTTCTTTCCAGCTTTCTATTATGATTTGAGGCGTTGTCGTAGATATAATGACCACGCTGCGACGCGTATGGTCCGCCACGGATCCATAAACTTTGATTGTTTTTTTGCCATCGCTGCCCGTTTCAACTGGTAAAATTCCACAAATCCCTTGATCAAAATTCAATATTTCATTTCCTGAATAACTAACGCTTTCCCAAAGTTTTTCTAGAGCATCTTCAGCGCAAGCATTCGCTAGAAAATAACTTTTCTCTGAATTCTTTAATTGTATAGAAATCTTACTTCCCGTCCCCACTCCCATGCTTATCGTTATGAGTGCAACAACAATGGCCGCTCCTAACAAGATAACACCAACTAACGCTATGTATCCTTTTTGGTTATATGAGAAATTTTTCATCTTAAAGATACTGTTGGACTAAAAGAAGTTTCAATATCATTTCTTAGGGAAAAAAGGGTCAAGTTAATCCTAATCCCAATTCCAATGCTATTATTGACAATTTTTTCAAATTGAAGAGAAGAAACGCCAACGTTTCCACTATTGAGCTTAATCCCCGAACCAATGCCTTGAGCAATATAAAAAGACTCGCCAGTAGCATAAAATCTTGTTGGATTAACGATCGTTTCCTTCATTTGTAACGAAAGCTCTTGAGAAACCGTCTGCGGTAAAATAATACCCTGAGCATCTCTGACTGATTGGGTCATTTTATTGATAATAATATTGGCATTCTCAAGGATTTCCTCTTGCGCTAAGATTTTTTGTTTGCTTGAAAAAAAATCAAAACCAAGTCTAGTAATGACTAATAAAAGAATACTGCTCATGGCAATGTAAACTATTGCTTCAATAAGAGTAAAGCCACCATTTTTTTTAGAAAGATTAAATAGCATCTCCTATTGGTTAGTTAATAATTAAAGTTCCCTCGTCTAGTTTATTTTTTGTTTCATAATCTTCGCAGTAATATTTCAAACTTGCTTTCTTGCTAGGCGCCCTAAATGAAATCCCCATGCTTTGATTGGCTTGAATAGTTTCGGCTACGCCTATGCCTTCTATATAAAAAGAATAACTCTTGTCTTGACTTGAAACAGAAAGTATAACCGGATCGTTGATTTTCACATTAATTTGAGTCGGCGTAATTTCTCCGCCCTGAATGCTAATTTTTATAATTTCATCTTCGCTTGGTGGCAATGCTGGCTCGTCAGGTGCTTTAATGGCTGCTCCCATAATCGGTTCTCCTCCGCCGTAAAGAGACTGGTCTTGTTCTGGTGGCACAAGATTATTGGTTTTTTCTTCATTATTTACTTCTCCTTGAAGATTCGGTTCGGAAAATTGAGCAACAATTTCCCCTGGAACTTTTCCTTTTTTATAATCTGGAATAGCCACTTCTGTTTTTGACTTATCTTCTTTTGAAGTTTTTTGAGAAAAAAGAAAACATCCCAACGAAATTCCACCGACAATAACTAAACCAACCACAATCCACATGACTTTGTATATATTAATTTTCATATTTGAATTATTTTCCTTCCTGCCGACAGGTAGGTCGTTTTACGTTTTACGTTTTACATTTTACGTTTCCTCTTATGGTGTTTGAACAATCGCCAATCCGCCAGCTATATTTTCTACCGCCATATAGGTATAGCTATTTTTATAAAAAACCCCATTTCCTTCACCTCCTATATCGAAATTATCGATAAAAACAGGATGATTAATCGATGATGTATTCATTCTAACTAAGCCGCTTTCTGTATTTTTGCATGCTAAATAAACCTTGCGATTATCATAATAAGCATTATTGCAACCGGAACTAACATTAACGACAGAAAGCCGATCGATCGAAGATCCGTAAAGAGAATAAGTCTCAAAACCTCCTGAAGCAATATCAACGGCCACATAAGCATAAGCATAATCTCCCTCGTCGCTAACATCGAAACCGCGACCAGAATTAATGGCTAAATATATCCAACCATTAACAACCTTAACATCATAAATATATAGCCCCTTATTGTAGGATCGGTAATATTGTGGAGTGGCAGGATTTGAAACATTGTACATAACTAACCCTTCGTTAGTTTTAAGTTGTCCGATATAAGCATAACCATTAAAGACAAAAATTGAAGTTGGTTTGGCTGATAAGTTTACCGAAGCAACTTGGTTTGGACTAGAAGGATTAGAAATATTAAGAATTACCATTTTGTTTGTCGAAAGGACCACATAGGCATAATTTCCAACCACAAAAACATCTTCTCCAAAGCCATTTAAGTCTTTAGTGGAAACGATTGACGGATTTGAAGGATTAGTCGTATTAACAATCATTAAACTCATGTGCTGATCATTAACAGCTAGATAGGTATAATTTCCCGATACATAAATATCATTGGCGCTATCTCCTAGGTCAATAATCCCACTTTCTTCTTCGCGAACTCTTTGCCAGTTGGTAAAATATGTTTTGAATTCCACTTGTTTTTCTTGACCAAAAGCATTAAACCACCTTATTGAACTTCTAACCTCTCTTTTGTTTTCGTTAATGCTGGCAACAGTAATTGTTCTTCGATATTTGTTTTCCAAAACATCGCTTGTTCCATTAAACACCCACGTACTGCCTGATTTTTGAAGACCGTGGTCTCCTTGGATTAGTGCTTGCCAGTTACCATCACGAATCACTCTCGTTGCTTCCAGTCCTTCTTGCGCATAAAGATTCGCTTTATATAACGTTAAATTAACTCTTCCTACATCCTCGCCCGAAAATAAAAGCATTCCGCTTGAAGATAAAAACAAAACAAAAACCGCGGAAGCAATAATAAGTTCAATAATAGAAAATCCTTTTTCTTTAAAATTCATAATTTCACGGATTACCTAAGGATGCGCTAAGTTCCAAAGATATAGTCCCTTGACTGTTAATTGTAATTACATTTATTCGAGCACCGCTTGAAAGACGAATCTCGCCAGACTGATTCGGCAGTCCTGTTAATTTATAAAAGACAATTTCAGATAATCCACTAACTTCTATACCGTTGGGGATCGCGAATTCTTGATCGTAAGCAACACTTCTACTTGCATAGCTATTTCCTTTAAAAGAAATGAAAGCATCGCCATTGATAAAAACCCCGTAATTACTATCAAGATTTTGACTAGCCGCATATGCTTGAGATAGACGCAAAGTTTCTAAGAGATCGCGTGAAATTCCATCAAGCCGCTCTACTTTAAAAAAACGCAGTCCATACGGAACTGCAAAACTTAATAAAACAAAAAAAAGCGCAATGACCAAAGAAATTTCCACTAAAGTAAATCCCTTTTTCATAAAAATTGGGTTCATTGCTTTATTAACCAGCCTGGATACTGCTGGTAAATTGATAAATTGGCATCAAGATAGAAATAGCAACTACTCCAACGACCAAACCGACAATAATAAGCAGCATCGGCTCTAAAATATCCGCCAAATTCTTGGTTGCCATATCAACATCCTTTTCATAAAAATCAGCCACATAAAATAATGTTTCCTCAAGAGTTCCTGATTTTTCTCCAATTTCAATCATTTTTGACACCATACCAGGAATCAAGCGCGGTGATTTTTTAAGAAACGAACTTAAGTTTTCTCCTTTTCTTAATTTTCCCGAGGCCTGTTCTAGGGTTTCTCGATAAGCTAAATTACCTAAAGTTGCCGCGCTAATCTCAAGAGCTTCAACAATTGTCACGCCGCTTTTGAGAAGCGTTGCAAGCGTTCTTGTAAAATAGGCAACATTTAATTTTTTAACCAATGACCCAAAAACTGGCGCCTCTACAAGAAGTCGGTGAAAGAATAATTTTACTTTTTTAACTTTCAGAACAAACCTAAAAAGAATTATAAAGACAATAAATCCGACAATATAAAAAACGCCCCATTTTTCTAAGTGTCCGATAGTGCCTAAAACAATTCTCGTAACAAGCGGTAGTTTTACGTCAAGACTTTTAAAGAAACCGATTAATTTCGGCATAATGAAAACTGCCAAACCGAAACCCATTGCAAAAGTCGCGCCTAAAACAAGGAGCGGATACATCATCGCGCTTTTAACCTTTTTCTTTAAATTGTAATTATCCTCAAGTTGTTTTGATAAATGTTTCAGACTTTCTTCCAAAGTTCCTGACTCTTCGCCAATTTTTATCATGCTAATAAAAAGGTTGCCAAAATCTTTCTCGTATTTACCAAGCGCTCCGGCAATCGTGCTGCCTTTTTTTATGTCTTCGACAAGTTCATTTAAAATCTTTTTAAAAGCTTTTGTCGTCGCCTGATCCGCCAATTCACTAACACTTTGCGCCAAAGAAACGCCCGAAGTAAGCATCAACGACAAATGCTTCGCAAACAAAACCTTTTCAATTGTCTTTACCTTATTAAACATACTTAAATTTTTAACCTTGCACTTTAAATTAAAAGATCTCTACTTCGGAAATATTCCACGGTCGTAAATTGGTGATTTTTTTGAATCTGTTCCGTCAAAATTTGAATTTGCCGGATTCGTGCCACAATCTGGACTTTGATTCCATGTCCAAGTTATGGTCTTTATGTTTTGGGAATTATCATCCATATCTTGATTCAATATATCGCTATCTTTATTCTCAAGTTTGGTGCCAATATGATAATATATGTTTTGCTTTCCTTTAATAAGACTTGTGTCTGCTCCAACTGCATAACAATAAGGGTTGCTAGTTTTAGGATCTTTTGGAAAAGCGCTCATGTTAAGAAATCCTTCAGTAGCAAGAGCTGCAAGACCCGAGGTTGATGCTTCTGGGTATTGGAGATGAGCAGCGTAATATAACTCAAGCGCTAATTCAACTTGACGAACATCAGAAACACGCCGAGCATCACAAGATCCCGAACGACAACCATGACGTAAAGACATTCTGGAATGTACCAAGCAAAGTATTCCAACAAATACTAAGATTTCTATTATAAGGACCATTAACGGCACATTTATTTTTATTTTTTTCATATGTTACCGCATCAATCATCTAATATACCTCCCCATTCTACCACCGTAAAACCATTTCTCGCCGGAGTAGTGATGGCGGGTTCTTTTATTTTAATTATTTCTTTTAATGGTTTTAGATAAAAATTCAGCCTAATCAAAGTATCCGGTTTTGGCTCAACAACTAAATTCATATTTTTCTCTAAATAAGAATTCTCAAGCAGCCTAATCTCGTAATAATTACTCTGTGGCAACTCTTTTAACCAATATTCTTTAAACTGATTTTTTTCTTTTTGGTTTAATCCTAAATTAATTAAATTGACATCAAGCCACCCTTCAAGATCATTAAATTCTACAATCCAACCCGTAGGCGGCAGATCTAGTCTCCTTAATTTTGCTTCATAAGATAAATAGTCATATTGATTATCAATTAATCCTTGCTTAGTTGCGAAAACTTTCCAACCATTGTTATATTTTGGAAAATCATTAATCAACTTACCGTTAATATTTAATTTAACGCTGATTATTGAATCTTGTTCTGGGTATAAATAAACTGCAGGTTTTCTTGCGCTTGTCAAACTAGTCATAACAACTAAACACATAATGAATAAGATAAAAATAATAATTCCTGCGACGACGTAAGGAGATCGGCTAGTTTTTCTGTGATAATACTGGTCCAAAAATTTTTCTTCTCTTGTTTTTTTCTCGTTTTTATTTTTATTATTTTTTTTCATTATTTAAAAATTGAAAATTAAATCATTAAAACACTCATTAAAAATTAAGAATTGATAATTGAAAATTATATTTATTAAAGCCCGACTTCAATATTTTTTTATTTTTTATCTTTTATATTTTATTTTTATTGAATCACTCTCATCACTTCCTGAACTGTCGTCACGCCTTCAATAACTTTTAAAACACCATCTTCAATCATCCTCGTCATGCCATTTTTAATCGCCTGTTTTTCTATAACATCGGCATTGGCTCGTTGCATAATTAAATTGCGAATAGTTTCCTCTATTTCTAGAACTTCAAAAATTCCCTGACGACCTTGGTATCCTGTAAAACCGCATTCCTTACAACCTTTGCCTCGATAAAATCTCAATTCTTTTATCTCTTTTTTTTCTTTAGTTAAACAATCGATTAATTCTTCGGGTAGTGTTTTTCTGAGTGAATCTAAGCTAATAGTATAGCTTTCACGACAGCTGATACAGATTTTTCTGACAAGTCGTTGGGCAACAACCACATTAATAGATGATGCCACCAAAAACGGCTGCACTCCCATATCGCTTAAACGAGGAAAGGCCGTTGCTGCATTATTAGTGTGAAGTGTTGAAAGCACCAAATGTCCCGTCATAGCGGAATTAACGGCAATACTAGCAGTTTCTTCATCTCTAATTTCTCCCACCATAATAATATCCGGATCTTGCCTAACAATAGACCTAAGCCCAGTTGCAAAAGTTAGATTGGTTTTTGAATTAACCTGAATCTGATTGATACGATCAATAGCATACTCTACTGGATCTTCAATTGTTGAAATATTAACTTCGGGCGTATTGACTGTTTGAAGAATTGCGTAAAGTGTTGTCGTTTTTCCTGAACCTGTCGGACCTGAGGCAAGAATCATACCATAAGAACGCCCTGTCACTTTTCTCATAACTTCCAAGTCTCGTGGATTCAAGCCAAGATCTTCAATGTCTAGAGCGCGAGATTTTCCTGCAAGAATACGCATAACAACTTTTTCTCCTTCAACGATCGGAACAACCGACACTCTAATATCAAAATATTCTTCTTCAAATTTTTTGCGGAATTTGCCATCTTGCGCCGCTAAATGTTCGTCCGTTCTCATGCGCGCTAAAACTTTGATTCTCATAATAATCGGTTCTTTGAACTCAACCGGCAAATAAATAACATCATGTAAAATACTGTCGATGCGATAGCGAACAACAACTTTATTTTCTCGCGGTTCAATATGGATATCAGAAGCCCTATTTTCGTAAGCATAATCAACAATACTATCAACAATACGAATGATCGGCGCATCTTCCGGTTTTATTCCTTTTGTTGCTTTGGCTAATTGTCCTTTAATTAATTTTTCAAAATGTTCTCTAAAGCCTGCTCGATAGCGCGCAAGAGCTCCATTTATATCTCTTGTTGTTGCATAATAAGGAATAATTTTATTACTTGTCTTTTTTTCAAGCCACTCAATCATTTCAAGATTTTTCGGATCTGCCATCGCCACCCTCAAACCTTCTTTGTCTTGTTGAAAAGCAATAATTTTCTGAGTTTTAGCGACCAGTTGAGGAATAATTTTTAAAACCTCATCGGCAATAACAATTTTCCTTAAACTAATAAAAAGAACACCTAAGTCTTCAGCAATTAGGTGTCCCAGTTGTTCTTCTGTTATAAAATCTTTTTCAGTTAAAACTTTTGTAATAGTTGTTTTTGTTTCATCGGCTAATTTCTTTGCTGACAAAAACTGCTCTCTGGTTAAAATTCCAGAATCAACCAAAAGTTCTTTAAGTTTAACCTCCCCGATATCCATTTTATAGATTAATTTATACCCAAAATTTTCCTCACTTTTTCTGCTACTTGTTTAACGGTAAAATCCGTTTTAATCAAATAACCTTCAGCGCCCATCTCCATGCCACGCTTAATGTCGGAATCCTGTCCCAGGTTTGATAAAATAACCACAGGAATTCTCTTGATTGCGTTATCTTCCTTTAGTTTCTCAAGACAGGTAAATCCATCCATTTTTGGCATGATCAAATCCAATAAAATAAGGTCAGGCTTTATCTCTCCTGCTTTTTGAAGCCCTTCTTCGCCATTCCCTGCCGTTGTTACATCAAAACCTTCTTTGGTGAGACCGGACTCATACATTTTGACCAAAAACTCATCATCCTCAACAACCAAAAGATGAATTTTTTTATCTTCCATAGTATAGGATTTTAAACACAAATCGAAAACTGCCCCCAATGAGGTTCTTTATCTAATTAGATTATACCAGAAAACAAAAATCTTTGCTTGGGGATAAAGTAAAGAGCCAGAAGTTAGAAGTTAGAAGTTAGAAGTTAGAATTAAGAATAGTCATTCTGACCCTGTACAGTAATGGTGCAGGGGAAGAATCTTGTGTTTAATGCTCGTATTGTGTATTTCGTACAACAAAAAAAGGCGAGTTGTGATGCTCGCCTCTGTGATACGCTTCATTTTGCGTGTCTCCGTAAGTTGGAAAAGGTTATTATACCCAAACTTATGTTAGTTGTTAACTTGCCAAAAGTAATAATCCATAAAACACCATTAAAAATATCAGCTAATCCCAACGCCATCATTTCAAGCATAGATGGTCCTCGCGTTCTACGAACAACTCCTCGCAAATATAGATTGATTTCCTTTCTCGTCGGATGGGGATTGATTTCTTTATAAAGACATAACGGAATAGCCAACAAGCTGAATCCGCCATGAAAGATGCCCAATGAAATAATGATAATCAAACCATCTAATACTTCTGCTAATCCTCGCAAAATGCCCTGCCACCAGGAAACAGTTGTTCTTTTGAAAATTTTCATAACCTCCTCCTTGTTTTTTTAAGAACTGTTCTAAGTTTATCACAATAATTCATTTTGTCAACAAAAAAAGTCCCGGATTTTTTACCGAGACTCTATGCTTTACGAAAGTATTTTATCAAACTTGCGATTCTTAGGACAATCGCTAAACAAAGTGCGCCATTTGCAACATAACTGAATAAATGCCAATACGGTTGCCATTTAGCCGCAAGACAAACTATGCAAACCGTAGCAACTAAAAAACAAAAGAGGGCTCACTTTTATGAGCCCTCGTATCCGAGGTCGAACCTCGGACATAGCTACTTCTTCTACCTCACGCTACTCTCATGGTACTCATGAGTTGATCGTTGAGATCCGTCCAGTCCATCGTATGAAAACCGGTACGGGAACCCCAACCCTCACCGTTCCGCTTTTCTCCTTCTCGACAGACTTCTGTTTTCCACGCCTGGTAACGACACAGAGCGCGAACAACCAGCCGACGAAGTTTTGGTTCGCAGAGACAAACGACACCCTTCTCGTCAACCGCCATTGTTGCGATCGTGTAAAGAAACCGAACTTGCGACTGAAGTCCATTGGTGAGTTGAACAGAATCCCAATCTTGTGTATCAACTAGGATCTTGCCGACCCCAGTCGTAGGACGCTCCTCGGAACCATCGTCAACAGCAGGATAGTGATCACAGCTATCGATGATGGATGCCGCCGCTTGAGCAGCTAGCGCATCCAAAAGGATCGCATCGCACCCAAGAAGAACACTGTTTCCTCTTGCGCCCACATAGTACTCAACTCTACTGTCCGACATCGAGACCTCCTTCCTTCGATTTTTCCTTCTTCTACTCCATTATAGCATATTACATATCAAAAGTCAACCTTTTTAGTTGATTTTATAAAACTTAAACAAATAAATCGGAGACTCGGCCTCCGATTTATTAAAACCAGTCTGTGTTTTAAAGAAATATGTGGGAGGCTCAGCCTCCCACATATTTCGTTTAGTTGAGAATTGTCTATTGTATTTGGAATATTTTGGAAGTCTCACTTCCAAAATATTTTGATAAAAAAAGAGAGGATAACTACGCTGAGTTACCCCCTCACTATTTGTTTCAGTTGATACTATTGCCAACATCTACTGAGACGACGGCAACCCTTGCAACGGACTGGAGAGTTGACTAACAACTGTCTGCAAGTCGGACACCGATACGCTTCGATGGGACGAAGATGTTTACAGGCATCAGGATTCCACAAGTCTTGCGAGAGTTCCCGGCCCCCCGTATGCTCATCAAGTTTAGTCAAGATGTCTTTGAGAGCTCTGACGATGTTGGGATGAAAACTCTCAAACCTGGCAGAGTCCTGCCAAGTTTGATAATCTCGAGTTACTTGAGGAATAAAGAGTTCAATCCTTCTTACTCGCCCTCCTCTACCAAAACACATTTCCAGTTTGAAAACTGGACCAATAATCCGACCAAGCCTCACCTCTTGCTCATTTGCCGATGACTTCATCTCCGTAACTTTCTGGGCAATCAGCATCAGATAATCCTGAAAAGCATGAAAGGGCAAATCCATATCTCTGCCAAACAACCTTCTCACCGCTTCTTTCAAAGCGTCGATGTGGTTGTTAAGACAATTACTCACGGACACAAATGAATCTGTGTGCCACCCTGCCCTAATCTTAACTGTTGCGGTCTCTATACTCTTTCTTCCTCCAACTCCATTCCAGATACTAATCGTGAAGCCATCTCCGCCCTGAAAATACTGAGCGATTCCCCTCAAAAAGACGACAATGTTGCTCCAGTTTACCATCTATTCCTCCTTCGCGAGTTTATGATTGCTTGTTTTATGATCGAAATAGAATTCGACCATCCGTCATTGATTATACCATATTGAAAATTAAAAATCAAGCTTTTTAGGAAAAATAAGCCACTTTAGTGCAATTCAAAAACAAAAAAATCGGAGGCTTAGCTCCAGATTTATCAAGACTGATCTGTGTTTTAAAGATATATGTTGGAGGTCTCACCTCTAACATATCTAGATCGTAATTTTTTCTACTTCGATTGTTTCCGTTGTTTTGTAAACGACTTTTAGCAAAAAGAAAATTTTAAGCCACATCCAAGAAAACAACCGAATCAATAAAATATAAACAAACATAAAAAGTTTCAAGAAAAGAAAGAAAGCGACCGCCGCTGCTCCAGAAAAAAGCTTCTGCGACCGCATCAAGTTTTCGCTAACATAATCATGAATAAATTTTTTCATCAAAAAATCGGCGTTTCTTCCTTCCAGTCTAATCCCCATTTTATTTTCAAGATTTTGTCTCATTAGCAAAATCACTTCCGGACTGTCTATGCCTATATCACCACTTGTAACGGCAAATCGACTCCAAAATTTGTTTTTAGCAATAAGACTCAAAGACTCATCCACGCTTAATTTTTTATTATATCCAGGCAGTATCCATTTCATACTTTGATGACTCATGCTGATTAAATAATTTTCTAGCCTTGGAACAAAATAATTTATCTGACCTCGATAGGCAATGCTGATGTAAAAAGAAAAGGCAATGACACATAAAAATATTGTAATTGCCCACCTTAATCCAGCATACCCACTCACTAAAGGACCATCAACAGGATGGTGTTTGGTATATTTATAAATTCTTTTTGCCCAGAAATAAAATCCCAAGATCAAAATTAAGAAACCCTCTAACGAAAATAATGAAAATCCAAAGACAATAGAATAGGGAATATTAATTAAAACAACTAATCCTAAAACTAGATAAAACTTTTTTAAAAAATAAACACTATTAGCAAAACTCGCGAAAAGCAAGCAAAAAACGACAACTACAAAAAAAGTTGTTGCCAGACTCCTTGTCTCGTCCCCTCCCATAAATACCAGATCATAATTTGCTTTAATTGAGAACCAAAAAACAAAAGATAGAAAAAGTCCTAGCAAATAGAAAAACGCAATTTTTAACTTTTTTTGCTGCCTTAAATTTTCTATTAGATTTAACGATTGAAACATAATGCAAAAATTGAAGACAAAAATCTAATCAAGTTCAACTGCATCTCCTTTGTACGGAACCATGGCTTCTATTCCAAGATTATCTCGAACTTGATTCAATAATGCCAAGGCTGGTCCTTCCTCGCCTTGAATAATAAAAATTTTTCTAATTTTATGAGTATCAAATCTTTCAAGCCATTTCATTAGTCCTTTTTTGTCCGGATGAGCTGAATATCCGCCAATCGCCCTAATTTTACACATAACCTGAACTGGTTTGTCAAAGATTTTTATTAATTTCTCTCCTTCAAGAATACGCCTTCCCGGAGAACCCGCTGTCTGATAAGAAATAATCAAAAGCAAACTCTTTGGATCAGAAAGATAGCGCCTTTCGTGGTGAAGAATTCTTCCTCCGTTTGACATTCCTGAGCCAGCAATAATTACTTTTGGCGGAGGAACATCATTAATCATCCTCGATTCGGCCGGTGTCTCTGTAAATTTTAGACCGGAAAAACTGAATATCTGATCGCCATGCAAAAGCAAATTTTTAGCTTCGTTATTATAATATCGAGAATATTTTTTATAAATATCAGTTAAGCGGATTGCTAAAGGACTATCTATAAAAATTGGCACAAACGGAATTCTTTTGTTTTCAACAAGCTCATTAAGTTCAAATAAAAGTTCTTGTGTTCTTTCAAGGGCAAATGCCGGCACCATTAAAACTCCTTTGTTGGTAATTGTTTCTTCAATCGCATCTTCGAAAAGTTCTTTTCTTAATTCTCTGTCTTCATGGATTCTATCACCATAAGTTGATTCTATTAGAATATAATCTGCTCCTTTTATGTATTCTGTTGGTCTCAAAAGAGGTGTTGGCGGATTGCCTAGATCGCCCGAAAAAACAATTGTACGTTTTTTTCTTCCTTCTTTTGCCGAAACTTTAATAATTGCTGAGCCTAAAACGTGACCAGCGTCGTAAAAACACACTTTTACATTGTCATCTATTTCGGTCTCTTTGTTATACTCTAAGCCGCTAAACATATTTAGGCATTTTCGAAGATCTTTTTCTTCGTAAAGCATTTCTCCTCCGCTTGATCGATTTTCTTCCTCTAGTAAGCCAAGAGCATCTTCTAGCATTGGTATCGCTAAATCAGTCGTTGGAATGGTTGAATAAATTTTTCCTTCATAGCCTTCTTTAATCAAGCGTGGCAAAAGCCCAATGTGGTCAATGTGGGCATGAGTAATAAAAACCGCCTTAATATTTTTTGGATCATAAGGAAAGGCCTGGTAATTTTGTTCGTCAGCAAATTTATTACCCTGGGTCAATCCACACTCAAAAAGATATTGATTGCCATTTACTTCAAGAAGGTAATTGGCGCCAGTTACCGATCTTGCTCCCCCGCAAAATGTAAGCTTCATAAATAGATTAAACTCGAAATTCGAATATCGAAATTCGAAAAAAATTACAAATTCAATTTTTTAAAATCCTAAGCTGTTTCGCCTGCCTGCCGGCAGGCAGGGATTTCTGATTTCGTGCTTCGGATTTATTAATCAGATTTAATTTCTATTATATTTTTAATCTCTTCTGTTTTTTCTTTTAAAAGTTTTTCGTTCTTCGCTTCTAAATTAAGCCTTAATAACGGCTCTGTATTCGATGGTCTGACATTAAACCACCAATCATCAAATTCAACCGTAAGTCCGTCAAGTTTATTCTTTTTGCCATCTCTGTAAGTTTTTTCAAGAATTTTGAGTATCCTTTTTTTATCTTCAACCTCAAAATTAATCTCGCCCGAATGAAAATATTTCTCAAATGGTTCAATAAGTTCCTTAAGACTTTTTTTCTGTTCTGTCATAATTTCAAAAACTTTTATCATCGCCAACATAGCTGATTCGCATCCAAAAAAATCCTCAAAGAAATAATGACCTGATGTTTCGCCAGCAAAAATCGCTTTTTCTTTGCGCATTTGCTCTTTGATTAAAGAATGGCCAACTTTAGAAATTAGCGCTTTGCCCCCCGCCTTCTCAATTGCTTCTCTGGGGGTCCATAAAGATCGCAGATCGTAGATAACTTTCCCCCCCGGTTTCTCTTTAAGAACTTTTTGAGCAAGAAGAGAAGTTACAAAATCTCCTCGAATAACTTTTTGATCCTCATCTAAAAAAACTACGCGATCGCCGTCACCATCAAAAGCAACTCCTAAAGTAGCTTTTTCTTTTTTCATAACATCTTTTATTGCGCCGAGGGTTTCTTCTTTGAAAGGATTGGCTTCGTGGTTAGGAAAAGTGCAGTCGATATCAAAAAAAAGCGGAATATATTCAATATTAAAACGCTTCAATAATTCTGGTAACACCAGCGCTGTCATGGCATTTCCCGCATCAACTACGATTTTGCCCTCAAGACAAACCTTTGCTTTCTTTGTTAAAAAATCTATATAATAAGGAGTAATTGGCTTGTAATCAATAGCTTCTTTCGATTCTCCCTTATTAAATTTTTCGTTAACGGCATTTTTTTGAATAATTTTTAACCCTGTTTCGCCACTAATGGGAATTGCTTTGCTTTTGGTCATTTTAAAGCCGTTGTATTCGGCCGGATTATGAGAGGCTGTGATCATCACTCCGCCATTGGTTCCTAGAAAATTTACTGCCCAATAAAGCATCGGTGTTGTTGCATAACCAATATCAAAAACATCCCCTCCTTGTTTTGTAATTCCTTGGGTCAATGCTTCAAAAATTTTATCAGACGATATTCTTCCGTCCCGTCCGACAGCGATTTTTGGTTCATCAATTCCTTCTGTTTTTCGAATAAAATCTAAATATGCACGACCGATGCTATAAGCAATTTTTTCATTAAGTTCGCTAGGATATATACCACGAATATCGTAGGCTTTAAAAATACCTGGATCGATTTTTAACATAAAATTAAATATATAAATATTTAGTGTTCTTTTGTATAAATAATACCATTTTGAATACAGTATATCAAACTCGACATAAAGACGTTTTAGGTGTTGACTCTTGGTATTTTTTTTGTTAACATTGTAGAAAAGTTATTACGGCCTTTGCCATTAATCGGTGATACGATATGTTTTTCTATTTATGAAAATTTACGAACTTAATCTCCATCTATCAACCAAGCTCGATGAAAAAGATCGAGACGCTATTTGGGAAAAAATTAAAAAAATCATTGATACAGAAAAAGGAGAAATTCTTGAACACAGTCCATCTAGACAAATCGAACTAGCCTATCCTATAAAAAAAGAAATTTATAGTTTTTATGGTCACCTGTTTTTTAAAGCTCTTCCAGAAACAATCCTCACTCTTGGAGATCTTTTGCTTCACGAAAAAACTATTCTTAGATATCTAATTTTTACTCATAAATCAATTTCTAAAAAACCAGTTTCCACAAGAATGTCGCGCAGAAGAGAGAGAGTCGGCGAAGAAAAGAAAGAGGAATCTAGGGGAGTTGCCAGCGAAATAGTGGAAGCTGAAACAAAACCAGTTAATATTAAAACAGAAAAACCTATTGCTGAGAAAAAAAGACCAGTAACAAAGAAAAAGATTGTTAAAAAAGTTAAAAAAGAAACTGTGGTAGAAAAAGAGGAAAAAACAGTTAAAGCAATTGAGAAAGAAAAGCCAAAAAAAGAGCCAAAATTCAAGTTAGAAGATATAGACAAGTCATTAGAAAAACTTTTAGAAAAAGAACTCTAATAACGCCGATAAACGCTGATAAGAGACGCAGATAAACGCTGAGGTATCAGCGTAGATCGGCGTAAGTATCAGCGCCAATCAGCGATTCGTATGAATCTTAATAAGGTCTTTATTCTCGGCCGACTCACTAATGATCCAGAGGTCAGGAGTCTGCCTTCGGGTCAAGCTGTTTCAAGTTTTAGTCTCGCCACCAATAGAGTGTGGAATGATAAAGATGGCAATAAGCAAGAAGCAAGCGAATTTCATAACATTGTTCTCTTTGGCAGACTTGCTGATGTGGCTAATCAATATCTGAATAAAGGAAAAACCTGTCTCATTGTCGGACGCATTCAAAATCGATCTTGGGACGGTAAAGATGGTCAAAAGCACTATCGTACGGAAATTGTTGGCGAAGAACTTCAATTAGGACCAAAAACATCGTCTGAATCAGGTAGTTCATCTATGAGTGGTAGCTACAAGAAGCCAGTTAAAAAAGAAGAAAAAGAAGAGGTTGAAGCAGAAGATGAGGGAGAAGTCGACGTAGAGGATATCCCATTTTAAAAGTAAATTAAAGAATTATCCATTCGTTTAGAATATTAAAATTATGAGAAATTGTTTTTTTTGTCAAAAAGGAATAAAAGAAATCCATCATGGCGAAATTGAAACCCTGAAAAAGTATTTAACTCCATTGGGGAAAATTTTATCTCGCAAAAGAAGCGGATTGTGTGCAAAACACCAAAGACAGTTAGCGCGATCTGTTAAAAGAGCTCGTGTCCTTGGATTAATCCCTTTTACAAATAGATAAAATATATTAGTTGTTATTTCGGATATTTTTCTTTAATCCCGCCACTACTAAATGGTGGGATTTTGTATCCTTAAAATAAAAAAATAGGGAGCAGTTTGCTCCCTACCGAAACTTCACTAAAGAGAAAAAGTTTGTGCAATACTTCCTCTAGGTATGTGAAACTCGTAACGATCTGATCCACAGATAAAAGGCTTGAGCATAAGACAATTGAATGGAAAAGGAGCCGCAGGAACTCGAGAATGAATCTCAAACACTCCATTTGCCCGATTTTCTTCGTAGACAAATGTTCTATCAGTGATTTCAACGCTTTCCATCTGATATATGTTCTCGCCAACGGCTGTATAATAGAAGTAACAAGGCTTACTCTCTACAGAACCGCATCCTAAAAATAATGTTCCACTAGTACTCATTCCTCCGTTTCTAAGACTTGTTAATTCAACTTCTTTAATTGTTTGGTATTTTGTTGGCAGAATATTTGAAAAAACTACTGTCAATAAGAATCCTACAAAAGCGCACATAAACACACCGCAAACAAATTCACCGACTATTTCACCTATACGCTTACAGTGATTCTTAAAAACTGATATTAATCCTATGAAAAAACCGATTACTCCTCCGGCTATAATAAAGAACATTTTTCCTCCTTTTGATGCATATTATTTATATCATATATACATTGAAAATCAATACTAATACACAAAAAAAGAGTCTTTCGGCTCTTTTTTATTTATCTCTGAAAATTTCTATATTATTCTAAATTCCAACTTCTAGCTTCTATATTCATTCTTTCTTAACCTCAATCGCTGCGTAAACTTGTTTTTCGATTTCTTTAACTATTTTTGGATTTTCTTTGAGAAAGTCGCGCGATGCTTCAACTCCTTGCCCGATTTTTTCACCATTAAAACTCAGCCAAGCGCCAGCTTTTTTTACAATATCATACTTGATTCCTGTATAAATCAAATCTCCTAAACGAGAAATACCTTCGTTATATAGAATGTCGAATTCCGCAACTTTAAACGGCGGAGCAACTTTATTTTTTACTACCTTTGCCTTTACTCTTGTCCCAATTACATCTTCGCCCTTCTTAAGTTGAGCTGCTTTTCTTACTTCTATTCTAACTGATGAATAAAATTTAAGCGCTTTTCCTCCTGGAGTCGTTTCGGGATTACCAAACATTACACCAATTTTCATGCGAATTTGATTGATAAAAATGACCGTTGTGCCACTCTTCGATGAAATCGCTGTTAGCTTGCGAAGCGCATGAGACATTAATCTCGCTTGCAGACCGATTTGCATATCCTCCATTCTTCCTTCAATTTCTGCTTGAGGCGTTAATGCCGCAACCGAATCAATAACAATTAAAGGAATTGCTCCTGAACGAACCATTGTTTCAACAATATTTAAAGCTTGTTCTCCCGTATCAGGTTGAGAAATTAAGAGATCGTCAACTTTTACGCCAATTTTTTTAGCATATTCAGGATCAAGAGCATGCTCGGCATCTATATAAGCAACAACTCCGCCTTTTTTTTGAGCTTCAGCAACAATGTGAAGCGCCAAAGTCGTTTTACCAGAAGATTCTGGACCATAAATTTCAATAATTCTTCCCTTTGGTATTCCTCCAACCCCCAGTGCTATATCTAAAGAAATTGAGCCAGTAGAAATACTGTCAATATCAACCTTTTGTGCTTCTCCTAGTTTCATGATCGATCCTTCTCCATATTTTTCCTTAATCTCGTCTAAAATACTTCTTATTGTCGCATCCATTCCCTTAGATGTGTCGATTTTTGCCTGTTGTTCGACTTTTCTTTTTGAAGCCATAGCTTTTAAATACACAGTTTATTTACTAATTTTTAAAATTTTGAAGCTTTCTGTAGTTTTTTTGCCAAATCTTGATTCTGCTTCGATGTTTAAAATATTAAGTTCCTGTCTGAGTAAAATCTTTTTTTCAAAATTCCCTTTACTATCAAAAGGAATGGGCTCGTCATTGATCTTCAAGAAATATGTGCGCCTCACCAGTCCCCTGACAACCAAATCTTCTGATGAAGTTTTAAATTCCTTTTTGTCTGGCTGACTAACTATAATTTTTGGAGGAAGCGTAACGCTCAAAAATTGAATCAGTAGATAAGTCACCACAAATATTCCTAGAATTGCCCAAAAAAGATTACTTAAAAAATATCTCTTAGAGTTCATTTTTTTCTCTTCTTTGGATTACTTCTCGCGCCTTTGATCCTTTTGCCGGTCCGATCGTGCCATCAGCTTCAAGCATATCTAAAATGCGAGCTGCTCTTGCATAACCAACACGAAGCCTGCGTTGAAGAAGTGAAGCTGAGGCTTTTTTTGATTCAATAATAACCTTTTTCGCCTCTGCAAAAAGCTCATCTTCAAACTCGTAATTTTTAAATTCATCTATTTTAGTTTTTTCTTCTTCCCTGCCAAGCGCTAAATCTAGAATCGTATCTTCTTCGTATTTCTGATTTTTAATAAAGTCAACAACTTTTTTAACCTCTCTTTCTAAAATAAATGCGCCTTGAATTCTTTTTGGCTTAGAACTATCGCTTGTCAAATAAAGCATGTCTCCGTTTCCTAAAAGTTTTTCAGCGCCTGCCATATCAAGAATTGTTCGTGAATCGACCTGAGAGGCGACCTGAAAAGCCATTCGATTAGTGATATTCGCTTTGATTAACCCCGTAATAACTTCGACAGACGGTCTTTGAGTTGAAAGAATAAGATGAATACCAACAGCACGCGCCATTTGAGCAAGTCTCACGACTGCTGCCTCCATCTCTCTCCCATAACTCATCATAATATCAGCTAACTCATCAATGACAATAACGATGTATGGTAATTGTCTATGTTTGTTTTCATTTGATTCTTTTTCCTGTCTGGTAAGTTTTGAAACTCTTTCGTTGTACGATAAAATATCGCGCGTACCTAAATCAGACAAAAGTTCGTAGCGTCTTTCCATTTCGGTTAGCGACCACTTGAGTGAATTGATGGCTTTTTGAGCTTCAACAATTACTGGTGTTAAAAGATGAGGAATGCCATTGTAAGCTGTCAATTCAACTCTTTTCGGATCAACTAGAATTAAACGGAGAGTCCTAGGACTATTCTGATACAAAAACGCTGTCAATATATTATGAATCGCAACGCTTTTTCCTGATCCAGTCGCTCCAGCAACTAAAAGATGGGGCATTTTTGCTAAATTTGTATAAACCGCTTCACCGGCAACATTCCTTCCGATGGGAAGCGTTAAATAGTTTTTTTCTTTCTGATAGCCTTTTTCCTCAAGAAGATTTCTTAATTTAACTATGTGTTTTGATTTATTTGGCACTTCAACCCCAACCCATGATTTTCCAGGAATCGGTGCTTCAATTCTCAGAGGATGGGCCGCCAACGCCAAAGACATATCATTTTGAAGAGCAACGATTTGAGAAAGCTTAATGCCTTTTGATGGTTTTAGGGTATATTGAGTGACTGTCGGACCAACGCTTACTTCTCCGGTGGTCACAGGAATATCAAAGTTTTCTAGGGTATTTTTAATAATTTCGATATTCTGATTGATCTCTGGTTTTTGAACGCCTTCTTTATCTAAAAGCTCGAGACTCAAAAGGTCAAGGGTCGGGAAAATATACCCTTCTTCTTTCATATCAATTGCCACTGTTTTGACCTCAGCGCTTTCTTTGTTTTCTTTTTTGTTTTCGCTTAAGCCCCTAAGCCTAAAAATTGGATGGCGTAATATTCTTGTCTCCTGTTTTTTTTCGGCAAATTTTCCAAAAATTGATTCTTTTTTTTCATCAAGTCCCAGTTCTGGCTGTCTTTGTTGGTCTTTTTGTTCCCCATCCTGAGTCTCCTCTTCTTTGTCTTTCTTAAATAAAAATCCAAATGATAAATTAAGCGCAAGAACGGAAGAAACAAGGAAAAATGCCACCAAAATAATTGTTGCGCCGATTTTATCTAAATACCTAACAGCTAGTCCTCCCAGGGCATTTCCCAAAGCACCGCCAGAATGAAATAGCGCCCCAGCTAGACTCGAGAAAGAAAAAATCAAAAGAAACATGCCTAATAATGTTACCCAAAGAGGTTTCTTAAAACGCCTTATAATCGAAAAAGCTCCAATAAAGAAAAAGAGAGGAATAGAAAATTTCCCCACACCCAAAAGCCAACCGACGCCTTGGATAAGTCGTGTGCCAACAACTCCAGCTTTTCCAAAAAAAGCAACAAGACTCAAAAGCGCTAGAGCGAAAAGAATAATAACAACAATAGCATTTTTTGCTTTTCGGCCTATAGCTTTATCCTTTTTCTTTTTTTCTTCAGGCTTGCCTTGATCTCTGTCTTTTTTAAAATTCTCTTTATTTTTTTTCTTCCAAGACATATTAAAATTTTAATAACTAAAACAACAAAACATAAACAAAACTTTGCGAATTTTTGATTTCTTCCTTATTTTACCACAATCACAAAAAAACAAAAAGGAGATAAGTTCTGCTTATCTCCTGTCGTATTTCAGCTAGTTTTAAGCCTAATACTGATATTATTCCCGGTGATTTGAAAACCGGTATCCTTAAATAAATCTCTTATTTCTTGAGTAATCTCAATGTCGGTGCTCGAAATATTCAAATAACGAATTGCATTTGCCAATGAATTTCTAATCGATCCTTGAGTTAACCCAATAAATCGTTTTTGAGTTTCTTGTCTCAGATTTTCCAACCCGCCACTTTTCCAAAAATCGTAATCAAACATAAACCTGTTCTTTGGAAGTTCAAATGTCGCGCTTGCATCATAGATTAGTGTTCTCCCATCATTAGTAACCACCTCAATAGGCACATTCGGGTAAAGCCTGGTTACTTCCCGACCAGAAATTATTGTTGTATAAGGATTACGAAATCTAAGAAGGGACTCGGTCAGTATAATTCTTCCACTACCATCATTAATGACAACTGCGTTATCTATAGACAGATCACTGACAGTTACAAAACCAAATAAGAAACTGGTTAAAAATACTATCAACGCAAAAAGTAGAGAAACTTTTCCTTGAATAAAGTTTGTTGTCTTGTATTTTTTTGCCTTTTCAAATCTGCTCCCAATTCCATAGATAATTGCTCCTACAATGATTCCAACAATAACACCACAAAAAAGACCGACGAATATTATGTTGCCTTTTTGTCCGCTATGCCCAAAAATAACAAACGACAAAATTGTAAGGAACAGCATTCCACATATTGCGCAAAGAACTGATACGACGATCTTCTCTCCCTTTGTCATCTCTCTTACCTCCGTTAGAGATTCTTAGCAAGCCCCTGCGAGATTAGAAGCTCTTACGTCCTCCGTAGTTTCAACGAAGGAGGACAGTCCAATAAATCCCATATCCACATTCTAATACTAAATAAATTAAATGTCAAAAAAACCCTGTACCATCCGATACAGGGCTTAATTCTCACTTTTTACTCTCTTCTCGCTCGAGATACTGAAGAATCGCTTCAACCACGAGATAGTTGACTGAGCGATCTCTCTTCTTTCCAAGCTTCATCAATCGCTCAACCGGCTTAAGATCCATCTTCGACTTAGGAATATAGATAGATAGGTTTTCTTCAGGACGCCTCTGGGCCATTTTTCACCTCCATTACTACGCTTTTCGTGTACTGAATATTGGGATTGAGTAAAAGAATTACGAATTGAATAAAGCATGCGCCCATGCACAGAATCAAAACTCCAAAAAGAACTCGAGGTGACCAGTGAAAACGCTGATTTGCGATAAATACCACTAAAGATGTTAGTATGGCAATACAATCAACAATCATATCGCGCTTCCTGTTTTTTGCCGATTCTTTTTTTCCCATAAACGCTTCTACTACCCTTGTTTTCATAATATCTACCTCCATTACACATACTATCACTTGTAAAATTAATTGTCAATATTTTTATACCAAAAAGAGCGGAAAACTTCCGCTCTTTTTGTGTATATTTTTTATTTTTTCTTTTCTTCTTTTTTTGCTTTTTCTTTCTTCTCTACTTTCTTATCTTTCTCTTTAACTTTTACAACCTTTTCTTTCTTTCCTTTGTCATCTTTTTTCACTTCAACCTTTTCTTTTACTTCTTCTATTTTTTTTGGCTTAGCTGGCTTATTCGCTCTTTTTATTTTCCTTCTTTCTGCTTTTGGAAGCGTTGGTCTTGGTTTTGCTTTGGTATTAATTGTTCCGCCTGCCTTTTCAATTTTTTCTTTAGCAGTTTTGGAAAATGTGATATAGCCCTCAAAAACCAATCCCTTTGTAATTTCTCCATTACTTAAAATTTTAATTTCTCTGTCTTTTTTGCGAATAATTTTTCTTTTTTGAAGCGTGATCGAATTAACTTTTTCCCCAGCATTAAACTTTTTTTCAAGAATATTCAAATTCAAAATCACCGGTTTTGCTTTGACTGGCGCAAAGTTATAACCTCTTTTTTTAGGAAATTTTTTGACAATATCTCGTAAAGCTGGACGAGGCTTATTTCCGGAACGCGAATTTTGTCCTTTCATGCCTCTGCCCGAATACGTGCCTTTTCTACCGCCTCTTCCGATGCGTTTTCTTTTCTTCAAAGGATTGTCTCTTTTAATTTCGTGAAGTTGCATGGATTTTATATTATATTAGCTTTTGATATCTTTTTGCTCTTTATTCTCTGCCTTTTTAGGGGCTGTTTTGCTTTCTTTTAACTTTTCGGTTGTTATCGTTTTTACAGTTTCTTTATTTTCCAATGTCTTTTCCAATCCAAGACTGGCCGACCTTGAATCGGCTTTTGGAGCAATAATGGCTTTGTTTGTATCTAGAGAAAATCTTTTTAATTTATTAAAAGCGTCAAGAGTAGCTCTTGCAATATTGAGTTTATTGTTTGATCTGCTTAAAATTTTTGCTGAAATATTTTCGATGCCAGCTAAATTACAAAGCGCTCTTACAGCACCACCAGCAATCAGTCCTGTTCCTTTCTTAGCTGGTTTTAGTAAGACGCGGGCGCTTTTAAAATGACCGATTACTTCAGCGGCAATTGTGCCATCTTCCCGTGATACGTTAATAACTTTTTTTTCGGCAGCACGATAACTTTTGTCAATAGATTGTGCTACATCTTTTCCTTTATCGACACCAACACCAACCTTGCCATTCTTGTTGCCAATTGCAATAGTGGTACGAAAACTGAAGCGTCGTCCACCAGCGACTGTTCTGCTCACTCTGGCGACATCTAAAACCTCTTTTTCATATTCAAGCTCAATCTTAGGAGTTCTTATATTGTTCATTTGTGTTGTCATGATTTTTAGTATTTTGTTTCTTTGTCTTTTTGAAATCCAGTACCTGCTGGAACTAATTTTCCAATAATAACATTCTCTTTAAGACCTTGTAGTCTGTCAATCTTACCATCACAGGCTGCATTAATCAAGACCCTGGCGGTCTCTTGGAACGAAGCGGCCGACAAGAAGCTTTCACTTGATAATGAAACCTTAGTAATGCCCATTAAAAGATCCATGCCCTTGGCTTGATCCTTGTCTGATAATTTCTCATTTGCTCTTCTGAAGACATCATTTTCAACAATTTGACCAACAGAAAAATCTGTCTTGCCATTCTCCATCACCCTAATGCGTGAAAACATCTTTTTAGCCACAACTTCAATATATCTTTCATCAATAGCCGCCCCTTGGAAGAAATAAATATTCTGGACTTCTCTGATGATATAACGCTGGACTTCTTTTTGGCCTCTTAAGCGATGAAGTGCTTTAAGGTCAAGGTGTCCATCGGAAAGCTGTTGCCCTTTAAAAACTAAATCTCCGATTTCAACTAAAATACGTTTATTGCTTGGTAATGTGTAGATATGCTGATTCTTGTTTTTCTTCTTTTTCTTATCGTCTCCACTAATTAATTCTTCATTAAGATCTATAACAATTTCTTTCTTTTGGCCAGTTTTTTGAATATCAACTACCTTGCCATCAATTTCAGAAATCAATGCTCTTTCATGAGGAGAGCGCAATTCAAGAATTTCTTCTACGCGAGGAAGGCCCTGAGTAATATCTCCTTCACCGGCAACGCCACCAGCATGAAAAGTTCTCATTGTTAACTGAGTTCCCGGTTCTCCAATTGATTGGGCGGTAATAATACCGACAGCTGTTCCCATGCTCACAAGTTTATTCTTTCCTAAATCATAACCAAAGCATTGCTGACATAATCCTTCATGTGCTTTGCAGGTAAGTGGAGAACGAATTTTTATTTTTTCAATGCCTGTTGCAGCAATTTTTTTGGCCGTACTTTTATTAATAAGTTCACCGGCTTTTGCAATCACTTCTTTCCCATTTTTGATATCTTCTAGAATCACGCGACCAACTAGGCGTTCATCAAAACCAAGTCCAATGTCTTCAGTATCTTTAGCTCGAAGCTCAAATCCTTCAGTATCACCACAGTCTTCCTCCCGAATAATAATATCCTGACAGACATCAACTAAACGGCGCGTTAAGTAACCAGCTACCGCTGTTTTAAGAGCAGTGTCGGTTGTTCCTTTTCTAGCACCGTGGGTCGAAATGAAGTATTCAAGAACATTGAAGCCTTCTTTGAAGTTTGATAAAACTGGCAGTTCAATAATTTCTGAGGCTGGATTAATAACAAGACCCTTGATACCCGACATTTGGTTGGTTTGTCCCCACGATCCACGAGACCCAGAATCAAATATTTGGAAAATTGGACCATTTTTTGGTAAAACTTGCGGTACCAATTCAGAAATCTTATCAATCGCAGCAAACCAAACATCAATAACCTTAATCTTTCTTTCTTCGTCAGTGAGAAGACCTCTCTGATAATGACTATTCAATTCTTCAACTTGTTTTCCAGCGTCACCAAGAATTTTTCCTTTTTCAGGAGGAGTAATCAAGTCATCAAACCCCCAGCTAATACCAGACTTAGTTGCATAATGAAAGCCTGTTTCCTTAATAGTATCCAATAATGGCGCTAGGATTTCGTGGTCATAGTTATCTATAATGTCAGCGACAATCTTTTGAAGAGCTTTTTTACCTAAGTTCTGATTTACGAATTGATATTCTTTCGGCAATTTCTCATTGAAAATAATTCTTCCCAAACTTGTTTCTATCATTTCTTGCGTCTTTGGATTAGGTACCTTAATCTTTGCTCTAAGATTTATGTGTCCAAAATTATGAGCAATATAAGCTTCCTCTACTGAACTAAAAACAGATCCTTCTCCCTTAAGTCCCTCTTCTATTCTTGTCATCCAATAAACGCCCAAAACAATATCCTGAGTTGGATTAGCAATTGGATGGCCAGTTGCTGGTTTCAAGAGATTATTAGAGGACTTCATTATAGTTGATGCTTCTTCCTGGGCCTGTTTTGATAATGGCAAATGAAGCGCCATCTGATCACCGTCAAAGTCAGCATTAAACGCCTGACAAACCAACGGATGAAGTTTAATGGCATTGCCTTCAATAAGAATCGGTTTAAAGGCTTGAATACTGAGACGATGAAGAGTAGGGGCACGATTCAAAAGAATGTACTTATCTTTAATAACTTCTTCCAGCGAATCCCAAACCTCGCTCGATCCTTCTTCAATATAATGAGTTGCTGCCTTAATGTTTGGCGCTAACTCTTTCTCATAGATAAGTTTATGAATAACAAATGGTTTAAAAATTTCAAGAGCCATTCTCTTAGGAACACCGCATTCATCGAATTTAAGTTCTGGTCCAACGACGATAACGGACCTACCCGAATAATCAACGCGTTTTCCCAAAAGATTTTGACGGAATCGCCCTTGCTTCCCCTTAAGCATGTCAGCTAAAGATTTTAGGGCACGGCTTTGAGCGCTGACAGTTCTAACTTCTTTTCCTTTTCTAGCAGAATTATCAATGAGTGCGTCCACGGCTTCCTGAAGCATGCGTTTTTCATTGCGCAAAATAACCTCAGGGGCTTTAAGCTCTTGAAGCCTTTTTAATCGATTATTGCGATTAATAACGCGGCGATATAAATCATTAACATCTGAAGTAGCAAAACGACCACCATCAAGTTGAACCATTGGTCTTAGATCTGGTGGCATAACCGGCAAGGCTGTGATAAACATCCATTCCGGCCTCATGTTGTTAGTAATAAAATTTTTGATTAACCCTAATTGCCTGAGAAGCTTTTTTCTTTGAAGACCAGCCGCTTTTTCTAAGTGAGCATTAACGTCGGCAATCTTTTGTTCGAGATCAATTTCATCCATCATCTTTCGAAGCGCTTCAGCACCCATGCCAGCTTCAAACACTTCAGCATATTTGCGACTGAGACTAAAATATTCTATTTCAGAAATCACTTGTCCTTTTCTTAATCGCCTCAACTCTTCGGCTGCCTTATTTCTTTTAAGTTCTAGCTTTTTCAATTCTTTTGTTTTCTCTTTTGCAGAAAATTTTTCTTTCTCCAATTCTTTCTTTTTGTTTTTATATTCAGAGTCAATATCTTTTAAGGCTTCTTTGCGGGCTTCACTATCAACGCTCATGACAACATAGCTTGTAAAATAAATAACTTTTTCAAGATCTTTAAGAGCAATATCCAAAAAGAGGCTGATTTTTGATGGAACACCGCGCAAAAACCAAATATGTGAAACAGGAACAGCGAGTTTAATATAGCCCATCCTCTCTCGCCTTACCGATGCGGTTGTTACTTCAACCCCGCATTTGTCACAGACAATACCTTTATAGCGAATTTTCTTATACTTTCCACAATAACATTCATAATCCTTTTCTGGACCAAAAATGCGCTCGCAAAAAAGACCATCCCTCTCTGGTCTATGAGTTCGATAATTAATAGTCTCCGGTTTGGTAATTTCGCCATAACCCCAATCTAAAATCTCATCCGGAGAGGCAATTTTTAACTTTAGAGCGTCGAAGTCTTGAATTGTTTCTTCTATCATGGAAGTTTTTATTGATTATTTTCTTTTTTTACTTGATCCTTTTTCGCGACCTTTTTGCCAACAAGCTCAACGGAAAAACCAAGACTTCTGAGCTCATTGAGTAAGACATTGAAGGATGCTGGAATGTTTGGGCTTTTAATTTCTTGTCCCCCGATAATAGACTCGTAAGCTGCTGCTCTGCCCAAAACATCATCTGATTTAATAGTAAGCATTTCTTGAAGAGTATATGCTGTCCCATAGCCTTCTAACGCCCATACTTCCATTTCACCAAATCTTTGGCCACCAAACTGAGATTTGCCTCCGAGAGGTTGTTGGGTAATCAAAGAATAAGGACCAATTGAACGCATATGAATCTTGTCGCTTACAAGATGATTAAGTTTCATCATGTAAATTTGACCAACTGTACTTGGCTGACCAAATTCTTTACCTGTCCTTCCGTCGCGAAGTTGGAATTTACCGCTTGGTGAAAAACCTTGATCTGTTAAAGATTTTCTAATTTCTTCTTCAGTGATACCGGACAATGACGGAGTTAAAATTCTGCAATTCAAAGATTTTGCTACCATACCCATATGGGTCTCAAGAATTTGTCCGATATTCATACGAGATGCAACTCCAAGTGGATTTAAAACTATATCAACTGGCGTACCGTCTTCTAAATACGGCATATCCTCAACTGGCAAGATTTTGGAAATAACACCCTTGTTTCCATGACGTCCAGCTAATTTATCTCCAGCTTCAATCTTTTTAAATTGAGCGACTTCAACTTGAATGCTTTTAATAACACCCGATGATAATTTATCTCCCTTATCCTGAGAGAAAACACGAACACCAATGACTCTTCCTTTTTTACCATGCGGAAGGGTTAGCGAACTATCTTTAACATCTCGGGCTTTATCGCCAAAGATTGATCTCAATAATCTTTCTTCGGCCGTTAAATCAGTTTCTCCTTTTGGAGAAATTTTACCAACTAAGATATCTCCTTGTTTAACTTCAGCGCCAATTCGCACAATACCTTCCTCGTCAAGATCTTTAAGTCTTTCTTCTCCAACATTTGGAATGTCAGGCGTAGTAATTTCAGGACCAAGTCTTGTGTCACGGACATCTACCGTAAAATCTTCGATATGAATTGAACTGAAACGATCATCGCGAACAACCTTTTCTGAAATAATTACCGCGTCTTCAAAATTGAATCCTTCCCATGACACAAAAGCAACCAAAAGATTTTGACCAAGCGCCAAAGTGTCTTTATCAATAGCTGGGCCTTCAGCGATCACTTGCCCTTTAGTAATTTTATCGCCTTTTCTTACAAGAGTTCTTTGATGAATGCAAGTATATTGGTTTGATCTTCTAAAGTTGGCGAGATGATATTCTTTATTCTTTTTTGTTTTATCGCTTAAAATTACAACCTTGCTAGCATCAGCCTCAATTACCTTTCCCGATTCATCAGCTACCAAAATCATACCTGAATCAAGAGCAGTTCTTTTCTCCATCCCCGTTCCTACTAAAGGCGCCTGAGGATTAATACACGAAACAGCTTGGCGTTGCATATTTGAACCCATCAAAGCACGGTTTGCATCATCATGCTCCAAAAAAGGAATTAATGATGTCGCAACTGAAATTGATTGATTGGGAGCGACATCCACAAGATCAACTTTACCAACTTCAATTATTCCTGGTTCTGATTTTATGCGCGCCTCAATTTTTTTGTTTTTAAATTTACCTTCGACATCACGAGGTTCGCCCGCATGAGCAATAACATATTTTTCCTCCTCGTCCGCAGTCAGATAAACTACTTCGTCTATAACGCGTCCATTTTTAACACGATAATAAGGAGTGATTAAAAATCCATACTGGTTTAGCGAAGCATAAGTTGAAATATGATTGACTAGTCCGATATTGGGACCTTCTGGAGTTTGAATCGGACAAAGGCGTCCATAATGACTTGGATGAACATCACGAACTTCAAAACCAGCCCTTTCTTTCGTAAGACCACCTGGACCCATAGATGAAACACGACGCTTATGTTCAAGTTCCGCCAAGGGATTGACTTGATCCATAAACTGCGATAATCGAGACGAAATGAAAAATTCCCGCACAACGGTGGCCAATGGTCTAATATTGATAAGTTGGGCGGGTGTAAGTGTATATAAATCAAGGGTGCTCATTCTATCTTTAATGATTCTAATCATACGAGCCAATCCAACCTGAACTCGGTTTTGCAAAAGTTCGCCAACGCATTTAACGCGGCGATTGCTCAAATGATCAATATCGTCAGGGCGCGCCTGAGGATTTTGATTGAGTTTAATAATTTCCTTAACAATCAAAACAATATCGTTGATTGAGAGAATTCTGTCGTCAAAAGTAACTTTCTTTGTTTTGTCGGTCTTACTGCTTCCCGGCTTGTGCAATCCAAGTCTTTGATCAAGTTTCCAGCGACCAACTTCAGAAATATCATATCTTTCAAAACTGAACATCGCCTTCAAAAGACTTTTAGCATTATCAACTGTTGCCAATTCACCTGGACGAATTCTGCGATAAACTTCGATCAATCCATCGCCCTGATTATTAGTAATATCTTTTTCTAAAGTCTGGCCAATATAATCAACTTCTCCGCCGAGTAAAACATCTCTAAAAACTTCTTTAACATTTGCCATTGAATCAATGAAGGGTTTTTCCCCTTCTCTAATACCAGAAAATGCTTTCAAAAAGGCAGTCACAGCAATCTTTCTTTTTCTGTCAACTTTAATGTAGAGAACGCCGTGGTTATCTGTTTCAATTTCAAGCCAAGCGCCGCGATTCGGAATGATCTTGGCTCCGAAATAATGACGGCCATTTTCATATCTTGAATTAAAAAACACGCCAGGTGATCTAGCGAGTTGAGAAACAATAACACGTTCAACGCCATTTAAAACAAAAGTTCCGCGATCGGTCATCAGCGGAAAATCTCCCATAAAAACATCTTGCTCTTTAATTTCGCCTGTTTTTTTGTTTTTTAAACTCAGTCTTACTCTAAGAGAAGCCTCGTGAGAAGCATTGTGCTCTTTGGCCTCAACTTCATCGTGTTTCGCTTTATCCAAATGATAATCTAGGAAAGAGAGTTCTAACTCCTTTCCTGAATAATCAGTAATTGGCGAAATTTCATCGAAAAGATCTCGAAGTCCCTTTTCAAAAAACCATTTATATGAATCTAACTGAATTTCAATCAGATTAGGAAGAGGGAGACTTTTTTTGGGAAAGTTTGAGAATTTTTTCTCTTCCATTGTTTGGGTGATTAACAAACAAAAGACCCTCGCCTTCAAAGGCTAGAAAGGGTTGGTATTTTAAAGCTCGAAAAAATAATGAGTATCCACCATTTTTTGTAGAGGGTGGTGATTGGCTTCAGCAAAGCCAATCTGCTAGTATTTAAACTTGACGCTCGTCTAGGGTAAACGCAAAAAACTGGAGGTAGGCAAAACTTCCCCTCAACGAGGTTTTATTATGTTATCTCATTGTAGCGCGGATTTTTTGTTTGTCAATAGATATCTGTGGATAGTAAAATTATATTTATTCCTCAACGCTTCAAATGGTGGAAATGAGGCGTTCAAGCAATCCTTCTTGAGCCGTTCAGTTATCCGGCCAACTCATAATAAACCGCATGCCCTGTCTTTCCTATTTGGCGAATTCTCCCTTGTTTTTCTAAAATATTCAAATAGCGAACAACTGTCGCATCCGACTTTCTTACAATCTTTCTAATTTCCTGATTAGTCAATCTTCTTTTTTCGGCCAATGCCGCCACAATTTTCTCAAGTTGTTTTTCTTTCCTCATGGCAATTTTTTGCTTGGCCTTTTCTAAAAGTTGGGCAATTATATTTTGTCCTGAATTATTTTCTATCGGAGCAGGCGCATCAGTTGGCAAAATTGAATTCTCATTAATCACAGGTACTTCATTTATCTCCGGACTTTTTTCTTGGATATTTTCAGCTGATGTTATTTCTGATTTCGGCTCAATCGCTACTTCCTGTGAATTTTCGGGTGAAGTCGGCATTGATTCTTGTTGAATTTCTGGCAAAATCTCCGAACTATTATCTTTTATTGGCGCTTGATCTTGTATCTGGTTTTGCGCTTGATCTTGTCCTAAATTTTCTTCACTCATAATAATAGATTTAATGGATTTAATGAATTAATTAGTGGATAATGAATAATATAATGAACAATAATAATGATAAATGATAATCATTAATAATCAATAATCAATAGAAATATGTGGGAGGCTGAGCCTCCCACATATTTCTGATGAAACAAAAAAACCGCTTTTTAGCGGTTTTCCCTTTTCAAGGGAACTCTCCATAATTATACCACACCTTACTTAATTTTTCAAGCTTTTTGAAAAAAATCCACAATTTTATTAATAAAAAGCAGAGAGTCCGTAGACTCTCTGCAGATCTTGAATCCCTACTCGACAGGAATGAGACAAACGCCAAGACGATATTTCTTCTTATCGTCTTCGCAAGACAGATCGACCGGAGCTAATCCACTAGTACTGTGCCAACCAAGTCTTCCGTCTCCACTCGAATCTCTGGCCGCAACCAACGATTCGATGGTAACGATAGTTGCTTCAATCTTACACTCTGCGGTGTTTCTCTTGCGAGCCTTCATGAAACTGGGCTCCGCCTTTACGATTGCTTCTTCGCGTCCTTTCGCAAGAACATACGCCCTGACATCAATGGGAACTGTCCCGGGCGCTCTCTCGTCGCTGTCATAGTAAGAACCCATGAAATGAACGCACCAGAACATCTCACCTTCGTCAGTTGGACGAGTTGTTGAGATAATCCCTGCCATAGACTCTCATCCTCCTTTTAGTCAAGAACCGAAGATTCTCCAACATTCTCATTATACCACATATTAATAAAAAATCAAGCTTTTTGGGTTTGAACATCAAAAAATCACGGTTAATGTGACTTCTTAAATGAAACTTGTTTAATAAAACAAGATTTTGCAACGCTATCAAAGACATATGTGGGAGGCTCAGCCTCCCACATATTTCAAAATCCCAGCGCCAGATATGGAAAATCGGAGGCTAAGCCTCCGATTTGAGTCTCCGATTTGGTTAAAATATTCAACGCAAATGTTCAACACTCGGTGTCTAATATCTAGTCGTTATCAGGCATTTGTTGATAACAAGATTTTTCAATGCCATTAAGGTTTAGAAATAACCGCAAACAACTTTACCGTCAATTAATGACCAACAGTCTGATTCATTTTCATAATTAGCACAGTGTCCGACTACGTTTTCCTTGCCCTCATTTTCCCACCCAAAATCACATCTTCCTTGGCATTGGTTTGAGTCCGTGCATTCTTTGCCGCCGTCATTCATTTTGTGATTACAGGTCTGCCAAAGGGATGCCCATTTTCCACCCTCAAGTAAACAGAAAGCGTGTGGTATTTTCGGTATTAGTATTGCTCCAATAGTAATTAAAATTAATAAAGTTATAAAAAGAGTAATTTTCTTTTTCATATTTTTTTATTATATATTAATTAAAAAATGTTATTAAATTATTTGGATAATGACGGATAATTCCAATCCTCAATGAATTTAACTGGATAGGGAGGTAATAATTCAATCAAGGCCGTGCCGAATGTCGCCGAAATAATATTCGCAATCAAAATAGCAAGTATAAGTTTTTTGAAGCTAACTTTCTTTAATGCTATTTTTAAGAATATACTTTCGAAACAAACAATGATTAGTTCGGGGAAAAATAACATCCTCCAAATATAGCTTGCTGATTTCGCAGATGCCTCATGATAACCCATGTTTGCAAGGAAAACATACAGAAGCGCTACCGATATTGCATTAGCTATGATAATAAAAAGAATTTCTTTCTTTTTTCTAAAACCAAATAACCAAAGAATTGACAACTCCAATAAAAGAGCAACTAATAAAGTTACTCCAAATTTTTCTATGTGAAATAAAGATGTTTGGGGTCCAATATATGAATTATCAAGAACGATGGGATTAGCTAAAACACAACTACATGACAATAAGCCAATAAATGAAAATAGCAAAACAAATACCTTTTTCATATTTTTTTATTAGTTAGTCTTTTTGAGTTAATTCTATAGATTATCTGACTAGATAAGAAAAATAAAATAATACCAATAATTATAAGGTAAGATTTATCTAGTTTTGGAAAGATAATATAGATAATAAATGTAAGCAGGACCGAAGAAATAACTCCCGGCACCACTGGCGCGTACAATACGTCTGAAAAACTCGCTCCCCTATATATGTCCCAAGGATTAGTCTTAGTCCATGTTCGAAAAAATATATTCTTTTTTATTTTCATATTTTTTTATTTACTTTTGCCTTCATATTTTATCACAAAGTTTAAGTTTACGGATGTGCATAAATCCCTCCTTCGTCCCAGTAAACCGGGACTACGGACGGGCAAAGCAAAAAAAAGGGGTGCCACGCACCTGCGCGACACCCAGCTATTTACCTCTTTTCTCCTAGCAACTTCTGGTTCCAAATGCTCCCAGAGGAACCCGAGAAACATCGAACACTGGAACCCGTACTCTCTGACGGACTCCCGACAACCTCGATCCTTCCTTGTCGTAGGCTTCTACCGGTTTCCACTTTCTCTCGAAAGCAACCGGCTCATGCGGAACTGGGATGATGGTGTCGGACTGACCATGAAATGTAACGGTCAGCGGACATCCACATTCCAGACACTTGTCCGGAGGGAAATCAAAGCCCATGTGGGTCGGTACTTCGTGTCCGTTTTTGCAGAAGCGAACACTGTTTGTATCCCACGAGCCGAACCAATCGCCGATACGACTCGTTGTGACCATAGCTGTGGTAGCCATGACCAACCTCCTTTTACTGCTTTTTGAGTCTCTGACGGTACTACTTCTATTATACCATATTCAAATACAAAAATCAAGCTTTTTGGGGGTAAAATACACAAAAAAAGGCCGTCTTCGCACACTTGTACGAGTACGGCCTCTACGCTACGCTTCAAGACACGGTTACGAAATCTTGCGCAGAACCTCTTCGCTTGCAGAATGAGTAGCTTCGATGAACCAACTAGACACGACTCCCAAATTAGACATTTCTGTTTCGAGAAGGCCTTCAAATACCACTAGATACGGAGTGAACGCTGGGCCAAGATTATAAGTCGTCACGGCAATTCTCAAGATATCGGCCTTTGAATCTCCACCCGTCTTCACGAGAATATACTCTTCAACGAAACCCCTGTAAAACAGGGCTAAAATTAGCTCGTTAAGAGCAATGTGAGGCAAAAGTTCGCGAACTTGTACAGGCCCACCCTCTTTCGTCCTATCTCTGTAGAAACTCACTTTTACCATTGCGCAACCTCCTTGGTTTTGAGATTGAATACTTCTATAATCAAAAAACCGCTTTTTGATCATCTACGTGGATTATATCATATTAAGATACAAAAATCAAGCTTTTTGGGTTTGAACATCAAAAAATCACGATTAATGTGACTTCTTAAATGAAACTTGTTTAATAAAACAAGATTTTGCAACGCTATCAAAGACATATGTGGGAGGCTCAGCCTCCCACATATTTCAAAATCTCATCGCCAGATATGGAAAATCAGAGGTTTAGCCTCCGATTTGATGAAAATATTTAACGCAAATATTCAACACTCGGTGTCTAACGTCTAGGCATTATCAAGGATTAGGTACAAAAAATCCCACTTTTGTTTTTAATTCTTCTGCCAAATTTTCAGCGATCAAGTCTTTGCTCTTTAAATAATTTACTTTATTAATGAAATTATTAATCCACACATTCTTTTCTTGATCGCTTTGCGCATCGCGAATTTTGTAAAGATAATAAAGCAGGTTTCTTTCAATAAAAATCTTTGATTGCAAAATTTCCGATACATTCCCTTCGCCTATTCCTTCTTCTTCATTAGTTTTATTAAAACTAGCAGTCCAATTAAATGGTAGTGTGCCAACATTTCTTACTTTCAAATATTGGGATTTTACTTCATATGGTTGCATATTGGAAAATCCTAAAGAAGCGCTGGTTGTTGAATCTTCGGTGCTTAAATCCAAAGTTCCTGCCTCAAGATTACTTTCCGCTGAAATCTCGGCATCTGAATAATATGAAACCGTATAGCCAGCACATCCCAAAGAAGCAATTAGTAAAATTATAATGATTAAATCTCTTTTCATAATTATTGTGATTTATTGGCTCGCTTCAAAAACAATATCATACCAACTTTTTGCTCCTTGATATTTATTGTCATTCGTTTCAAGCCATGTTTCAATTTTCACACACGCGCCAACACTACTATCCAACCTCCCCATATTTACCATTCCCAAATCTTTGATGAATCCCGTCTTTACCATTTCAAAAGATAAATTCTGGTCCTCGCAATTCTCCGTTTGCTCTATTGTTCCGTCGAGATAATGCCCTTTAACATCTTCTATCAATTCATCAATCGTCACTTCGCCCTCTCTTTTAATTTTATTGTCCGAATCGTCGTCAAATTCAATTTCATAAGTATGCTCTTCTCCTTCAGAAATTCCGTCAGAAAAATCTTCAAGCTCCGATGTCGAATCCGATGCGTAATAGGTTGCAAAATCAAAACTATCATCATTGTTTAGTCCTGTGATTTTTATTTGGTATTGGCCATCTTGAGGATCAGGAATATGGACAATTTTTGGTCCGCTTGGATCGGAAGGCTCTTCAAATTCGGCAAAGGGAATTTCCGATGTTTCACTGGAAATAATTTTTCCATCAGGAGCAATAATCTCAACTTTCGCATTTTCTGTGAAAAGAAAATCAAGACTATCTTCAAATTCCCTAGGCGCTGGCGCGATATCAACATCGGACAATTCAATCGGCGGACCAGAGATCGGAGTAGGAAATAGTTCAGAAATTGGCGGAGTCGGGTGTCTTAACCAATAGATGACTTCTTCAATCGCTCGATGAGGTAGAGCAGTGTGTTTGGTTGTTTCAAAAAAACCCATTCTTTGATTACCAACCTCAGAAAATGCCTCTGGTCCCGGATTAGGATCAAAGTCAGGATCTGTTTCTGGCGCTGGCATTCCTATAATATCTGAAAGTAAAACCGATTTTTTCAAAACCCGATTATCTCCTTCCAAATCATTTTTTGCCGGCGGAAAAGGGCAAGGATAGCCATCCTGCCAAGTTGTCGCTCCAGGCATTATTGGTTCAACTAAAATATTGCCAACTGTTGACTCGCCATCGCCTCCTAAATTACTAAAATAAACTCTCGATTGAAGATTCATGGTTCCCATCCAATTATTCAAATCTTCCAAAAAAAGGTTTTGGCCATCTGGATTATCTGGCATAAATGGCGTTGAACCCCCTTGTAAATCCACCTCTCTTAAATATTCGTAGGTCGGCATTAATTCCCCCAGCGAAGGCACATATTCGTGAATCAATTCATAATTTGATTCGGTCTGTGGATAAACCATTTGGCGCAAATACCAGAGATAGGAATCTAAGACATATTTATAAGATTTTCCCCAATTTTTTGGAATTACTCCACCCTCCCAAGGACTATAAGCGTCAGAAGAGCCATTGTTGGGAACACCTAGCATGACCAATCGCTCAACATCATTTTCAAATTGATCTGATTGAATATAATAACGCGACACCAATCCGCCCATTGAATGCGCCACAATATCCACTTTTTCTGCCCCTGTGAGCATTTTCACTTCATCGATTTTTGCCTTTAAAAATTGAAAGGCGGAATCTCTGTTTGATTTCCGCCAATCATAAAAAGCGACATATACATCAAACCCTTCATTTTCCAGAGTTTGGATTAAGGAATCATAAACATGAACTCCCGGGAAAAATCCCCATGAATCGCTAAAAATATTATTAACCATCACATGCCAGTTCCACGAAGCGTTAATTCCCGGCACCAAAATAACCGGATTATGATTTTGGCTGCCGGCAAATGATCCAAAACCAAAATTTCCCAGAATTAAAAAAATAACTATAAGTATAGTTTTTATTCTTTTCATTAAGTACTTAAAAATATAACACTCCTATTTGCCCTAATCCCCATGCAACAAAATACGCCCAAATTGCAAGTAAAATAACTCCTGTAATTATTGTAAGTAAAAGACTAATAAGAAATCTTTTTAAATTAAATTTTTTATATTTAATCCACGCAATTATAAGCGGAGAAATGGTGAATATTAAATATAACCACAAAGTTTGATATAGCGTACCTTTTTCTAGCGATTCCATTAACCATCCTGAATTTCGGACATTATTGTATAAATGTCTATCATACCAATTACCCAATATCCAAATTCCCACAAATATTCCGATACTTAAAAGATAACTCAAAAAAATCCAGCGCCATTTTAAAAGTTTCGCTTTCCAGATAATAAAAAAAGGGCTTAAAATCAGCCCGATGGTTATAATCACATAGCCCCAAGTAATTAATTTTTCCGAAGCACTTCCTGTTGGCATAATTTCACTAGTCTTTATTAATGCTATATTTTAATACAACATTATACCCAATTTTCCTCATCTTCTCCATTCCCCTTATCCACAGACATATGTGGGAGGCTGAGCCTCCCACATATTTCAAAATCTCAGCGCCAGTTATAGTAAATCTGAGGCTAAGCCTCCGATTTAGTTCGATTTGATAGAAAATGTTAAACACTCGGTGTTGAACATTTTGTCTTGAAACATTGTTAAACAAAAAAAAGACGGCCCCAGAGATTCTTTTCCCTGGGACCGCAACTCTCTCATTTTAGCTCCGTAGTAAGACCGACATTTCGCCGTCGGTCGCGCCCCGTCTAGACATTCGTCTAGGTGACGAGGTACCGACCCTGTAACTTCCGGGGTAACTGTTTGATCGTCAGCATACCCGACTCCATCCCCCCAATCGCTTCGCGTCCATGACGCGACGCCTTCCTTCGCAATAGTTAGCGAACCTGTAGACCGCAGACCTCGGTAGAGCGAAAGCCCTATTGCCAAACTTCGCGTCTCCGTCCCGAGTTCACCGGCGAAATTCTCTAGTGTGAACGCGGAATATGATCTTCTAGTCTCTTCCTGGCTTTTTTTGCCATTGCCAGTTCCTGGTAACCGTTTTCTATGTACCTACGTGAATCCGCTCATGCCTCCCCTTCCATTATAGTAGGGATTTATCAGGCGATAGGGTTACCTATTAAGGTAACGCTTCGCCCTCGCACCATTCTCTGTCCGACTTGTCGCTAATTTCTATGGATGGTAAGGTTCTATGAGCCCGGTGGACTCTCCTCCTTTCAAGTTTAGGGTTCCGATTTGCTGCTCTCCCGAGCTAGCGCCATTTAGACTGTACACGCATACCGAGATGTTGGTCGCATATCGCGTACCAAGCGTTGGTTATGCAGTGGGTTGTTAAGTACAACCAGACTCGGAAACCCCAACTCACTTTGTTGCACACTCTCTACGTCAACTGAAGAACAAGACTCGTGATGCTACAGATGATCGCAAGGCACGACATGATGAAAGCTTCGCGTGGCCACTTAACCATAACGCTCAACCTCCTCTTTCATTCTCTATTATCCATTATAGCATACCCCATTCCAAATGTCAATAGTTTTTACCTATTTTTACGGAAATTCGCCATTTTTTAAAATATCACGCCAGTTAATTGCGACTAAAAAAAATGAGCGGGTTTGCTGTTTTGCAAATCCGCTCTTCACTATTTCTTCAGTTATTAACTAAGTCCTTCATTCTTCGAATAAGATCTTCCTTGAAATCAAAAGCAGCAAACTTACAGGTTTCCAGTAATTGCTTAAGGGTTTTGGCCTTTTCGCCCATCTTTACAATAGCTAATCCGGCAAGACTTCCGCGGGGATTATTCTCACGAATCTTGGCCCATTTTTCAAAGGACAAATCGAGTCCGCGAATTTTGGCAAGAATTGTTTCTCTTCTTTGAAGATTACTGTCATCTTCACGATAAACTTCAAGATATTCGTCAATCCTATTTGCCAATTTTACCATTTCTTCATCAGCAATAAGTCCTATGTGTCCAAGACCAGGATCAGCTTCTTTGGCTCTTCTCCAGTCACTAAAGGTTCCTAACCTTTTCATCTCTACAAGAACCACTTCTGCTTTACTAAGCGGTCCGCGAAGATAAGTCTGTAACCAATTATCAAAAGTTCCTAGGCGCCGCATTCTTGAGACAATTTTAATACGAATTTCTCCGGAAGCATGTCCATACGCTTCCAATAAATCTTGGAAATTCAACGCATCAAACTCTTCTGGGGTTAAGTTGTCCCATTTAAGAACAACTGCCAAACCAATTCCCGCTGTCTTGACTAACTCGTCAAACTCTATTGCCATGTTTCCTCCTTGTCTTTTTACTTTTTCGGACTGACAAAGATATAAAGTTCTGCTGTTCCAGAACCATAGCCAATATGATATTCAATTGGCTCAATGGATTCTATGATATAATTCTTGCTAATCTCTTTTAGTCCTTCTCTTAGAGCATCCCCAAGACCTATTCCCTCTGAGCTGCCGCTATTACCTATGATACGATTTAATTCTAGAGCAACAATTCTTGCTAGATTTGGCTGAATCCATTCAATTGAGTAGCTTGGTTTTTCTACTTCAATAACGGGCGTGGAAGAATTCTTGCTCCTACCACATCCTGATAGAATCACACATACCGCCAAAACTAAACAAATAACTCCAACGACTGGCCAACCAAATGCTTTTTTCTTTGTCATATTTCCTCCCTCTATGTTTTTTGAGAACTGCCCACATCCTATCACGATGAAAATAAAATGTCAATACTTAGTTGTAAAGTCATTAAGCATTGAGTCCTTCGGCTGTTGCTTTGGCAATATTACAGGAAATCACGCTGGCATCCGGATCGCATTCCACAAGAAATTCTGGCATATCTTTGACTTTCGCTTGCTTTAAAATTCCATCTATTGCTGGCAAAAGATTTTCTAAAAGGGTTTTATCTGACGCAATTTCTTTTTTTATGGTTTCATTTCCCGTACCTAAAACAAGTTCTGCTTTCTCTTTTTTTATTTTTATTAAAAATTTCATAGTAAGATGATCACACATTGTCCCCAGTTAATCCATCTATTTTAGGTTGGTTTTGTCAAAAATTCAATACTGCCAAGCTTATTTCGTTTTGGGAAAAATAGATGATAGACTGAAAGAAAACAAATATGCCCGACAAAAAGAAACCCATCAAAAAAATAGAGGAAAAAGAATCAGTCTCCAAGGAAGAAGTCGAACCAAAGACAGAAAAGCCAGAGAGATTTAATTTTGATAGACTGGCTGTTAAGATTCCCGAGGATAGAATACCGCCTCAATCTATCGAAGCTGAGCAATCAGTTTTGGGATCGGTGATGATTGATAAAAATGCGATTTTCAGAGTCGTTGATACTTTGCGCCCTGAATCTTTTTATCGTCGCAGTCATCAGCTTATTTATATAACTATCCTTGAACTTTTTTCAAGACAGGAATCGATTGATCTTTTGAGCGTCTCTGCAAAGCTTGAAGAAAAAAAACAGCTTGAAGAAGTCGGTGGCAGAACTTATCTGGCAAATCTGGTAAACGCCGTGCCGACATCAAGCCATATCGCCAGCTACGCTAAGATTGTTTCCAAAAAGAAAATCTTGCGCGATTTAATCGACGCTTCCTATTATCTATCCCAGCTCGGCTACAACGAAGATGCAGACATTGATCAGGTTTTGGATGCTGCCGAGAAAAAAGTTTTTTCCATTGCTCAAAAATCATTCACCCACGAATTTCTATCTTTGAAAGATCCGCTCGCTGAAGCCTTCAATCGTTTTGATCAGCTCCATCAAAGAGCCGGCACAAAGCTTCGCGGCATCGCTACCGGCTATCCCGATTTGGATAATAAATATCTTTCCGGTTTTCAAAAAACCGATTTGATAATTTTAGCGTCTCGTCCCCGTATCGGAAAAACTTCTCTTGCTCTAGATATTGCCCGCCATGTCGCTCTCAGGGAAAAAAAAGCCGTCGGTATTTTCAGCCTTGAAATGTCAACTGATCAATTGGTCGATCGCCTTGTCGCGCAGGAAGGAAAACTTGATTTATGGAAATTGAGAAGCGGCAATTTGGCTGATCATGATTTTGATGTTATTCAGCAAGTTTTGGATGACTTGTCGCGAGCGCCGATTTACATTGATGACGGCATGTCGAGTAATGTTTTACAAATGAGAGCAATGTCGCGACGATTGCAAGCGCAGACCGATTTGGGTTTGATTATTATAGATTACTTACAATTGATGGAACCATCAGCTAAAACGGAAAGTCGTGTTCAAGAAATTTCTCAGATTTCTCGTGCCCTCAAGGGTTTGGCGCGTGAACTCAATGTCCCAGTCCTAGCGCTTTCCCAGCTTTCCCGCGCTGTTGAGCACAGATCTTACGCCATTCCCAAACTCTCTGATCTTCGCGAATCCGGATCAATTGAACAAGATGCGGATGTTGTCATGTTTATTTATAGGGAAGAAAAAGCGCCGCCCGAAATTGGCATTAAATTGGAAGGCCAGGTTATTGTCGCCAAGAACAGAAATGGTCCGACCGGTCATGCCGATGTTTATTTCAGAGAAAAATCAGCAACTTACGAATCGGTTTCAAAACGCTTTGACGGCGCAGAAGAAATAGCATTCCCCGACGACCAAGACATCATGCCACCGATGTAAAAAATATAATATATTATTGTATAAAAAAAGAGTCCCGGTTTCTGCCGGGGCTCGTTTTGTTTCTACTCGGCGCAATATGAAACAAGCGGAATGACTCTGACATAAAGCATGAACATCTTAGGGCAAGGTATCACGCGCCTCCCAAAACGAACAAACCAAGAAGGGTTTTTACTATACGAATCGCTAATGTAAATTATTCTCTTGGTAACCTTCACAACAAAACCAATGCGCCTCTCCCCAATAAAACCAGCCTCAACAAAAGATATCGCATCTCCTACTTTTAGGCTCCTGATGACATTGTCATCTTTTTCCCTCTGCATGTTCATTTTCCCTCCTCAGCACACTCTTTCTCTCTTTTTTCAGTTTCTCTGTGTCTCTTGAGGCGCCACTTCCGCACCCCGCGTTTCGCGGAACTTCCGAACCTTGTCAAGGATTTCGACATAGACCGGCAGGTATAGTCGAGCAGCTTCAGTAAATTGATCATGTATTTCTTGAGCCTTCTCTATGGATTGCGCTTTGTCCCTAAGAAGAATCTGTCCACTATCTCTCAAGGATAGAACATAACCCTTGGTTTCTCCACCGATCAGCTTATTGACCCAATTACAGGCTTCGACGACCAACCCTGATCTTTCATTTGTTGGGTCCTTCTTAAACTCCTCGTTTCTTTGAACAAGTTGTTTATAAGCCCAACCTTTTGCCAAACTGCGTACTCGTTCTTCAATCGTCTTTATCTGCATTTTCTCCCTCCATTAGAGATTCTCGGTGAGTCTACGAACTTAGAAGCTCTTATGTCTCGCCGAACCCCGGCATGCCGGGGGAAGGCGGACAAAAAACCTATCTTTTATTCCTACTACGTATTCTATCACACTCTTCAAAAAAGTCAATAGTGCCGTTGCAATCGCTCTTTTTTAAGGTAAGATTAAGTTAGAGAACTTTTAATTATCAATTTTCGATTTTTTTATTCGAAATCTTTACTTTTCACTTTACACTTTAAATTTTAAACTTGAAACGTGTATCCTGAAATTATAAAAAATTTAATTAGAATTTTCGCTGATTTACCCGGAGTTGGGGAAAGAGCAGCGACAAGATATGTTTTTTATTTCCTCAAAAAACCAAAAAAAGACATTGATGAATTTATAGAAAATCTTGATCGTCTTAAAAAAGAAATTGCCCTCTGTTCTAAATGTTATAACATCGCCCAAATATCATCAAAAAATTCTTCTAATCTATGTGTTATTTGCCAAGACAAAGAAAGACGGAAAGAACAAATTTGTCTTGTTGAAAAAATTTCCGATATTGACCGCATTGAAAGCATGCATTTTTATAATGGCGTTTATCATGTCTTAACTGGCTTAATAAATCCTGTCAAAGGCATCACGCCTCAAAAATTAACTTTCAATCGCCTTGTTTCTCGCCTCAAAGAATTCAAGCGCCAAGAGAAAACACCGGAACTAATCATGGCCCTAAATCCAACTCGCGAAGGCGATTTGACGGTCAATTATACAAAAGAGATTTTGGCGCCTTTAAAAATAAAAATTACTCGCTTAGCGCGAGGCATTCCCACTGGCGGCGAACTTCAATATGCCGACGAAGACACGCTCAAAGAATCCTTTACGCAGAGAAAAGAATTATAAATTAAAAAGAAAAGGGCTTGCAACTTCGCAAGCCCCTTGTTTGTTTATTCTAAATGTCACCGCAGAACATTGAGAACTGCCAATGCCTGTGCTGCAGCTTTTAAGGATTCGTGGTACGGAAAATCATGCAGTGTAAGTATCCGGGGAATATAAGAATACGGATTACTCGAATCATATTCCTCCGTTGACCAGCTATGCTCTCTGAGATAAGGATGATTTTGCCAATAAGCCAAAATTCTTTCCTTTAGAATGTCAGTACTTAGATATGCCCTATAGTGCAATCTTGTAAATGTAAGAGAAACTTGAAGTAAAACATCAGTCAGTCCAGCATTAATCATTGCATCAATGAGAAGATTTGGCTTATGTTTCAAAACTGCGATAAATGGCCACCTGCAAACACAATGATCGTAATTACCTTCGTTTTTCATGAAAGCTTCTTGGGCTTCCCAAAGTTCAAGTAAAAATTCTTTAGTTTTTCTCAAATACGGTTCGCTAAAAACAACATGATGAGGATTACAAAGAAAAAGAAGAATTTCTTCTAAGTTATTACTTGTTATTGCCCAACTTGCATTGCACCACTCGATCGTTCCGGTAAGTTTTGGTAAAAACTTGTCCAGAACAAGCTTACAAACTCTATTTGCTATGATTACAGAACTTGGCAAAGAACTTTCTTTTCCAGATGCTCTCTTGTCTTTGTCTGCCCAGTCATCTACGACTTGTCCAGGCTCAGCCAAATTAAGATAGAACCTTAATCCTCTCCGAGTAACTTCTGCTGGATCTAAATTTTCAGAATTAAATCCTCGGTAAAGAATCCTACTCGCTCCATTATGCAATATCCCAATAGCAATTTCCAAGCTTTCTGCTTTATGAAGCGCCTCGAGGAATTGTTCCCATGTTTCGATCCTGCCCACTTGAGCCAGATGGCTCACCACTTCTTCTTGCGTGACGACTCTCTCTGTCATCGCGCACCTCCTTTAATTTCGCCAACCTAGTCCGGTCGGCTATATACTCGTATCGTATTATAAATATTAAAGTTTGTCAATGTTTTGATTTGAAATCTTGACTTTATTAAATTTGAATCGTACGATTGGAGTATAGTTCTTAGTTACATATATGTAGTCCGTCTTTATTTCGATAAATCGAAATTTCGACGAGATAAATTCTTCTTCGCCAACAGGTTTTATCCGCCTTCACAGGTGCTTCGGCAGAACATAAGAATTTCTATAATTCTTAAACTCATCAAGAAACTCTAATGGAGGTGAGTATGCCTATACAAAGAAATCTCACTATCACCTCAAAAGAAGGTCTCAGTATTTCTCTGACTTATGATGAGTCAGATAACACCGTTTCTCGGCGTAAAAAAGATATGTCGATTTCGGTGACCGTTCCTGTATCAATCGCCATACTTAAGCTTAATTGGAATCTAGTTGGAGAGGAAAGAAAGAAACTTTTAGCCGATGAACAGTTCATTAGACAATTATTTTCCGTACAAAATGTTGGAAAAATAGGCTTTACTAGTGATAACGAAGTCTTGGTAATACGCAACGATGAGACCATCGACTGGTCACCAACTATTCGAGAAATCACCCAAGCTCTTTTCCAATACGAAGAACGAAAAAGAGCCAGAATCAGCCGCGCAACAAATCTTATCAATCAGTGCTTACCAGAAGAAAGTTCAAATCCGGGCTAAGTAGTCCGGATTTTTTAATGAAAAAACGCGGCGTGATGCCGCGCTTTCTGTTGTCTGTTTATTTATTCAAAGAATGTTTCTTGTTTCTCCTTTTTAGTTTCTTTTTCAATTTTCTTGGTAGTCTTTTTCTTGGTTACTGGTTTTTCCAGCTTCGATTCAGTCTTTTTTTCCTCTTTCTTTTCTGTTTTTCTTTCTACTTTCTTTGGCGCCTCAAATTCCTTATTCCCAATCTTGGTAATTTCAACCAATGAGAAAAGTTGGCGATGACCTTTTTTAACTTTATAGCGCTTCTTTGCTTTATATTTAAAAACAATGATTTTTTTATCTTTGGCTTGATCAATGACCTTTCCTTCAACTTTTTCTTTGAGAAAAGGAGTACCGATTTCAACTTCGTCATTATCGTTGGCAAACATTAGTACTTCTTCAAAAATCAAAGTATCGCCGATATTTTTATCAACTTTTTCAATTTTTATTCTTTGGCCTAATTTGACCAAGTATTGTTTTCCGCCTGTTTTAATAACTGCTTTCATATAATTAGAACATGGAATTTAGAATTTAGAAGTTAGATTTAAGGATAAAAACCCATTTTATATTAAGTATTGGAAAATGTCAATTCTCTTCCCGTTTTTTCATCGCTGCTTGAAGTGCTTCTTTTAAGGCACTCTTGTCAGGCTCAGATTTTTCCAACCTGGAATTAGTCATTCTTGGGCCGGTTTTCTTTATGTCTTCTAGTTTATCTTTTTTTGCTGAATCAATTTCTTTTGTTTTTGCTTCTGGCGCTTTAACTTCCTCGGTAATCTTTTTCTCTAGTTCAGGCCTAGTCGAACTTGGACCGACCTCGTTTTTACGATCGCCTTTTGGAATTGGAGGAAGTTCGCCGCTTCTGATTTTTTCAAGGCAACTATCGCAATAAACTGGTCGGCGATTGTCAGGCTTAAAAGGAAGTAAGGCTTTGCCACCACAATGAGCACAGATTGCTTCGTGAAGTTCTTTACCTTTCTGAATTGCCTCAGATTCTAGGGTTTGACTGCCATAACCTGCCCATGAAGCGATTTTCATTTCAACTTCATCTCTTTGAGTAGCATAACGTTCACGGCTCAATTTTATAACTGTTTCGCGACAAGATTTTTCTTCTTTGGGATATGGCGGAAGGGTCGTCGCCGAGAATGGGCGAGACGCCATGCCGTCAATCATTAATTTCAAATAAATATCGTATTTTGCCAAACCAACCAAATCAGTCGCGGTAAATTCTGGCATAAGCTCTCTTTCGAGAAATTCGGCATCTTCGGCACCCACTCTAAAAGTAATTAGTGTGCCGACATTGCCAAAAACTGCGTCTCTGACTTCTTCTTCCAGTTGCGCAATGTATTGGTGAGCCAAAATAAGATCTAGGCGATATTTTCTTGCCTCAGACAAAATATTTGCAAATGATTCTGTGGCAAAGTTTTGAAATTCATCGACATATAAATAAAAATCTTGTCTTTCTGATTCTGGAACATCAACCCGACTCATTGCTGCCAATTGAAGTCTCGTAATCATCATTGCGCCCAATAAAGCAGAATTATCTTCACCAATAAGACCTTTAGATAAATTCATAATCAAAATCTTTCCCTCATCCATGACTTGGCGCAGATTTAGTTTTGATTTGGTTTGACCGACAATATTACGCACCAATGGACTTGTGAGAAATTGTCCGACCTTGTTTTGAATTGGCGCTACCGCTTCAGCTAAAAATCTGTCAGGATATTTTTGGAACTCATCTATCCAAAAACTTCTTACAACCGGATCCTGAATTTTTTCAATAACTTTGCCTCGGTATGTTTTATCAACAAGCATTCTCATAATGCCAAGCAAGGTGCTATTGGGATATTCAAGAAGCGCCAAAATCGCATTTCTTAAAAGATATTCCAATCTGGGACCCCATGAATCGGCCCATATCTTCTTAAAAACGCCCACAAGACCAGAAGCAACTAAGTGCCTTTGTTCTGGAGATACTTTTTCAATAACATTAAGCGCGATCGGAAAATCTAGATCGCTGGGATTAAAATAGATGACATCGTTAACTCTGGATTTGGGAATAAAATCAAGCATTTTGTCAGCAAATTCGCCGTGAGGATCAACAATTGCCATGCCATGTCCCGCCCTAATATCAGCAATTGCCATATTTTCTAAAACAGTGGTTTTTCCAACACCGGTTTTTCCAATAACATAAACATGACGGCGGCGGTCGTCAATTTTTATACCGAATTTACGGCGTTCATTCCTAAAATTTGTTTCTGCAAAGAGGGCAATTTTATCAATCATTGTTTTTTTATACAAAATTACTCCACCGGCAAACGAGTAGGCGGACCGCTATCAGTCATTAATTTGAGATAGTGCTTGAGCATATAAAACAGGCGAAATCTCTTTTACTTTAGCTGCTAAATTTCTTACTATTCCCATTTCCGATTCCCATCCTTCTATAGAAGGCATAAAGAACACAAAAGCTCTCTCTTCTCGAGTAAGTTTATCTCTTATTTCATCTTGTGAAAGTTTTTTTCCACTAACAAAACCATCTACGGCAGAATCTGGAATTCCTAATGCTTTTCCAAAAGCATTGTGATATTTACTCATTTCACCTTGATGATCTTGTGCATCCTGTACTTTTTCTAAAAATTCTTGTGTTCTTGCTACAATATATCCTAACGACACAAATGGCTCATTTTGGTAATCAACACTATTCTCTTTATGAGCAAGACCACATCGACTAAATAATTCTTCTATGTGTTTCTTTGCTAATAAAACTTCTTCTGGATGAATTAAGTCGGTTTCAATAAAAGAAGCTGGTTTAATGTCCAGAATAACGGCCAAAAGAGCAATTTTCGATTGAACCATCAATTCTGTTGCGCCCTCTAATTCTCTCAGTGTTTCCGGTTGAATAAATATTTCCCGTGAATTAATTGTTTCCATGGAATATAAGCTTACTCCACCGGCAAACGAGTAGGCGGACCGCCTCTCTTAGCCTCAACTTTTGGCAATTCAGGCGTAAGAACAGATTTCATCGGGAAGTGAAAGATTGTTGCCAATTCTTCGGTATTCAAGAGCATTCCTTTGTGACCTCTGTCTGGTTTACCAAAAGCGCGAGTTTTGAAATAATTATAAATCTCGCGCATTCTCACAATTCTTAATCTCTTGAGAGTCAACGGTAGTATTTTATGCTTCCAGGCAAGATAATAATTATATTTTCTATACCTCCAAATATAAGGACGTTTGACGGTATATTTAATCGGTTGACTGATTCCAAAACTATTTAAAACGCTATCATTGAATTGCATAAATGCTCCAACTAAAGTCTCGGCCTTCACTGAACTAAAGATTTCATTAGGAGCAAAGTAGGCAAAACGAAGCATCGTGTAAAAACCAAGCTTTGAAATATTTCTATCAATTGCTAAACAAACTTCTCTTTCTCCGGGGGAAAGTTTAAAATATCCGCTATCAGCAAGAGATTTTTCTTTTTCATCTGTTTCGTAAACTTTTTCTTCGGGAAGGATCAATTCTCCGCCTGTGATCAAGTTTTCTACACGAGTAGTAACGTGAGGATGAAAGCCAAGAAGTTCGCGAATAAGACGGCGTAAAACACCAACTTCCTGAATCTCAGCAACATCACGACCCATAATCTTGTCAATCAACGCCCTGCCATCTTCTTGCCATTTTGAAAACATGGGAATGCCAATAACATAGTGAAGCCACATTTGTTCACCCTCGCCGATAGCATTCATCGCTTCAAGAACTGCCGCAAATGGATCAACGACAAATTCTGATTCTTTACCAGCTTTAATTTCAAATTGTTGATAAGTTCTAATTGGATAAGCGTCTTTTTTTTCTAAAACAAATTCTCCGGCTGCTAATTTATATTCATTGTTGGGCAAAACTTTAGGCGCATTTTTAACATAATCTTCAACTTCTTGGATCTCAACTTCGGGAAATTGAGCATAAATCAAAGATTCTACCGTAGTCCTGTATTTTCTTTCTCCTCTAATATAGAAGTGGATGCTTCCTTCAATGCTTGCAAGTTCTAAGCTATAGGATGTTTCCAGGTAGCCCTTTAATTCAACCTCAAGCTTGGTAACTCCCTTTGATGTTCCGTGAAGTCCGGCAAAAATTTGTTCCATGCCAAGCGGGGTTTTCTCAAGAGCCTGAGGAATTCTAATTTCTAGGAGACAATAATCTTGTCTAGCTAAAAACATATCTTCCCAATAATCATGAAAGCGTTTGCGCAATTTTTTTTGAATTTTAAAAACTTTGAAAAACAAAAACAGCCCAATTATAAGCCAAAAGACCCACAAATAAGGCTGTGTAGCAATCCATATTTTTCCTGCTATCAATGGTACATTTTCAAGAAATTTCATAAAACTCCTCTGCGAGAGTGACTTAACAAAGCCACTCTCATATGCCCTCCCAAAAAGGGAAAGCCTTAATTAAATATTAAAAGGCCTTTCCTTCGTAACTTTATTTTTTCAAAATGTATTTGCCAGGCGTCTTTTCAATAAACTCTGGATTGCTCTTGAGATTAAAGCGAATTGTAGATTCTTTAACAAAGCGTTCTTTCAAAACGAGTTCAACGAGTTTCTTGTCTGTCAAGATTTTATCTTTGTTTTGCTTGAAAACTTTGATCAAGATATCTTTAACTGTTCCACGGCTATAGCCCCATTCAGTTAAAGCATAGAGTCCTCGTCCCACAAGAACGAATCGGCTGTCCTTAATCAGTTCGTTGTGAACAGTTTGAGATTTAGCAATGTGTCGTGAAAACTTGGCTTTGTTAATTTCATCGGCTATAGCCCTGAAATGAAGAGGTTTTTCTAATTTCTTAACCACTAAATAAGCTTTGTCTTTAACACCTCTTGGGTTAATCTCAGGCCATTCACTTAAGCCCAAATCATCATAAATATTTCTGTCAACTTGTTTAGAAGCATCAATATATGATCCAATCGCTTGTCTTGAGAAGAAAGGAAAATTCTTCTTAAGCTTGGCAATAACTGCTTTTTCTTGAAGAGGAGATTTAGACTTTTTGAATATAGCCACTAATTCGTTAATCAAAGAACGTGCCTGGTCTAAGGCCTTACTTTGAGTATACCATATATCATAAAATTTTGCATTCTCTTTCGCAAGTTTAAAATTGGTGCCTAAATTCAAAAGCAAAAGGGTGAAACCTCTGTATTTTGTTTTATCTAAATCAGGAGCAATATATTCAACAAATTCCTCAAGAAGTTTATCCTCGCGCATTAATCCGCCTCTTTCAGAAATAAAAAGCTCCAAATCTTCTAAAATTTGCTTAACGCTGGCCAAATTTTCTTTCGATCTTAATCTTCGAAGTCCCTCTTCTTCAATCTGCCTAACTCTTTCTCGGGTAATACCATAAGTATGACCGATTGATTCAAGAGTTTCTTTTCTTTTTTTATTAATACCAAAACGTCGGACAATTACGTCCTGAGTTCTTTTAGGAAGATTTTTTATCACCTTCCTCAATGCCTCCTTGAAGTCGATGTGAGTGTTTGACATATTAGTGTGAAAAAATTAAAACATATTTATTGCAAAAAGTTTACCCTTAAAGGCATCGTATCACAAGGCAAATGACTTGTCAATACCTATCTCTAGAATACTATGGATATTTATTTTGTCAAGTGCTTTATTCGTTTTTATGAAAATTACTCATAAGGTCAATAGATAGATCAGTAATTCTAACGCCTATGTTGGTTTGGTGATTCATAAAATTATACATAAAAAAACAAAATATCCGGCATTTTGCCAGATATTTTTAATTTTATTATATTAATTCACCAACTTCCGCCGCCACCGCCGCCACCGCCGCCACCAGAAAATCCACCGCCACCGAAACCGCTTGCTCCACCGGCAGCACCTTGGCCAGGTGAGATAATCGAATTGTTTGCGTTTGAAGTAAAACTATTAAGACTAGAAACAAAAAGCATTGAATTGAATGATGATCCCGTTGAGCCCTGATACCAATCAGGCGGATTGATATAAATATCTTTGAATTGTTTCGCCCATTCTTTTTCTAATCCAAAAACCATGGCATAGGGTAAAAGTTTTTCAAAGAGTTGGGGATTTTTTTCCGGCGCATTGTGAAACTTAATTCGATCCGTTTCCGCAATCCTAATATATTCTCTAAGCCCCAAAACTTCTTCTCTGGTAATCACTCCTTTTTGCGTCCGTTTATGCATTAAAGCTGTAAAAATAATAAGAATAATAATGGTTGCGACGACACTAAAAATAGTCATCGCCCCGCCAGTTCCGTGAATAATGCTAACATAAAAAATTATAAATACAATAAATATAATTCTTAATGAAAACACGAAGGAAAATAATTTCTTCCCTGAGAAATCATTTGGTTTAGTCGCCACATATCCCTTGTCAAAAAGCAATTTATTGACCTTCTTTTTAATACTTGCCAGGCTTGCCTGAAATGTCGTTTTATCAATATCTGAAAGCTTAATGGTTTTGACTTTCTTGCCATCTTTTTCTACAGTATCTGCATCTTCAAATAACGCTTCCATCAATTTTTGGTCAAAATCATTTTCTAAATCATCTTCATCTTTTAATGCTTCTAAAAGATAGTCTTTGCTTTTGAAAATAAGTGTTTTCTTTTCAATCTGGGTAATCTTTAAATATCCTTGAATAGCCAAGTTGATGATTTCAGCGGATAAATCCCGATTATCAACCCGGTAATCTAGAAACGTACCGACTTCAATCGGCGTTAGATTGTCCGGCGCTTCATATTGGGGAATAATTGTTCCTCGTCCTTTGGGATCGCGACCTTTTTTCCACCAAAAACAAAATTCAATTAAGAAAACTATAATCGGTAAAAAAATGATTTTATTATCCCATAAAACATTGGATGATTTTTGCAAAGCGCTCGGCTCAATCACAATGCCTTTGGGAAATCCGACAACAATCGTCAAGCCTTCTTTGGCGCCTAAGTTATTCTGGAGAAAACTGATTTCTCGAATAGAGGCAACTTCCAAAGCGCTTTCTGGTTTTGAGATTAAAGAGCACTTTTCTTTACTTCCTAGAATTCCAAAAAAACAATCTGTTTGCAGTTCTGGATCAGCTATGCTTTCAGGTAATATTATTTTTGCCGATGCTTGATTGATGGAAATTCCCCATTCGTTACCCGTTGCATTCCAATAAAGCTCATCCGAATCTTTGAAATAATTAATCGCGCGATCGATCTTATATTTAATAATGTAGGTCTTAATGCCAGAGATTAGCTTATTCGGATCGCCAATTTTTATGCTTTTATCATTACCTTGATCGGATAAGGTAAATTGATAAGGATTGTTATTTTCGTCAATTACATTAATATCCGAAATCCCTAAGTTAAAATTCCCGCCACGCGCCTGATAATGAATGTGAATATTGCGATAAATGCCATGGCGTTGTAAATCATCAAAATTATAAAGAATCCTTTCTTCAACACTGATCCTGCTATCCCGATTAATCTTAATCACAACGTCAAAATTATCAATTTTTTCTTCTGCAAAAACTCCCAAAGAAAAACACAATCCAAAAAATATAAATAATGAAATAATAATCTTTTTCATATCCTTTATTTTAGCAGACAATTTCTATTACATCAAAAAAGGAGATTAGCGCGCTAACTAATCTCCCGTACTTTGCTTAAAAGAACTGCAAACTTACATGTCGTCTTCTTCGGCCATTCTTTTCATCTTTGCCTCCTTAGAGACCAATAATCGTTGCTTTCCTCATGCGCTCCTCCTTGATGCTTTTGATTACACTTTTAGAGAGATACTTTTCTCATTCTCATTTTTTTCCTCCTTGATACTAGAGTCCCGCCGGAAGTATTTTCATTTCTCTTTTCTTAGGTTAAAACACCGATTTTTTTCATTTTATCCAATCCCTCCCGTTGACGAACATCCATCATCACTGTCATGTGGACCAGAACCATATAGATGATTAACAAGACTCACTAATACTTCAGCAGCATCAGAGCTAACATATACTGGTTCCCCGCTGGAATCGTAGGGCCCGTTTGTCATAGCTAATCATCCTCACCCGTCATTCCCTCGAGAGTGTTCTGTCCACCCTCGCCATCTCTCGGTCCGTTCACCATAGAACACCCCTACTCGCTGTCATCCGGACCACTGGTCCGATCGTCAGGTCCTCTGTTTTGCATTTTCTCTCCTTGTCGCCTATCCGCCGAAAGGAAAATCGTTCTTCATCCAAGAACTTTTGTTGCCACGCACGCCCCCATCCCTGGGTCCGCGCATCATCCCGTCATCGCCAAAACTCTTGCCGCCTCTTTTCATTTCTTCCTCCTTAATGCTTTTCGACTTCGTTGTATGCCTGACTTATCGCAGTAAGTTGCGCTTTGGCAAAAGCCAAACCCTTCCGATTGTTTCTCTTGGTGCACCGACACATAGAAACCTCCTTAGTCCCGACTTTGTCTGCTTTTTTACTAAGCCATCTTCGCTATCATTTTTCCTCCTTGGACCCATACTCACTCTGTATAATTATATTACCACTATATTTAAAAAAGGCAATACAAAAAAGGAGATTAGCGCGCTGACTAATCTCCTATGCTTTACTTAAAAGAACTGCAAACTATATGATATCCGTTTCGCGACTCCTCATATTGTCTTCTTCGGCCATTCTTTTCATCTTCGCCTCCCTAGAGAACCATTGCTCTTTTCATTTGCTCCTCCTTAAAGAGCAGTCTCGTACTAGCCAATTAATCGCCCGCTTTGACGCTTCTTTGCGTTTTCACGGGGATCACCTCGCTCCTTTTGAAGTTTGGTTTACTTGACTCTACGAGCCTCTCCTTTCACCTCCTTAGAGGCAAAACGGATCGTCGTCACCATCGTCCGAACCGTCTTCGTCGTCCCCTGAACCGCTAGTATCTCTGTTTACTAAACAACTCTTCATTATGACACTTAGAAGAACTAAAACTATAACAAGCCGTCTTTTTTGTGATGTGTTTTTCGTGTTTATCCCTCCTTACGCCTCTGCTTTAATGCGATAAAGCCCTGTTTCTTTTCCTACCCTTTCCATGGAAATCACCTCGTATTAATTTTAACGCGTTTTTAAAAAAAGAAAAGAGCAAAAAACAAATTAAAAATTTAAAGTGCAAATTGTAAAATCAAAGTTTAAAATTTAAAGTTAGTCTTGAAGTCAAAATTCTTAACTTATAATTTTAATTTTGAACTTTTAACTTACTACTTTTAACTAAAAAACGGGGGTATGTCCCCGTTTTAGTAGTATAAATGTTCTGAATTATTAAACCGAAATAATTTTACGCCTTATGAGTTCTGTGTTTCCAATTTTCCCAGGTCACCAACAGGGCGCTTGCGATAAAGATTGAAGAATAAGTACCGAAGAAAATTCCAAAAATTAGCGCCAGAACAAAATCTTTTATTGTTTCACCGCCAAAAAACATAATCGCAACCAAAGCAAGTTCTGTTAGCAGTGAAGTATTGATTGACCTAATTAATGTCTGAGAAATGCTTCTATTAACAATCTCTTCAAATGTTTCTTTGGCGCTATGACCCAAGTTTTCTCTGATTCTATCAAAAACAACAATCGTGTCATGAACCGAATAACCAAAAATCGTCATCAAGGCAGCTACGAAAGGCAAGCCAACTTCAATATTTGAAAATCTACCCAAAATTGAAAAAATACCAGTAACAATCAGAAGATCATGAATCAAAGCAATAACTGCTGTCGTGCCGTATTTCCAAGATGCCACCGGCCAAGAAACTCTGCGAAAAGCCCAGGCAATATAACTAATGATACCGACAGCGCTCAGAAAAACTGCCCATAGAGTTTTACTCTTTAGTTCTCTTCCAACAACCGGCCCAATCGAATCATATCTTTTTTCTTCAAGAGTTTGTTTTTTTGAGGTTGCTAGCGTTCTTAAATCTGTCAAAACTTTTTGATGAGTTGCTTCGTCAGATTGCTGGAAGCGTAACATAAAACTGTCATCTCCAACTGGCTGAATAATGAGACTTAATAATTTCTGACCTTCTAGTGCGTCTTTAATTTCTTGAACTGAAACTTCAGTCGTATTTGAAAATTTTACTTCAAGAAGACTACCACCAGTAAAATCAATACCGAACTTGAGCCCCCACATTGAAAGACTAACAATACTAATGATTGAAAGAATTCCAGAAAAGATAAAGAATATTTTTCTATATTTAATCATGTTTTTTCACTGACCATAACCAATGAATATTTTTAAGACGCGTCTCTGCGACCAAGATTAAAAGTTGACGCGTAAAGGTAATCGCCGTAAACATTGAAGCAAGCACGCCAATACTGAAAGTCAGCGCAAATCCTCTAACAAAACTCACTCCCACCCAATAGAGAATCGCTGCTGTAATCAAGCTTGAAATGTTGCTATCGCGAATCGAATTCCATGCTCTGTGAAAACCTTCGGTGATTGATCGGTCCAAGTCTTTGCCCAACTCTCGCTCCTCTTTCATTCTCGCAAAAATCAAAACATTTGCATCCACTGCCATGCCTAAGGTTAGAATAAATCCAGCAATACCAGGAAGAGTCAATGTGACCGGCACTAATTTAAACACTGCCAAAAGCAATGCCGCATAGACTGCCAGAGCGATAGTTGCCAGAACTCCGGGCAATCGATAGTAAAGAATCATGAATAATGCTATCAAAATGAATCCCAAAATTCCTGCTCTTAAACTTTTATCAAGAGAAATTTTTCCAAGACTTGCTCCAACTGTTTGTTGGCTAATGATTTTTATAGGAACAGGCAGGGCACCGGCATTCAGACTTCTTACCAATTCTTGCGCTTCGGCAACAGTAAATTTTCCGGTAATTCTGGCTTCTCCTGAAGGAATTTCTTCATTAACTGTCGGCACACTAATTGGGACGCCATCGAGATAAATCGCTACCCTCTTGCCAACATTTCTCTTTGTAATTTGGGCAAACAATTTTGCGCCTTCGTCGTTGAGTTGGAATAAAATTTCTGGTTGTCCGGTTGTTTGATCGAATCTAACCTCAGAGTTTTTTAACATTCTTCCATCAAGACCAGTTTGTATAAAATAAGGATCTTCGGTCAATCTTTGTCCTTCTTTCTGCGCCTCTAAAATCTTATCTCGTTCTGCTACCGGCCTTTCTTCTTTAAATTCCAAATATGGCGTTTGACCAATCATCTGGATTGCCTGAGAGATATCATTAACACCAGCCAATTCAACAATCAAACGATGATTGCCTCCCGACATATCAACTTGCACCAAGGGCTCAGCGACACCGAAAAGGTTAACGCGGCGTTCAATAACATCACGAACACCAACCAAAGCCTGATCTTGATCGGCAGCCGCAATATTTTTCATGTCGGCTTCATAAACTAAGTGAGCTCCACCCTGCAGATCTAGTCCTAATTTAAATGGTTTATTATAAAAATGGCGAAATTCACGACCAAAAACTCCATTGGGCAATGCCTTATTTAGATCGTCGGCTGTTTTATCCCAAGCATTGGGAAAATCGAAATTAGCTGCTAAAAAAGTGATAATAAAAATTGCAATAACGGCCAGACGAACCTTTGTCCTTGTAGATAACGACTTAAACATGTTAATTTAATGAAATTATGAAAATTAATACTTCAAAAATTGGTGACTAAAAATCATTTATCCATATTACCACTAATTTTTCTTTTTTCAAATATCTTATAGTTCTTAACAAAAAAAGAGGGAGATGAACGGGGCATCTCCCTTTTAACTGCTTACAGAATCTCTAGAATAGACAACTGAAGCGATGCTATTCTAGTTTCATCAAGAGAATCATGAACGGGCATTTCCTCAATAGCTTCCAGAGCTCGATTGATATCTTGTCGATTCCCAGTAAGTTCTGCTATATCGACAAGAGCGTTTGCTCGCTCATTTTGAGACACGAAATGATCGTGGAAGCGTTCTTTGAAAATGCCTTTCACTTTAGTAATATCTCTCTTGTCCTTGCTTATTCTAGCAATTGCAACCCATGCTGCAAAGTAAGGATACAAACCAGTATATACTTTGCAGATTCGATCAGTTAACTCTCTCGCTCTTTCAATGTCGCCAAATTCTGATAAAACCGTAATGACTTCCACATATAATCGTTCACGTTCGTCTCCACTTTCGACCGTAATAAGATCTAAAGCGCAATCAATATCATCCTTGTTCTTGCTTACTTGTGCAATTCCTAACATTTTTCTGACTTCATCCTCTATAGAAAACCCGAAAATACTTATTCCGGTTTTAGACATAACAACTTTTCTTGCCTTATCAATATCTTTCTCTGTTTTAGTTATTGATGCGACCGCGCAATCAAGGCCGAATTGACTGCCAATTTTGCGCACTTCTTCAACCATGCCCAGCTCAAATAAACTTTCCATAAGCGCAATGAGGGCAATGCGACCATCGCGATCTTTTAAGGTATCTTTGTCTGACTCTTTGATTATTGAAAGCGCCTTATCTAAATATGCCCTATCTTTGGTCAATTTTGCCATTTTAGCAAACAGCTCTATTCTTGCACTTACTACTAATTCTGAGATTCTATCATTTACTGTAATGTCAGCAAAATTCTTTCGAGCCGCTTCAATATCTTTCTTGTTTTGAGTTGCTTCGGCCAATTCTATTAAGACCAAACTTTTAGAGAACAAATCTTCATCATCAGAAATAAACTCGCGAGCTTTGTCGAATTGATTGGTTTTAATCAAATACCTGAAAATCCTTAACTGGCCCAATGATGCGCTACGCTTAACGACTCTGTCGAAAAGTTTCTGTTTCAGAATTACCAAAGACCTTTCTTTGGCATTACCAATGACCTCTGTTATGTAATCCGCGGTAACATGACCAAGCCCCACTTGTCTAAAGAACTCCCTGTACTGCCCGCTTGTCGGTTCGGACATTTCTGTCTCCTGTTTTTCTGCGCCTTGGTATTAAGATGCCTCATCTGTGACGCGTCCCGTTAACACGCCAAAGCATGACATCTTGACTATAGCGACGCAGCTATTTGAAACCTATCACTTTTTATATTGATTGTCAATACAAAAGAAGAACATCGCTGTTCTTCTTCTTTTGTTTTTCTAATTTATTAAATTCCTTTTCTCGCTTTTTTTAAATTCATTTCTCTCGCCAAGCGTTCAATCGCTTTTACATAAGCGGCATGCCTGAAACTGATTCTTCTGTCTTCAGCGATTTTTTTCATATCTTGATATGCATCAATCAGCATTTTTTCTGCGCGGGTCAAAACTTCGGTCTCTGACCAATATGAGCCCTCAAGATTTTGAAACCACTCCAAATAACTCACCATCACTCCGCCAGCATTTGCTAAAATATCAGGAATTACCAAAATTCCCTTTTCTTCTAAAATTTTATCCGCTTCAGCCGTTACCGGACCGTTTGCCATTTCAAGGACAATTTTTGCTTTTATTCTATCGGCATTATGTTCGTTGATTTGTCCTTCAATCGCTGCGGGAATCAAAATATCAACTTCTTTTTCTAAAAGCTCGTTATTAGAAATAAGCTGAGCGCCGCTCGCAACCGAACAAGATGATTCGGTGCAGTAACATTTAGTTACCGTGCCACTTTTTTTAACGCATTTTTGAATCATATCAGGATCAAATTTTTTGTCTTTATAGCTTGCCTCAATTCCACCCTTAGCATCAGAGATTGCGACAATGCGGAAGCCAGCTTTTTTCAAAATTTGCGCAATATTTCCGCCAACATTGCCAAAACCTTGGATCGCCACTGTCGGTGAAGTTTTTAAAAGTTTTGGATAATAATCTTTAATAACTTCTCTTAAAATGACCGCTCCGCCATAAGCTGTCGAAATATCACGCCCCTTAGATCCGCCAATTTTTACCGGCTTTCCTGTGAATGATGCTGGCACAAATTCCCCTTTTAATTTTGAATATTCATCAACCATCCACGCCATAATTTGAGGATTAGTATTAACATCAGGGGCAGGAACATCGACATGCGGTCCAATAAAATTAAACATCGCTTTAATGTATCCTCTTGACAATTCTTCAAGTTCATGTTTTGAAAGTTTCGCTGGATCAACCTGAATTCCACCCTTGGCTCCACCGAAAGGAAGTCCGGCAAGCGATGTTTTCCATGTCATAATCGAGGCCAATGCCTTTACTTCTTCTAAATTAACTTGCGGTGAAAATCTGATGCCTCCTTTATATGGTCCTAAAACATTCGAATGCTGAACTCTGAAAGAAGGAAACATTTTTACTTCTCCATTGTCCATCTCAACAGGAATTGAAAAATGCAAAATGCGATTCGGCGATTGGAGCTGTTCTAAAACCCTTGTTTCGAGTCTTAAAATTGTCGCTGCCTCATTAATAAATTTCTGAGTATTGTCTAAAAATCCATTCATATTATTTTTGAGTTAAATAATCAAGAGCGCTTAAAAGAGCAATTGTTCCTGCGCCAGAAGCAATTGAAATTTGTCGATAGGGTAGATCAGTTACATCACCAGCTGCAAAAAGTCCCGGAAATTGGGTCTTTCCAAATTTATCAGTCACAACTTCTCCTCTTTCATCCAACACCCCCAGGTCTTTATTTATAAAATCAGTATTTGCCGTAAGCCCAACATAGACAAAAGCTCCTTCCACTTCAATTTCTTTCTTTTCACCGGATACGAGATTTTCATATCGAATACCCTTTAATAAACTTTCGCCAAAAAATTCTGTTGTTTTAACTTGGTGGATAATTTCAATATTTCCTAAACTTTTAACTTTATCAATATGAGTCTTTTCTCCTTTCATCGCCTCTCCAATTGTCAAAATATAAACTTTACTAGCGATTAAAGAAAGAGAGAGGGCCGCTTTTAAAGCAGAATTTCCTCCACCGATAACAGCGACATTTTTTCTTTTAAAAATTGGCCCATCGCAAGTTTCGCAATAACTCACGCCTTTATTAGAAAATTCTTTTTCTCCGGGAATTTCTAATTTCTTATGCCTTGCCCCGGAAGCCACAATAACTGTTTTTGTTTCGTATTCTTTATCGTTGATTTTGACTAAAAATCCTTCACCCTTTTTTGTTAATTCAGAAACTTTCCCTAAAACAACTTCGGGGCTATTGCTCCTGAAATGTTCCTCAAACTTTTTTGCAAGTTCCAGTCCCGAAATCGAACTAAATCCCATATAATTTTCCATCAGACCAACCCGAGCAGCATTTCCTCCAATATTTTCTGAAACAACCAAAAATTTCAGCCCCGATCTTGAAGCATAAATCGCAGCTGACATTCCTGCTGCCGAAGCGCCGATTATAATTAAATCAAACATAGATATTAGCTTAAAGCTTAAAGCGCAAAGCTCAAAACAACAACTCAAAAATCAAAACTAAAAAACTTTGAGTTTTAGGCTTTAGTTTTAAGTTTTAACATTTGCCTGCCTGCCGGTAGGCAGGAATTTAAATATTTAAATCCGAATGACCGAAACTGTTTTAGATTTAGAATTTTTAGAATTAGATATTGTTTCGTATTTCGTACTTCGAATTTCGTGCTTAATTAGTCTATCCCCAACAACTCCTTAATTCTTTCCTCATTAAAGCCAATTACAATTTCCCCTTCAATATCAATCACCGGCACTCCTAGTTGACCAGTCTTTTTTATCATTTCTTCTCTAGCCGCATCGTCTGAAGAAACATCTTTGGCTTCAAATTCAACATGACTGCTCTTTAAAAACTCCTTTACAATAACACAATACGGACAAGTCGGCGTCGAATAAACAATAACTTTTTTCATTATAGTAAAATCTACAAATATATTCTATTCTAATCTTTTTTTATCCTTAAATCAAACCCCGTGATTTTACAATATTTATTTGCTTGCCCGTCCGTAGTCCCGGCATGCCCTGCCTACCGGCAGGCAGGATTGACCCGTTAAAACGAAATAAATATCCTCCTTCGTCCCTTGGCCTGCCTATCGGTAGACAGGGCTACGGAAGGATTATTGATTGCATATTTCTTCACTTCGTTCAGAAACGCAATCAATAAAAAAGAAGGGGGGTACCGCTCTGGTACCCCCTCTCGTAAAAGCTCTACGCCTTTACGAGACGAACCTCGCCATCCTGCACTCGCAGGTGGCACTTTGCTTTCACGGCCACCGGCCCATCGCCGATTTTCTGGCCGTTCTCATCCTTCAGCCATTCCATCGCTGGTCGAGGAGGCCGATTTTGCTCAATCACGCGAAGCGGCTTGCGCGCTTCACAGTTGATACTTAGTGAAGCGGCACCAGCAACCTCCTCTTCGTCTTTGAAGAACGGGTTTCGGAAAGCCCTGACGCGCCAGAGCGCTTCCCTGAAGATATTCCGCAGCTCTGCGTAGATCAGGTGCTTAACCCGATCAAATCCCTCGTTCGCCTGAAGATCTTCTTGGCGAACGAAGACGAATCGCGCCATCCAGTAGAACTGACCTTTTTGCTTTCCATGCGGTCTCTTCTGACAGATCGCGCTTACAAGAGCGAACCCCGCTTCTTCCAGATCGCTGACGAATTGATCTAGAGAGCAATTCATGTCTTCGACCGGCTCGATGATCATCGTGCCGTTCGCCCGAACCTTCCTTTCTACTCTCTCTTCGGGTTGCTCTTTCTCGTCAACGTCAATCCACTTTGGAAGGACATTGGGATTTGAGAAGCTAACCTGAACCATGACCAACTTCACTGACCCATCAAGCAACGTTCCTGAAGACACTTGCGCCTCCTTGTGATGGCTTGTATGAAGAGAACTAGCTAACCTTCTTTTCACTATCCATTATAGCATATTTGACATTGAAAGTCAATATTTCATGCCTCAGCGCAAGCTTTTTATGCCTTTTTTTGTGTAATTTTAAGAAAACAAAAAAATACAGAGATAATTCCCTGTTTTTTTAACACCAATAGTTGATAGTCGAAAATTGAAAATTGAAAATTAAAATCTTAGCTTGTCTAAGATTTTATTCATGTCTTCGTCTTTTTTTGGATCAATTCTGACATAATCATCATTGTCGTGGGGCAAATTGGTGATTGCTAAAACTTCGGCTTTTTTGTCAGTCAAAGGATAGAAAACATGATAAACGCCTTGGGGCACTAAAATTTGTGCCATTGATTCTGGAAGAAAATAACCATCGACATCTTGAATATTAATATTTTCGTCTTTTTCTCCAGCTAAAACAGTAAAGGTTTTTCCTTTTGTTTTTGAATCATCCCTAAAATCCTTAAATATCCAAAGACAAGTCCCGGACAGAGTATAAAAATGTTCTATAAGTTTATGATGATAGTGACCGCCACGAGCGACACCTTTTTGGGTAGCGGTAGAGCTATAAACATTCCCAATTTTTCCGTTTATTAACTCATTATCGTTTCCACCCGGCGCAATTTCATACAAATAACCGCGCTCATCCCCAACAACTTTGTTGAGCTTTATCACTAGACCATCAATATTAGTATAAATAATATTCATTAAAATCCGAAGCACGAAATCAGAAATCCGAAACAATATTTAATTTTCAAAATCATAAATTCAAAACTGTTTCGATCATTTGGATTTAAATATTTGAATTTGTTTCGAATTTCGAAATTCGAATTTCGAGTTTAAAAATCTATGATTTTTTAATGTGTACATTAAATCCTTCTCCTCTCTTTTTTATCCCTTCTACCCACCATTGATTATTCAAATACCAATCAACGACATCAGGAAGAGTTGATTCAAAAATTTTAGTCGGCGTCCATTTGAGATGCTGATTAATTTTTGTTGTATCGATAGAATAACGGCGATCATGACCCGGCCGTTCATCGACAAAAATAATGAGATTATCTTTTCTGCCCAAGATTTTTAGGATTGCTCTTGCCACATCAATATTGTGCCTTTCTTGGTTGGCGCCAATATTATAGACTTCTCCCGGAACGCCATTCTGTAAAATATTATCAATCGCTACGCAATGATCTTCTACAAAAATCCAATCTCGCATATGCATCCCATCGCCATACAGAGGAACTTTTTCATTCGCCATTGCTCGATAAAGAAAGAAAGGAATCATTTTTTCGGGAAATTGGTACGGACCATAATTGTTTGAGCAATGAGTGACAATCACGGGAACTTTATGAGTTTTAAAATACGCTCGACACATTAAATCTCCGCCCGCCTTGGCAGCTGCATAAGGAACATTGGGCGCAAACGGACTGTCTTCTTTAAAATGCCTGTCCTCATCTAAATCAACTGAACCAAAAGTTTCGTCTGTAGAGATTTGAATAAATTTTTTCGTGCCAAACTTTTTTACCGCTTCAAGAATAGTATGAACACCGATAACATTCGTCATTAGAAATTCTCTTGCTCCGCCATGAATACTTCTGTCGACATGAGTCTCTGCGGCAAAGTTAATGACAAAATCTGGCTTTTCTTTTAAAAATACTTCATCTATTTTTTTGTCGTCAGCAATATCCCCTTGAATAAATTTATAATGCGGATTGTTTTCAAGACCTTTTAAATTATCAAGATTTCCCGCATAAGTTAATTTGTCATAATTTATAACATTATAATTAGGATATTTTCTGAGAATATAGTGAACAAAATTACTGCCAATAAAACCAGCGCCGCCGCAAACAAGAAGCTTGGTTTTTGTTCCGCCTGTCTTATGAAAATATTCAAAAATCTGATCTTTTGTTAATTCAGTAACAACCGCCAATTCATCCAGGCTCATTTTCCCTTCCTGATATAAATCAAAAAACTTTTTAAGTTTTTTTAGATAAATTTCAGAATGTTTTTTTGTTTTTGACTGTTTTTTCTTCTCTTTCATTTATTGAAAATTTTAAATTATGAATTCTTCCAAAATTTTGCCCGCCTACCGGCAGGCAGGCATTTTGCACTTTTAATTTTTAACTTTTCTTGCCTCTCCATTTCCAAAGATATTTTAGATAGCTCTTTATATGAGTTCGCGTTAATTTATTAGTAAAAATATCAAGAACGCCTCTTTTTGAGTCAGACGCTTTTAAGTGAAAATGGCGGATTGTCGCTTTCGGCAAATAATAAACCTTGAAACCTTCGTTCCTGAATCGATGGCACCAATCAACGTCTTCAAAATACATAAAATATCTTTCATCCATCAATCCGACCTTGTCGACATATTCTTTCTTAGTCATCATTGCTGATCCCATGATCCAATCAATTTCAAAGGGCTCATTTTTTCCTGTTTTTTGAAATTCAAATTTTTCAAGCGCGCTTTTTCCCCAATGGGTTTTTCTCCAAAAAGTCCTTCGCGCTAAAACCGTGCCCAGAGTATATTCTCTAAAATAAGATTTCTGAATTGAATCATCAATATTAATAAGTTTTGGACCGACGATGCCAGCTTTTTTATTCTCGTTTAAAAACTTCATCATTTCCAAAAGAGATTTTTCGTTATCAATTACCGTATCGGCATTTAAGATTAAAATAAATTCACCTTCAGCATTTTTTAATCCCTTGTTGACTAATTTTGCATAACCGACATTTTTTCGAAACGCCAGATGCTTAATTTCAGGATGATGATATTTTATTAAAAAAGCCATTCCAGCGTTTGCGGAAGAATCGCAAACAAAAACTTCATACTGAATAGTTGTAAGATTTTCTTTTATAGACTTAAGGCAACTCAATAACAAATGAGGTGTCTTATAGTGAGTGATAATTATTGAAAGTTCAGGTTTTGTCATAAACAAAAAAAATAAAACCGATTTGATTTCTAATTTACCATAAAAAGGATAAAAAGAAAAGCCCTGCCACGCTAGCAGGGCAACTTTTTCAGGTCTAAAAGATCTTTGTATCGGGCTATTATACCCCTATCATCCGCTCCAATAATCTCGCTATCCACAGAAAGCATGGGAATTTCATCTAGGAAGAAGAAGTGCCTATCAAGAATAATTTCGTTTTTATCTTCGGGTGGATCAGACAATTTCTCTCCGACATAAATCAGTACCACCGGTTGACCATGGATCAAAAATGCTGATTTTGATAACGATCTTCCTCTCAATATTAAGACTTTTTCGATCTCGTAATCTCCGACTTCTTCTCTTAGTTCTCTTAATGCTGTATCTCCAGGCCTTTCACCATCCCTTGAGTATCCCTGAGGAAGTTCCCAACCCTCAACCTGAGGAATTGGCCTCCATTTGCGAACTAATCCGATTCTGCCAGATTCATCAATCGGCAGGACATATACCCCCGGTCTTTCATCTAGAGCCATTTGATCCCAGTCAATCTTTTTTGTAATTGGATCAATAACGGCTAGATGGGGCACATTTCCAAAAGGACTATGGGCATCTCTGGCAACTCTACCGCTTCCATCTCGCCAAATGCTAGAAGAATTGTGTACAAGATAAGACGGATCACGCTCGGCCGCTGTTACAAACGGAACAGCAACTTGTCTGCGCATAAATATCGTCCTCCTTTAGATTATCTTAGCGAACAAGGTGAGCTTTAGATAATTTTAAGTCCTGCCGAAGTCCTGCCTGACGGCAGGCAGGCTTAACGAAGGCGGACAATTCAGCTACCATCCACTAATTCACTTAAAGAACTAATTACGATATCTGCTCCTGCCTGTATAAGTGCATCTGCGCTGACGGTTCTGGTAATCCCAATTGCCAGCATTTTTGCTTTGCGAGCAAGTTTCATATCACCAGAACCATCGCCAACTAAACATCCTTGACTAGTAAAGTCATCAAAAGAAACATCAATTATCTCAGCAAATATGGTAATGTGCGCCCCACCTTTTGGAATATCATCAGAACCTAAAAACATAGTAAAGTACTCCAATAAGCCCGTTTCCCTAAGCCGTCTATGAAGAATACGCCCCTTGGTCCCGCTCGTAATAAACATCTTAACGTTTTCTCTCTTTAAATCATCAAGAAGTTGCCTGACATCATTAAAAAGATCTGCTGGCAATTCTTCGCTCATTTCAAAAAATTCTTCGTACCTCTCGGCAATATCGGCTTCAGTAAAAGATTTTCCTTCTTGCCTTAACAATCCCCTGAATTGCTCTTTGAGATTCATGCCTGCGGTAGCAAAATAAAATCTTCTCGCGACATCTTTATCGACATCGAAATAACGATGCACTAGATCACTGAAAGTTTCTCTGTATCCAGGCATCGTATTAAAGAGCGTTCCATCAGCATCAAAAACCACAAATCTTTTACATGCAAGTTGTTTCCCCATAATATTTCCTCCTTGAAGTTACATAAAGTCTATCACAAATTTTAAATATGTCAATACAAAACAACGCCGCCCGGAAGGACGGCATTGTTCGTATAGTTTTGAAGTAACCTCAAAATTATTCGGCTGGTGTTTCGGTTGGAACAGTTTCCGTTGTGTTTGTTGTTCCTGTTTCTGTTGGAACGGTTTCTGTTGTCTCGCCAGTTGGAGTAGTAGTTTCTTCTGGAACTACTTCCTCTGTTACCGGAGTATTGGTTTCGTCAATTGGGGTTTCTTTTTTCTGAGTAACAACCAAAACAATGAGGACCACGACAATGATGGCAATCACTATCCAGATCCAAAGATTTTTATTTTTTAAATCCATTTTTGTGTTCTTTCATGGGTAATACAAAATATGATTATGTCGACCATATAAACTTCTATATCCTATTCTAAGGCCTTATAAAAAAAAGTAAAGTCTTTTTTTGTGGATAAACAAAAAAGTTAAAAATTTAAAGTTTAAAATGAAAAGTTCAAAATTTAAAATGAAAAATTATTGTATTTATTCTTAATAAAATCTATCTCAATTTTGCACTTTTAACTTTTAATTTTAAATTTAGCTTGTGATCCATCGCTCCATCTCTTTTGCTCCTACTTTTTTACTTTTCATAATTATCTTCCTCTGTCTAAAGGCCTTTGGTATTTGCTTTAATAAATCGGGAATGATTTTAAAAATTTTTCTTTCAAATAAAACAACATATCCCCAAGAACGAATTTCTTTCCAAAAAATTAATGGAAAATCTTTTATATAAGAACTTAAAATTTCATTTTTAATTTGCATTAATCTCTGGTTTTTGAAAGAGATTTTTTTGGCAAATAAAGAAATGCCTTTTCGCTCTTTAAGAATTTCCAAACTTTTTTTTGAAGCGCTTTCTCCCGCTCCTCTCTCGTGATAAGCCAAAACGCTGGGAGCATAAATCGCTTTCCATCCGTATAATCTCAGACGCCATGCTAAATCAACATCTTCTTTATAGGCAAAAAACGATTCATCGAAGAATTCGCATAGTTCTTCTTTTTGATCTGCCATGGGCAGAGAAAAATTAGAAGAACTTGCGCCCTCCGTAGCCTTGCGCGAAGGAGGGCTTATTCTTTTATTATTGAAAATTAGAAGCCTCGTGTCTTCCAGCGCACTCCTTCGATAAACTGGAACGGCGCCATCTGCTCCAAAAATTTCTTCCTGCTTATCAAATTGACCATCGTCTCTCTGTCCCTGGCCGCGATTTAAAATTCGCCTATTTTTAAGCATTAAAAGTCCGGTCGTATCAAAAATATTTTTGGGCTGATTGGCTTTAAAATCATATTTTAAAACTTTGGGTTGGAGCGCCGCAATCTTTTTATCTTTTTCTAAAATCTTAATCGCTTCGCTTAAAAAACTAGGAGACAAAATCGCATCTTGATTTAAAAGCATCACATATTCGCCATCGGTTAATTTTATGCCTTGATTATGTCCGGCCGCAAAACCAACATTTTCTTTATTTTGAATAAAACTGATTTTCTTATGTTTTTCTCTTTTCGCTTTTCGCTTTTCGCTGTCAAAATAATTCTCGATTATTTTGACTGTCTTATCGCTTGAATTATTATCAATAATCAAAACTTCGTAATTCGAATAGTCCTGAGCCAAAGCCGAATCTAGACATGGCTTTAAGTACTTTTCGCCATTCCAAGTCAATATATTGACATTAATTTTTGGATACATATAGCACAAATTATTCTCTGTAAAATTCTTGGCAAAGAAATCATTAGAAGTTAAAAGTGTAAAGTGAAAAATGAAAAATCACAATGTAAAATTGAAAATTTTAAATTTTAGATTGTTGTTTTTATCTTTTCGTTTTTAGTTTTTCGCTATTAATGATCGCAACTTCACAATTAAAATCCAACTGTCATCCTGACCCTGTACCGTACGGTGCAGGGGAAGGATCTCGAGAACTTGTCCTGAGCTTGTCGAAGGATTCTTCACTCCGTTCAGAATGACAGATATTCTAACTATTTGTAACTATTTACGTCTTTATACGCATAAATTCGTATTTTGACACCAAAACTATTGCTTTTTTATATTAAATATGGTATAATGATAATAGGCAAAAAATCGTAAGGAGGTTTTTGTGACAGACAGCGACGAGAAGATTCCAGTAGAGGCAACTCTGGTTGTCAAAAGGGGTGGCGAGACTCACACCATCGGCATCACCGACGAGTTGTACATGTGCGAGATCCTTGAGGACCTCAGAACGGCTAAGGATCCCGCTGCGCATCTCGCGAACTTCATCGAAGAGGAGATGGGCAAGCGTCCACGGCGACAGTCTGCTTCAGAAGAAGACTGTCGCGAATGGCCAGATGGATTCATGTCTGGAGATAGAGTAACATGGTGTCGGCCAGAAAATCATCGAACAAAAGCTCTTGTGGTGTCTTGGCCCAGAAAAGAGGTCCCTGATGGGAAAGTGCCCGTCAGAATCAATCTGGGAAAGCCGGATGAAGATTCATTGGAGTTCGCCGATCCGAAAGACCTAACCCAAGGCGGACCAGCCTGGCCCTAGGAGACAACTAAGCAATCAGTATCAAGCGACCGCCCAGCTAGGAGAGTTGGGTGGTCGTTTTCTTTTTCTCCAATAATGGTAAAGAAGAAACGATTGCTATTTCAGCCGCAAAAAACATCATTACCCTAGCATCAAAAATTGCAATATCAAAGAAAGAGTAAACAAAAACCCACAAGAAATAAAATCCTAAAAATGCCACCAAAAGACTATGTGAGTCTTTAATCTTTTCTTTAAAGAAAAGATAACATCTTTTAAGAATTTCATAGAAAATCAAAACATTCAACATTAATCCCAAAATTCCCATTTCTGCGCCAGAATTTAAATAAACATTATGAGCAGTTGAGCCGGCTTTTTGAAGCAAGACATCTTGTTCAAGCACGACCGGAAAATTACCGATCCCTACGCCCAAGAAAGGTCTTTTTATAATTGACTCAACGCTTTTTTTCCAGATAAAAAGTCTTCCTTGATTTGAGGTTTCTTCGATATCAAAAATACTTTTAAGTCTTTTTAGGGTTAAGGTATTGTCTATTTTATCTTTAGCATTGAATTGAGAAATTGAAAGAAAAAGAGAAGACACTAATAACATTATTATAAAAGAAGAAAGGGTGATGAGGATAATTTTCGTAGTATTCCCTCCTTTTTTCTTTATAAGAAAGTAAAGCGCCATTACAATCGGAGCTCCAACGCTTAGCCAAACTCCCCTCGTTCCAGAAAGAGCAATAAAAAATTGCATCAGACACAAAACGATGGCTTGTAGAATTAAAATCGCATCTATTTTTTTATTCTTTAAATAACGACTCACCATAAACCAGAGTAAAATCGGTGTTGCCAAAACAAGATAAAGAGCAAAAGAATGCGAATCGGTCATTGTTGAAAAAAGCCTTAGACGAGGTGAGCGACCAGGAGAATAAGAAAACCAAGTATTTGCTCCAGAAACAATATTAGCCAGATCCGTTCCATAAAAAGTTTGAGCTACCTTCCATGTCCACCATTCCCAAAAATGACCTAGGCTTGTGAAATAACTGAAGATAAGCTGGAAAACACCGGCAATAAAAATAAATAAGGAAGATACAAATAAATACTTAATTGTTTTTTTGAGAAGATTTTTCTTTTTAATAATATACAACGCTAGTGGATATATTAGAATCATTTGTCCTACATAAAATAATCTTTTTATGGCTGTTCCTTTGTCAAAAGCGACAAGAACTGATATGAGCGCTAAAGAAAAATAAAGAACTGTCCAAAGTTCTAGTTTATTATTATTTAAATGAAGCCAAATCTTTTTTGGTAATTTTTTCCAAAAATCAATTTTAAGTAAAATTCGAAGTGGAAATTGCTGAGCTAAATATCTTGTAAAAAGAATCAATATTGCAATTCGCCAGATATTTAGAGAATCAAATCCGCGAGAAACTGGAAGCGCGACGAATAATGGAATTGTTAGTAGGTAAAAAAGAATACCATCTTCAATCTTCATTAAGAAAAGATAAAAAAAGATCAGAAAAGCTGATCCAGCGATTGTTTCTCTCGGCAAAAATCCAAAAACAATACCTAAAATAATAATTAAATTAAAAACATAAAGAAGGTAAATCGGGTTTATGTAAATGTTCTTTTTAAAAAAATTTATTAATTTCATCTTATTTTAGAAATGCTAATTTTTGATATTTGAATTTAAATATTTTGATTTGTTTCGCATTTCGATATTCGAATTTCTGATTTTAAAAAACCTATGGTTTTTTCGGCGCATTCTTTCCATGAAAATTCTTGCGCTTTTTTTAAACCTTGTTCTTTTGTCTGATTATAGGTTTTTTTGTTTTCAATTGCTATTTTCATTGCTCCTTCAATTTGTTTTGAATCTTGCGGATCGTCAACCCAAAAACAGCCATCACCCAAAACCTCTTTAAAAACTTGGGCATTGCCGCAAATAACTGGCGTGTCACAACTTGCTGATTCTAAAAGTGGCAAGCCAAAACCCTCATATAAGGAAAGGTAAATTGTTGCATTTGCTCCTCCGTAAAGAATTAGCATTTCTTCGCTTGAAACAAAATTTGGAAAATAAATAATCGCTTGTCTTTCTAATTTCTGATTTGTTTTCTTTGCCAACATTTCAATATCTTGTTTTGATGTTAAGTCTTTGCCAATAATCAAATATTGAAAATCATAATGTTGTTTTGCGATTTTCTCAAAAGCCAAAATTGACTCTCGAACATATCGCCTATCAAAAATTGCTGCCACAAAAAGAAAGTAATTTTTCTTTATGCCATATTTTTCTTTGGTAAATTTTAGCGCTTTATCATTAATGACTGGTTTAAAAATTTCATCAGATGCCAAAGGTGTAACATTAATTTTTTTTGAATCAATTTTATAAAATTTAATTATTTCGCGCTTGGTAAATTCTGATGGCGCAAAAATTAAATTTGCTTTTTTTGCTGATTTTTTTCCAATCCACTTAACGAGAATTTTATCTAAAATACGAAAGTTAAACAATTCTGGATGTGCTTCATAAATTATATCATGAATTGTCAGCGCTGTTTTTCCTTTATAAAAAAGCGGGAGAAAATATGACGGCGAGAACAATAAATCAACTTGATCTATTTTCGCCTGAAACGGCAAAAGAATGTGCTGAAAAAGAGCAGTGCTTGAGCCCAAAAACGACTTTAAGATTTTAATCTTGAAATTATCAGACTTTGGTAATTTTCCAGCCGTTTCTTTATCTCTAATATATAGTATAAAATCAATTTCTTTTTCGTTTTTAAAAAAACTCAAAAGATTGAGCACATAACGCTCAATTCCTTTTTGATCTCTAATATGATGACAATCAAGACCGATAGTTATCATAAAGTTCGAAATTCGAATATCGAAACTCGAAACAATATTTAATTTTCAAAATTCTAAATTCAAAACAGTTTTAGTTATTTGGATTTAGATATTTGAATTTGTTTCGAATTTCGGATTTCGTGCTTCTGATTTAAAATTTATTTTTCCAGTTTTTTTTCTCCAAAAATCCCACGTAGCTTTAAAAATAGGGTTTATCCATTTTCTTTTTTCAGGAATAAATATCTTGGGAAATTGCTTAAATAATTTATAAATTGAATAAAAAACGGCAAAAGTTTTTTGAAAAAAATTCCCATTCCACCACGCCAAATAATATCCATTTCTTACTAAATAATAAATATAATTAAATGAAAGATATTCAGTTGAATGGTAGCCTTTATGATAAATCACGGAGTCAGGCACGATGACATGGACGAATCCTTTCTTGAATGCCCTTACCGCCCAATCAGAATCTTCATAATATAAAAAGTAATCTTCGCGCATCAATCCAATTTCATTTAGAACACTTTTGCTTACTAATAAAGCAGTACCAGTAATATAATCTGTTAAAAATGGTTTCGTTTTACCAAGATTTTCTTTTAACTTTCCATGATCTCTCAGCTCTGCTTGAAGCAGATTGCACTTAATGTAGCCGCCATTTGAATAAATCGTTTTTTTGTCTTCGTAAAAAATTCTTGATCCCAAAAAGCCAATTTTTTTAGCCTTTAATTCTGAATAATTTTGACTATTTTCTGAAACCTCAATTAATTTTGAAAGAAAATCTTTTTCAACTTTTGTGTCCGGGTTTAAAAGCAAAAAATAATCAGCGCCCATTTTTTGTGCTTCACGAATTCCCAAGTTGCACCCGCCAGCAAAACCTAAATTTTTAGTAGATTTTATGATCTGCGTTACGGGTCTCGAGTCTTGGGTTTCGAGTTTTTCCAAAAAATCCGAGATTCTTTGGAGCGAATCATTGGATGATCCATTTTCAACAACAAAAACATTGAAATTAGAATAATCTAACTTCAAAAGGCTTTTGAGGCAACCTATTGTCTCTTCAAAGCCGTTGTAGTTAACTATAATGATAGAAACTTTGGGAAGCATAATTAGAATATAGAAGTTGGAAGTTGGAAGTTAGAAGTTAGAAGCTAAATAATTCCGAATGTATTCTCTAAATTCCATATTCAAGATTCTAAATTCTATCCTATTAATGATACAAAACCTACGCGCCAAAAACAAGAAAAACAAATGTACGAGGTCGAACCTCGTACATTTTCTTTTTATTTCAATAAGGTGTACTTACTTTTCTTCTCTTTTCTTGAATTTTCCGTCAATTCTTTCCATGACTTCTTTTATGCCACCATACTCAAGTTCGTCATAAGACAGCATTGCTGCTCCAGAAAATCCTTGACGGCGAATCTCAACCGCTTTTCTCGCTACTTGCGATCTAATTTCATCCCAAAACGGCTGATCAAATGCATCCGCAACTTCGGTTAATTTTCCTAAATGAACACAATAAGTAGCGCAACTGACGATTGGCGGACCATCGAAATAAGAAACAGATGTATTTTGTTTGACCGGCATTAAAGGACAAGTGTGCGATCCTCGCATTCCTCCCGGCACATAGTGACCGATTGCATAAGGCGCCAAAACTTCTCCAGTAGCCGGAAAATCTTTTTGAACTCGGCAGATGGCAACCGGATCATCTTTTCCCACATATTTACCGGCAATATTGCGAAGTCTTGTTGTGCTTTGAATCATTGCCATTTCTCCCGAAGCCTTCGAGTAAACCGCTTCAATACAGAATCTATCGTTATCTCTCAAAAGCGCTGCAATCTCATAAATATTTTCAGGACTATTTAATTCTATCACCCTATCGTGACTTGCTTCTGAAACATCTAAAATAACAAATTTATAACCCTGTCCCATTCTAGTAGACAATAGCAATCCCGGAGTATTCATGGGATCGCAAAAGGTTAAATAAAAAGGAAGATTATAAGCGCCCGGACTAGTTTTATCGGCAGCAAAAATCATAAAAGGCTCATTTTCTCTTTCTTCAAATTCCATTTCCGCAATCGCTGGTCCAGCGCCTTTGATGTTTCCCGAAAAAGAATTCTTTAAAATATCTTGCCCGGCGCCATAAAGACCCTGTTTCTTAGCAACTTTCGTTCCTCGAATAAACGCATTCCATGCAAGATGATGAATTGTAGAATTATTCGTGCCATAAGTATGAACCATTAAAATCGCGATGTCGTCACCCGTAAAAGTAATGCGATAGTCAGTAATTTTACCATTTCTTAGAGCAGTTTTAATTGGTTTTTCAACTTCTGCCAAGATATCAGCAGAAGGTTTAATATGACCACCGATTGAGCCGATATCTGCTTTTATTACGCTTAATGTTATTTTCATAAATGTCAAACTTTTTAAAATTTAAAATATTTCATACTTTCTCATACTCTATCAGATTAATTAATTTTCTCAATACCTCCAAGCTGTGGATAATTGATAAATACAATAAAAAAAGGGCTCTTGCAACCGCAAGAGCCCAAAGAAACTAAGAACTCAAAGAACAAATTAAGGAACTAAGTGCCTAAGCACTTTAGTCGCAGAGGCACAACAGGCAACAATCGTAACCCCAGCCGCGAACGAAACAATCGAGGTTGAAGACCCAACCGCCATCCAGGCGCTGATTCACGCGCGGCACACGGTGAGCGCCAGTTTCGTCTTTCCAGCAAGCTTCTTTCTCGTCAAGAGAAATAACCCACTTGCCTTTAGGGAATTTCTCTTTCGCCTGTTCATAGACAACAGACAGCCCCTGAGCTCCAACAAGATATGCTCCCTGCGATTTCATGAAAGCCAATCCATCAGGAGAAGAAATCGGCGGTTTCCTGATCAAGAAGATCTTGGCTACATAGGTTTTGCCAGGAATGAGTCGATGAGTTGGATTCGCGAAGTTATCATTAGTGATTTTCTCGTTGAAATAGTTAAATTCACCGCGATGATTATTCGCAAACAAGGCAAGCTGTGTGCTATGACTGTAGTCCAGAGGCACCTTCACCAAGAAAGTGCTCCATAGGGCAAAGCGATCATCTGGAACAGCGCCTTGGAGCAAAGCTCTCTTCAGGACCTCGTTAAGATCACCTTGACTTTTGCTCCATGCTTCTGCTGTTGCTTGCTCGATCTCGCCAGGTCGCGGCAATTGCCGAATGACACTGGCCAGAAACTCCACCCACCATCCTGAAACCTCTGGGGCTGTTCTGCTCATAGCAGTTGTTCCCTCCTTTTCCAACTCTCTTGGCAAGCATTGCGAGCCCTAGAGAGTTGTGATCCCGGATTGCCGGGACTTCTTTTGGCTATTAGATAGGCCGCCAAATGCCTTGCTCCCCACAACGAGAAGCGCAAAAGGCATTAAAATTAACGCTCTTTGCGCTTATTACTGTATTCATCTTTATCACGAAGAAACTACTTTCTTTCATTCTATCACACTTCAATAAAAAAATCAAGCGATTAACTTATTTTTAGAAATTATTAATCAAAAATAAGCCCAATGCGTTTCCTCAATTTATAAGTATTCCCATGACTCAATAATCCTCGATAAGAAATAATTGTTTGCGGTTCAGGGTAATTCTTTAACTTTCTAATAATTTTTCTTTTGGTTTTTGTTCTAATTTGCCGATGATATGGAAAGTGTATCCATCCTAAAAAATCTATACCAGAAGCATGTGTTTTGATAAACATTTTTTCTTCGCGCAAATTTAATCCAAGTTTATCGTGTAAAAATTCACGGATACTTAATAGCAAAATATCAAGATACTCTTTGTCGTCGGATAAAATTACAAAATCATCGGTATAGCGAATATAATATTTTACGCGAAGCTCTTGTTTTAAATACATATCAAAATCATGCATATAAATATTGGCAAAAAGTTGTGAGATAATATTTCCTAAAGGCAAACCGATATTTGGACGAGTAACATAAAAACTTGCCAAAACTTTCTTTATCAGCCACATAACATTAGAATCTTCAATGTGTCTTTCTAGTATTTCAATCAATATTTTGTGATCAATGCTGGCAAAAAACTTCTTAATATCACATTTAAGCACATAACAATTTCGCGAATTATTTTTTGATACTTTTCTCGCAAAATACCTAATCCTATTGAGCGCTTTATGGGTTCCTTTTTTCTTACGGCACGAATAAGAATCATATATAAATTGCTTATCAAAGTACTCATATAATTCTTGGTACATCAAATGATGCAATAAACGATCGCGCACGGTTGCTTTATGAATAATGCGCGGTTTTGGATCGGAAATGCTAAACTTAAAATAAGGGCCATGCTCGTATGTTTGAAAAGCAAGAGAGCGATAAAGATCAACTATATTATCGGCAAGATTAACTTGAAAAATCATTACATCTTTTCTGTGTTTTTTGCCTCGTAAAAAACATTCCCAAGCTACAAGCAAATTTTCAATCTTTATGATATTCTTGTATTTATGGTTAAACATAAATTCGCCTATATTTATGATGAAACATACATTTGTTTGCGATAAATCTCCTCTTGTGCTTGCAAAAACTAAAGAAGCATACTGGATGTGGCACAAAAACTTAGTCAATATTAACCGCCTTGATCGATACACAATTGGTTCAAAAATTGATGGTATTTTTTTATCATTATTAGAATTAATTTTTAGAGCCAGTTTTGCGTATGATAAATTTGAAAAACTTTCTTTAGTTTCGCAAGCCATAGTAAAAAACGATCTCTTAAAATTCTTTTTACAAATTGGCTGGGAACAAAAAATAATTGATCATACAAATTATGGTTTACTAATATTGTTTTTAGACGAAATCGGCAGAATGCTTGGGGGCTGGAAAAAGAATCTACGCGAAAAAACTCCTGCCAATAAATAGCAGGAGAAATCAAATTAGTGGCAGAGGCACAACAGGCAATAATTGTAATTCCAGTCGTTCTCGAAATAATTGAGGTTGAAGTTCCAATCGCCATTCAGGTTCTGATTCATGTTCGGCACACGGTGATTGCCAGTGGCACGTAAATTATAACATACCATCTATTCCACCAAAAGCGACGCCTGTCGCTTTTTGTATTTTATATTGAGTCTTAATACTCACTAGTATGCTATATCGACTTGTTTGATTTTTTCATAAAAGGATGCGCTCATTCACAAGAACGTATCCGGTGAATACCTCGCAAACTCCCTTTATGAGAACTCGATGATATGAAGCCATGACCGCATATCAAATCTAATTTCTAGATTAATTATAATATGAAAAAGGACCCTTGCAACTGCAAGGGTCCCCAAAGAAACTAAGAACTCAAAGAACAAATTAAGGAACTAAGTGCCTAAGCACTTTTAGTCGCAGAGGCACAACAGGCAATAACTGCAATTCCAGCCGCCCCCGAAATAATCGAGGTTGAAGCGCCAACCGCCAACCAGGCACTGAACCATGAACGGCACACGGGGAAAGCCAGAGGCGTCTTTCCAGCAAGCGTCTTTCTCGTCAAGAGAAATAACCCACTTGCCTTTAGGGAATTTCTCTTTCGCCTGTTTATAGACAACAGACAGTCCTTGAGCTCCAACAAGAATTGCCCTATGTTGTCTCAGAACTGCCAAATTATCTTCCGAAGAAACAACTGATCCGGAAGTAATTCCAATCAGTTTTACAGTGTAAACCTTTCCCGGAATCAGCTTTGTAGTAACGCCAGCAAAATGTTCGTCTGTAATATCATTGTTATAGAAGACAAAATCGCTACCATGCATGCGCTTGAATTTGGCAAGCTGAGTGGCATGGCCATAGTCATCAGGCACCTTAAATGTAAAAGTGCTCATGACAAAATATCGAGGATCTATGGTTCTTAAAAACCTTTCTCTTCCTTCTTTTGTCAAACCATTAAACCACTCCCATTGTTCAAGAGTGATTTGTCCTTGCCGCGCTTTCTGTAGCGTGTCAACTAGCAGACCAGCCATTTTGGCCGCTTCTGCGCCGATGACGATTGTCATCGTTTTCTCCTTTTTTGGCTGTTAAAGGCCGCCAGAACCTTGCTTCTCACAACGAGAAGCGCAAAAGGCATTAAAATTAACGCTCTTTGCGCTTATCGCTATAATTGCAAAATTAAAGATAACGCTCTTTGCGCTTATCGCTATAATTGTGCAAAATCCTATTTATTTCGCATCATATTTATACATACCACATTATTGGTAATAAATCAAGGGTTTAAGGGTGATATGTGTATATGTGTTGATTTTTTTAATTTTATAGTTACAATTGTCAATGCGTGTTAAAAAGACACATGTTCCTAAAAAGGAGGTTTATGACTTTTCCGTCAGCGCTTTCTCCTCCAAGACTCTTTTGACGAATTGGTGTGGTGACCAACAAACAAAAGTCAAAGGAGAGATACAGTGGATGTGACGGAACTTCGAACCCCAGTCTTGTTCCAAGACCCTGAAGTTGAAGGAGTATCCTTTCATATTGGGTGCAATCATGGTTCTCAGGAAATAATGCTCTGTGAAAGCAGTCAACAAGCATTAATGATGAGACAAGCTCTCGAATTAGTCGGTCTCAATGTCATTCCTGGAAAAGAGAGACTTGAAACTAATGGTGATGGAAAAAGACAATTTAAGGCCTTCCCTATTAATGTAACGCCGGGTTGCCACAGAAATGGAACAGTTGTCGTAAACTGTCATGATCAAACTGCGGCAATAGCGCTTGAAGTTCTTGTTCGTCAACCGAAAGTTCACTTTGCGTCATTTGATGTTCTCCCTATTAAAGATAGCAGAAGAAGTACTGGAGGAAAAAGAGTTAGTAGTCGTAGATAAAACAATAAAGAACCTCGCTAGAAGTTAGCGGGGTTCATTTTTTTGTATTAATTTATTATTTCATTATTTCTGAAACTTCCCTAAAACGATTAGGAAGAGTTTCTTTAAAGTATATTTCCCTTTCCAATTCGTTAATATTTTCGATATCCTGCCAAAGAGCTCTTCCTGCCAAAAATCCAACCGCGCCATTTTTTGATGCTACTTCAAGTTCCGATTCAAAAACTTCAAAACTCACTCCTTTAGTTAATAAAATCCAAGGAATACCTTCAAGAATTTTTGTTATATCCTTGCACAACAAATCATTTCCCGGAAAATCAAGTTTGAAAACATCGGGACGGATGTCATTTTTAAGTAATAATTTTAAAGATTCTATAACTAGACCTACATCATTGCCTTCGTTCGGATCAATGATTACTTCTAGAAATAATGGTAACTCATTTTTCCTTGAATCCTCAAGGATTCTTTTTGCAATTTCGATTTGATGAATTGCGGTTTTTTTGTGAGGATGAAAAGGCAAGAGAAGTTTTACACCGGAAGCTCCTAGAATTTTAAGTTGCTCTACTTTATATTGGATTTCTGTTTTTGGACCATCTTCGCTTTTTTCATATCCGGATCTTTCCGCACACAAAAGATAAGGAACTCCTTTGTCTTTTTTTATTTGATTATATGCTTCATAGCCATAAAAAGGATCAATCAAAAGACCGCTCATTTGATCCAAGGTTGATTCAATGATTTTCTTTTTAAGTTCGACTATCTCTTCTTTTTTAACGCTATCAGGATTACTGGGATTAATAATCTTTTTGAAGGTCGTTCTGTGATCAAGCGCCAGCATCAGAAACTTCCCGTCTTTCTTAAATATGTTTAAATTTGTCATATAGACTAATTCTATCAAAAAAAACCTCCCCTTGAAAGAGGGGGGAGATAGAAGATAGCCCCGCACAATTCTTGCTAAGCTTAAGTGAAGCTAGAATTTAGGGAGTCCCGTGAACCTTCGTGTATTTCAAGATAAACAAAGTAAAATATGCGGGGTCCTCGTAAAACCAATGATTCGCTAAGAGCTCATCAGGTTTTACGGGAAAGTTAGAATGCTGAATACAAAATCTAATCACCAAGTTTTAATTTATAATCCTGACCGTTGTTTAATGAATGGTAGCTGAAAATTGAATTATTGTATGGATCTCCTGAAATATATTCCTCGGTTTTTAATAGATTAATTAGCGATTCTCCATTATTGGCTTCGGGGTAAAACCCGTTGTTAGAATAATAAAGCTCAAGAGCAGTTGAAATTTGATGAATATTGGCTTGATTTGCCATAGATTTCGTTTCTTTTAAAATATCTTCTATATGCAAAGTTGCGCCATTAACGACAATAGTGGTGCCGATGAGCGATGCGATTAGAAAATGTAGAAGTGATTTCATAATTTAGTTTTAGATAATATTCATATTCTATACAAATAATATCTTTTGTCAAGAAAAAAAGTCCTCCTTCGCCCTAACAGGCTACGGCGGGATTATTGATTGCATAATCTTCATTTTGTTCAGAAATGCAATCAATAAAAAAACCCGCCTTTTTCTTTTGGCGGGCAACACTCTAACTTCTTTTGCGATGAAAGAACTGCGACAAAGCAAAACGATGATGTTTTTCAGGCAATCTTGGTAATTCAGAAACTTGACCAGTGGCAAAAGCGATCGCCTGACGCTTTATTTCTTCACATTTTTCATGCGACATACCCAATTCCTCGAACATATAACTTAAGGAATCTGTAACTAATTCAGGCAAAGGTCGCCCTACTCTTTTTGCAAACATACTATCTAAAGCCATTTGGTCCCCAGCCATGCCGTCATACCACACATACTTTCTTTTTCCTCCAATTCTTTTGAGCCACCTGAATAACCTCATACTCTGCCTCCTTTGATCGCTTTGATGTACTAATTATAAGTTACTATTTGAAACATGCATCCTCCTTCGTTCTGGCTCGCCAGAACTACGGGAGGATACAAGAAAGCGTAAATTCTTTTATCATTAACGCTTTCTAGTACAGGGGCGGCAGGACTTGAACCTGCAACCACTGGTTTTGGAGACCAGTACTCTGCCAATTGAGCTACGCCCCTTCAAAGTAATGAGTCTTGCTCATTACTATGGTTTGCTATTTTTTTGTTTCTTTGTGCAAAGTGTGTTTTCTATCCCAAGGACAATGTTTCTTTAATGATAATTTTTCTTGGATAGTTTTTTTGTTTTTTCGAGTATTATAATTTACTCTTCCGCACTCCGTACATTTCATTTTAACAATACTTTTTTGTGGCATGTTTTTAATTAATTAATTTCCATTCTCCAGTTTTTAAATCTACTTCATAAATCGACACATTGGCTCCCATGTATGGATCGCTACCGGAAACTAATTTCCACATATCCTTTCCCGAGTGGAAGAAACCGATAACTTGCCATAGATCATCTTTTTTTTGAAGTAATAATTGTCTAGTATTTTGATTATCTCCATACTCAACATACAAACGAGATTTATCTATAAGACTAAAACGGATCAGATGCCAACTTCCACCAAGTACCGGCTTTTCTGGAGAGAGTTGATTGATATTCTTTGAGATGGAATCTATCGTTTCTTTTGTTAGAGGAACACTCACTGAATTGTCTTCGCGAAATAGCGTTGACTCTGGAGTTTCTTTTTTTATCCTACTTAAACAATAGATTGTCCCGCCAATAACCAAAATAATAATAATCAAGATAACAATATTTCTTTTTCCCATTCTTTTTTTACTACAAGTATGAGCCTACTGAGGATTGTTTTTTCTTATTTGGAACAAGCCCACGATCGGGATTGGACCGATGACCTCCCCCTTACCAAGGGGGTGCTCTACCAACTGAGCTACATGGGCCCTTGTATGGGTAGGGAGGGATTTGAACCCCCGAAGCCATAAGGCGCGAGATTTACAGTCTCGTCCGATTGACCACTCCGGCACCTACCCGTTTAAGTAGCTAAGACTTTATCTAATATATAAATATGCCTCGTCCGATTGACCCCTGCCTGTCGGCAAACAGGACTCCGGCACCTACCCAGTTGGAGCCGTCCCTGAGACTCGAACTCAGAACCTACTGTTTATCCCGCACCACGCTTAGTAAGTCCAAGCCGAGAGTGAGAATCGAACTCACAACCTACTGTTTACAAAACAGTTGCTCTACCGTTGAGCTATCTCGGCGAACTTAGCGAGTGCGGGATCCCGCACTGCTAATCCGCAGAGCGGAAAGCCAGCGCTGGGACAAAACAGTTGCTCTACCTTTGAGCTAGGACGGCCCATTCTATTTGCCTATTTTATCTTCACAATCCTTGAGTAAATCTTTTATTTTTTGATCTCCAGACCCAAGTTTAATCGCCATCTCAAAAGATTCCTTGGCATATTCAAACTTATCTTGATTGTAATAAATTTTCCCTAATCTCTTATACGCTTCAATGTTTTTAGGATCTTCAACAATCTGAGCTATAAGCTCATCTTCAATTTTTTGAATAGTTTCTTGAGATACCTGATCGCTTGGAGGATTAATATTTTTAACTTCTGGTTTGGCAATTTCGACAATTTCCTTTTCTATCTCCTCTTCCACTTCTCTCTCAATTTTATCGACTATATTCTCTTCCTCTGGTTTTATTGCTTCTACAGGAATTTTCTGCTCAACTTCCTTCTTTTCTCCACTTACAATTTCTGACTCAGCCTCAATTACATGTTTCTTTTCTTCCGCTTTTCCTGTCTTTCTTAAAAGTTCTCCTAAAAATATTTCAGGCTTAAAAGTAATGTTTCTTTTCTGGCTTAATTGTTTTTTAAGCTTTTTGTCTTCTTCTGACAACACAACGCGAACTTTAATTTTCTTTACTAACTCTCGAAAAAGAATTAATGCTTTTTTTATTTCTATTTTTTTAGCAATTTTTTTTACCCCACCAGCAGATCCTTTTGCGGCAAATTCGATTCCTTTTCTGGTACGACTAAGCAGGTTGAGGCCCTTTTTAGAAAATGCCACTAAAATTTCTTTCGATTTGTCGTCTATTTTTCCGTTATTCTTACCAAACTTTTTAAATAAACTTTTTTTAGCTTCTTCTATTGGAACAACTTCTTTTTCAATTTTCTCTTCCATTAGTTCATTTTCTTTTTTCTCTTGATCATTTTCTATTCTGGTTGTTATAAAATCTATGTTTTGCTTTTTTGAAAATTTCTTTTTTAAACTTCTAAAAACTTTTTTTAAAGATCTTCCGACAAAGACAACTATTTTCTTTACCCTTTCCCTTAAAAACATAAAGACTTTCCTAGTTATTTCGCCAATTTTTTTAATTTTTATTTTTGCAAAAAAACTTAAGATTTTGTTTTTATCTACCGATTTAATCTTGCCAAAAACTTTCTTTGTGACTACTTTTGTGCTTTCAAACATCTTCTCAACTGGCTTCATTGAAATCTCAGCAGCATTTAAATCTTCTTCTTTGACCTTATTCCATTTCTGTCGATAAAGGTAAACAAAATAGACCACTCCTATTACCAGGACGATATAGAGAATAATTTCTAGCATAAGAAAATGCTTAGATTTGATAGCGAGTGAATCTCGTAATTTGAATGTTTTCTCCTAATCGAGCAATAATCTCCTTGAGCAACTGATCAATGGTTTTTGATTCATCTCTAAAATAAGACTGAGATAGAAGAGAGTTTTCTTTTTTAAATTTATCGATTTTTGAAGTAATTGCCTTTTCTAACCGTTCTCCTTGAAGTTTTTGTCCGATAAATTCTTCTCTAAATAATTTTTCTTGTTTTTTAAGATCTTCCTCGGGAATATAATCAGGCGACAAATAAATTGGATTATAACCAGTTATCTGAAGAGTTAATTCCTTACAAAATTCTTTAAATTCTGTGTTTTTTGCAACAAAATCAGTCTCGCAATGAACTTCGACTATAGCTCCAATTTTTTGATTGCCATGGATATAGGCATGAATTATTCCTTGATTTGTTTCCCTGGTTAATTTTTTTTCTGCAACTTTTTCTCCTTGACCCCTTAAAATTTCTTTTGCTTTCTTAAAATCACCTTTTGCGTCAGTCAGGGCTTTTTTGCAGGCCATCATTGATACTCCAGTTTCTTCGCGAAGTTTTTTAACATCTTGGGCTGAAATGTTCATAGTATCTTTAAATTACAATTATATCCTTATTAATGTGACTATTCAGATTTCTCAACAGGTGATGCTGTTCTTCCTCGACCGCTTTTAATCGCTTCACCTACTTTTCCTAAAATATATTCTATTGCCATCAAGGAGTCATCATTAGCGGGAATAGGATAATCAATGTCTCGAATGTCAGCATCCGTATCGCATATAGCAACAACCTTAATGCCTTGTTTTTTTGCTTCACCAATAGCTAAATAACTATTTGGGACATCTAATAAGAAGAGGGCTTTTGGCATTTTTTCAAGGATCCCAAGTCCGCCCCAAACTCTATGAAGACGCTCTGCTTCTTTAACAATAACGCGCTTATCTTTCTTGGATATGGCCTCAAATTCTTGGCTTTTCTGTTTGGCTTCTAATTCTTGAAGACGAGCAATGCGTTTTTTAATAGTGGTAAAGTTTGTTAAAATACCGCCAATCCACCTTTCTGTAATGTGGAGTAGTTTATTTTCTGTGGCAAATTTATGTAAGAAGGCGCGAACATTTGGTTTTGTGCCAATAAAAACCATCTCATCCTTATTTGCATAAAGATCTCTGATAAACTCTACTGCCTCGGCTAGCTTCTCTTGAGTCTTTTCAATATCCATAAGATAGATATTGTTGCGCTTCTCAAATACGAAAGGCAACATGCTGGGATGCCAGCGGGATTTCTTGTGACCAAGATGAATACCGAGCTTTAAAAGACTATTATTGTCGGTTTGAACAACTTTCTTTGTGCTGATAGTAGACATTTTTTCTTTAAAATTTTTTAGCAATAAAACTTAAACAAGGTTAAATCTAAAGACTAACCCAAGTAAGTAAAAGTATATCAAAGTCTTGAAAAAATGCAAGAACCTTAATGAAAAATCCAAATTTCAAAGCCTAAATATCAAATCAATGCCAAATGATTTAATTTTTAAATTTAACTAACAAAAAGGGAGCGGGTTTTCTTTCCCGCTCCTCAGGCTAACTGGCTTATTCCTCCAAAAGTGTGGCATATCCAAGCTTTTCAAGCAAGCGCTCAAGCTTGGCTCGAGGCCCAGAGAAGACAATCTGTGATTTACATACAAGGAACTTATCTTTACACCTCTGGTCCCTTTCTTCAACGACAGTAGCATCGATCACTGATTTACTTTCATCAATTTGCCATACAGATTCTTCGATTACGCAATAACAGCACGGATACCTGAAGTGACCGACTCTCTTGTGTCTGCTAATAACATAAACTACGGGTATTAAGCCAAAACCCATAGAACCAGACTTAACTGCCAAAACATCTTTTAATGCTACTTCCCTGGTCTTTTTCTTTTCAGTCTTTTTAGTCATTTTTCCTCCTTAATGCCCCAGTGATTTCTCCAATGCCGTTAGCGTATCATGCTTAGTTTAAAAAAGCAAGTGTTTTGACTAAAATTCGAAGCACGAAATCAGAAATACGAAACAAATTCAAAATTCTAATAATTAATTTTAAAAACTGTTTAGAATTTAATATTTTTGAATTTAAATATTGTTTCGAATTTCCCTGCCTGACGGCAGTCAGGGATATTCGAATTTCGAATTTGATTGCGTACTTGCAAACCCTTTTAAAGTATGCTATTTTAAGATATTAAATTTGTATCAAAACTTATGAAAGATAAAATTCATCCAAAATACAATTCTGAAGCAGAAGTCAGTTGCGATTGTGGCGCAAAATTCAACGTTGGATCAACCCTTGAAAAGATTCATACCGAAATCTGCTACAAATGTAATCCTCTCTACACCGGAGAAAAGAGAATTGTCGATACTGCTGGACGAGTTGAAAAGTTTAAAGCAAGAAGTCAAAAAACGAAGACAATCAAAGAAGATAAAAAAACTAAAACTACCAAAAAATCTAAGAAATAATTAGATTATGGACAAAAACGCTTTAGTTATGGAAATCAGACCAGGGGCTGGAGGAGACGAGGCCGCTCTTTTTGCCGCTGATCTTTTGCGCATGTATCAAAAATTTATTGAAAAAAAAGGCTGGCGCATGACTTTTGAAGAAATTGAAAGAACCAGTTTGGGTGGCATTAAATATGCCGTTTTAAGTATTAAAGGAGAAGGCGTGGCCGATATTTTAGCTCATGAAGGAGGCGTTCATCGCGTTCAGAGAATTCCCAAAACAGAAAAAAGCGGACGCGTTCATACTTCTGCCGCTTCAGTGGCAATCCTGCCTCAAATGGAAGAACTTTCAGGACTCGAAATTAATCCTCAGGATTTAAAAATAGACACTTACCGATCTTCCGGCGCTGGCGGACAACATGTTAATGTGACAGAATCCGCTATAAGAATTACTCACATTCCTACTGGACTGGTGATCACTTGTCAAGACGAAAGATCTCAGCATAAAAATCGAGAAAAGGCGATGAAGAAAATAAAAACAGAATTGTTCTACATGAAAAAACGCCAAGGCGTTGAAAAAGTTGATCAAATCCGCCGAGAGCAAGTTATGGAATCAGACAGGTCCGACAAAATCCGCACCTATAATTTCCCGCAAAATCGGCTTACTGATCATCGCATTAATAAATCGTGGCAGAATCTTGATAGCATTATCGAAGGAGACTTGGATAAGGTTACTAAGACTTTGTCACAAACATTAAAATAAATAAAAAAAGGAGGGCCTTTACTGAAAGGGGGTGAAATAAATGGCTAAAAAAATTAAAAAAGGCTCAGAAAAATTTGAGGAAGAAAAAGAATTTGATCTGCCTGAGGGTTTGGAATTATTAGAAACAAATGGTTGGGGTAATAAGGTTTTTAAGTGGATAAAAGATAACTTCTCAGCGATCATTCTTCCAATTATCGCTCTTGTTATTCTAGGCGGAGGTATTTACCTCTATTCGCAACAGAAAAGCAATGATCTCAATGTAGATCAATCAGATCTCCAAAGTGGTATTACTATCGATCTAGAGAAGAACGAAGGCGAAGAGGCAACACCAGTTGAAGAAGTAACAGAGACAAAAGAAGAGGTTGCTGTCGCCCCAATAACTGAAACAAAAACAGACGAGACCGTGGTTAAAAACGAAGAAGTTAAGACTGATACAGAAGAAACTGTTATCACTCCTGCTCCAGTAACAGGGTCAACTTCCTACAGTGAAGTAGCTCTGAAAGGAGATGGCGTGACCAATTTGGCTCGTCGCGCATTGAAGACTTATATTACTTCAAGCAATGTAAAACTTTCTGCTGAACAGAAGGTTTATGCTGAAGATTATATTCAAAACAACACAGGCACAAGAATGTTAAGTTCTGGAGAAAAAATTGAATTCTCCAATAACCTGATTAAGGATGCTATCAGCCAGGCTCAGAAATTGACAGTTAATCAGCTCCATAACCTGGAACAATATTCTCGCTTAGTTCCTTCTCTTAACTATTAACCTATCATCTTTCGGTGATAGTTCTGAACTCAAGTTCTTTTGAATAAAATAACTGAACGCGTTCTTTAAATAAAACTTGTCAGGCGGAAGCGATAATTCGCATCTTGGCTTGGCCCAAAAGACTCTCCACAGGGAGAGTTTTTTGGTTAAAAAAAAGGCTCTTACGCAACTTGCGTAAGAGCTTCTATGTTGACTAGACTAAATATCTAACTCTTTGACATGTGGCGTCAAGTCTCCTTCAATCAATATTCCTTCTTCTCTAATCTTACCAAGTAAACCTTCAATTCCCGGCATATTTCCAGAAAAAAATTGATGACTTGCTACTCGCATATGACTCAATTCCGGACAAACTTCACAATGATAAGAACTTCCACGGAACAGATTGCTTAATTTCTGAGCAAGCGCCGCTTTCTTTTCGTCCAAATTCCTGCAGGGGGTTCTTATCTTGACATCTCCTACGGTATATGTCGACTCTCCCGTTGGTTCACCAGTTACACTACAATCTATTTCCAAATAATCATCAGCGATAATCGCCCCTGTTTTCGTATCGCCAGAAATCAAAGTTACCTCAACGCACCGTTTTTCTACTTTCATATTATTCCTCCTTACCTGCTTGAAGCAGATCTCTTCTATGGCATACTTCATTATAGTACAAAAAAATAATTTGTCAAGTCAAAAAGAAAAGAGCCCCGGCTTACCGGGGCTCAAGGATTCAAAGATCAAGATAACTTCCGAGCAGATGCAATACCTAAGCGAAGGCCAAGGGTATTATTACTCCTTGGACTAGCAATAAGGATAGTACTGCTATCATGTACGCCAATTTCAACATGTTGACCATTTAAGGTTATAGAACTAGTTCTCACATAAATTTCATTAAATAAGAAAACTTTTCTGACTCGATAGAAAGCAATAATAAACCAAACTAGCTCAGCGACATTCGGAACCCTTTCTTCGCTAGATAAAAACTGAATTTGATTATCCCACTCTAGCATGAAACAACGCGGAACTGTTCCTTTTCGAATCATTAACCATTCATGATTCGCTTTGTCTTCTTTGCCAAATAGTTGATTTTCATCTTCAATCCATCCACCTGACTTAACAATGAAATTTTCAGGACTAGAAGATCGGATATCAAGAAATGACACCGGTTTAGGGGGACCAGCTACAATAGCATAGCCATTTTCCTTGCACCAGCGAAGCACTTCTTCTGATGGCAAAGTCTCGGCAAAGTGCCTGAGCTTGGCACTGGTATAAGAAAGTCCAAAAGCTTCTGCAATTTCGTCAGGAAAAACAATGTCTTCGCCGAGAATCATACACGCCCTGCGAAAATCCTTCATTAGCCCAAATTCAACAGCGGATTTCTCATCTCTAACCCTAAGAAAAGCTTGAGCAACTCTTTGGGCGTACCCGGGATCGGCGCGCAATTTTTTCAAATGCGAGCGCCCTACGCCATGATCCTGGAGCGCTTTTAGAGCTGCCCCAACTTGCCCGTAACTTTCTCCCCAGAGCCCGACTTCCGCTTTTTGAGTTGTGCCTTTTTCTTTACTCATGGCACTTTCTCCTTTTGTTTTTCTCCTTGTTCTTGTTGAAGAACTTTGGAGAGTTTTACTGCCTTGCTCTCCCAATGAGGCAAGCCCTCTAGAAATAATATAAATAATATTACATCCAAAGAGCTCGCCTCATTACTATTTTATAAAGAACATACTTTATATATTCTAACAAAATATTATAAATTGTCAAGTTTAAAACAAAGAGAACCTATGAATAGGCTCTCTTTTGTGTATAATGTTTGATTTTTTTATTTGTGCAAGAGAAGGAATAATGGCGCCAAGACAAGAGTTAAGGTTGACAAGAGTTTAATTAGAACATGAAGTGACGGTCCAGCCGTATCTTTAAAAGGATCACCGACTGTATCGCCAACAACCGCAGCCTTATGAGCATTTGAACCCTTACCCCCATGAGCACCGGTTTCAATAAATTTCTTGGCATTATCCCACGATCCGCCACCATTATTAAAGAGCAATGCCATAACAATTCCTACGATTGTGCCAACCATTAAAGTAGCGCCAACTGATTCCGGACCCAAAACGAACCCAACGACAGTCGGAACTAATAAAACAAGAATACCCGGCAAAATCATTTCTTTTAAGGCGCCTTTTGTGCAAATATCGACTGACCTTGCATAATCAGGTTCGTCTTTGCCTGTCATAATGCCCGGTTTTTCTTTAAACTGCTTTCTGACATCATTAATGATATAGTAAGCAGCGCGACCAACGGCCCTGATGGCAAAAGAAGAAAAGACGAAGATTAAGGCTGCGCCCAACATACCGCCAATAAAAACAATTGGCTTAGCTAGATCAACGCTTTTTAGGCCGACTGCTTCTAAATAGGCCGTGAAGAGCAGGAATGCTGCCAATGCTGCTGATCCAACCGCATATCCTTTTGTTAAAGCTTTTGTTGTATTTCCAACAGCATCAAGCCTATCAGTTTTCTTTCTTGTACTCTCAGGAGATTTTGACATTTCCACAATGCCACCAGCATTATCAGTAATTGGTCCGAAATTATCCATTGCTAAAATATAAGCGGCTGGTGCCAACATTCCCATTGTTGCAATGGCTGTTCCGTAAAGTCCGCCATGTTCTATTCCTGTAGCTTTTCCTAAAAAGTAAGCCGCCAAAATTGCGATTGAAATAACCATAATTGGTAAACCTGTGCTCTCAAGACCAACAGCAAAACCAGAAATAAGATTTGTGGCTGCCCCTGTTTCAGAGGACTCGGCAATTTCCCTAACAGGTCTAAAACGCGATTCGGTATAATATTGAGTAATATAAACAAAGGCGATACTAGTAATCAACCCAACCAGACCTGCAAGAAAATACAACAACCAGTGGTTTTCAAAAAGTAAAAGAGTTGCCAGCGCAAAACCCCCAGCGGACAAAATCGTTGTTAAGAAATAACCTCGATTTAATCCTTTCATTGGGTCTTCATCTTCACGAATCCTCACGCTCATCACGCCAATTACTGAAGCAATCAAGCCAAAGGCACGAGCAACTAAGGGGAAAAGAATTCCCTTAATACCAAAAACTGGATAAAGTGCAACGCCTAAAACCATTGCTCCTATATTCTCTGCTGCCGTTGATTCAAACAAATCAGCACCACGACCAGCACAATCTCCAACATTATCACCAACTAAGTCAGCAATGACAGCTGGATTTCTTGGATCATCTTCTGGAATACCGGCTTCAACTTTACCAACTAGATCGGCACCAACATCAGCTGCTTTCGTAAAAATACCACCGCCTAATTGAGCAAAAAGCGCAACAAATGAAGCACCAAAACCAAAACCAACTATTGTCAATGGAACTTCAAGGGGATTTTTAAGTCCACCGAATGCATAAAAAAGTCCGGCAACCCCTAAGAGCGATAGGTCAACAACCAAAATACCGGTAATAGCTCCACCCCTCAGAGCAACCTTCAGGGCCTTATTTAAGCTTTTTCCTACAACTGCTGCTGTGCGTAAATTTGCTCTAACAGAAATATACATTCCGATAAAACCAGCAACTGCTGAACAAACAGCGCCTAGTAAAAAGGCTATGGCTGTATGCCATCCGTAAGAAACTTTTCCAGCAAGCGCATAACCACCAAAAATGACAGCAACTAAAACCAAGGTTAGGATGCCAATGGTGATATATTGTCTTTTTAGAAAGGCCATGGCGCCCTTTTTGATTGCGTCTGCAATCTTTTGCATTTCTTCATTACCTTGATCTTGTTTAAGAACATAGCGCGTAAGCAAATAAGCAACGATAAATCCAGCTAAACTGATTACAAAAATTAACCCGAACATATTTTACAAATACACAAATTAGAAACTTATTAACTACAAAAAACATGCCATATGTTTTCAATAAACATAAAAGATGACAATGTTTTATTAAAGAATAATAAATTGATTATTCATTATACAGCCAATTTGAAATGTTGCAATATCTATCCTATCCGCCATTTACGCCTTTTTCCAAAATATCGATTTGCTCCTGAAAAGTTCCAGCCAATTCCATCACAGAATCTCCGTAAAAATAATACTGAGGACTATTCCATCTGCGCCCAGCAAAGTAAATTTGAGCAGCTTTCCATTCGGCATCATAATTTCCTCCCGCAGCACCAGCTTCTTTTAACTTAATGGCACAAGCCATAAAAGCATCGCCAATGTCCCAAGGATTGGGCGGATTGTGTCCCGTAGCCTGAGCAATTCTGTCTTTATAAGAAAGCCATGTTTGCGGCAAAAACTGGGCTGGTCCCATTGCCCCACCCCAACCATAAGAAGGTTTTCTAGAAACCGGTGTAGTATCCGGATCAAGACCAAGCTCTTTAGTAATTTGAATAAACGCTTCATGATCCCTTGCGTTCATATCCTCTTTCCATGTACCAGTACCAACATTATTGCCCCATTCTGATTCTTTTTTAAGCATTGCTAAAAGCATTGCTGCCCTGATCCCTGTTTTACTTGTTGCTTTTTGTGCATAACTCAACGCATCAGCAAATCTAAGAGAAACTCCTTGCCCCTCCAACTGATAAAGTTGTTCTCTAATAGCGGTAACGGTTGCTTGGGTAATTTCCACTTTATTGATCAACTGATTCTTGACACTTTGGGTTTGGGCGAGAAGATTTCTTTGTTGCTCTTTATTACTGACAAGACTTGCTGTCTGAATTTGTTGCATTTTTTTAAGATCGGCTAATTCTTCTTCTCTGTCTTGAAGAACGATTTTTTCCTCTTCAAGTCTCTTTTTAAGATCACGGATTTGATTTAGGGAAGTTAAAAGCGATGCTTGAATCTCTTCAATTGCCTTTATGTCTGCAAACACGTCCGACAATTTGTCTTGTCTAAAAAATACTTCTACATAATTGAGTTGGTCATTTTCATAAACAATTCTCAAGGTACGTGAAAGAATTTTTTGTTCGTTGTTAATATTATTTTCAATTTCTCGGTTAGTGTTACGAATAACTTCCATCCGCTTTTGAACATCTTTCGCTGCCAGATCTAAACTCTCTATTTCTAGGTTAAGTTTCTTAATTTTATTTTCTAAAACAGCAATTTGTCCTTTAAGGTCTTGTTCCTGAGCACCTGCATCAAGAATTTTTTCCCGATAAGCATCGATTTGAGCTTGAAGTTCTTGAAGTTGTTGTCTCAATTCAGTTTTTTGCTCTTCGGTAGTCTGAGAAAAAACAAGTGACGGAAAGATTATTTCCGTCACAAATAGAGCCAATAACAACAAAACTATTAAAGAAAGATTCTGTTTAAGCTTTGACCTCCTAATCATAATGCTTTAAAGAAGATATTAACTTTCCTTCGATTTTTCCTCGGTAACAGCCTCTCCTTCTTCTGTTTTATCAGCTACGCCTTCAACTTTTCCAACTTCTTCTTTAACCTCTTCTGAAAGTGCTTCTATCTCTTCTTGTGATCTTGGCGCTTCAATTGAGGCAACCATTTCTTCTGCGTCAGCTAAAAATTCAACCTTTTCTATTGTTGGAATATCAGAAACTTTTATGTGATCTTCAATATTTTTAAGCGAAGAGATGTCTATTTTTATGTTATGAGGCAAATCTGCTGGAAGTGCCCTAACTTTAATATTTTTTAGGCTGGTTACTAAAATTCCACCGAGATCTTTGACTGCTAATGATATTCCTTCAAAAACGAGAGGAACTTCAACAATCATTGCTTGATCAGCTTGAGTGCGATAAAAATCAATATGGAGAATTTCTCCTGTCACCGGATCACGAGCAATATCGTGAATCAATACTTTTTCATTTTTTTCTCCCTGAACTTCTAGATCTATGATCGTTGTTTCTCCGGTTTCACTTAAGATCTTCAGGAAACTGCGACGATCCAGTTGAAGAGGAGTACTTTCAAAGTCATGTCCATAAATAACTGCAGGTATCATGCCTTGATCGCGAAGTTGCGAAACCTTTTTACCCATAATTTCTCTTTTTTGAGCTTTAATTTTAAATTCCATATTAGTAAAACAAAAAATCCTACAAATCTAATTAAGTAATAACACTCTACCAGTTTTTATTTTTTTTTCAAGTGATTTAAGCTTTTCTAAATCCTTTGTCAAAGGTGATTTAAGCTTTTCTAAATCCTTTGTCAAAGGTGATTTAAGCTTTTCTAAATCCTTTGTCAAAAGTGATTTAAGCTTTTCTAAATCATTTGTCAAAAGTGATTTAAGCTTTTATAAATCCCTTATCAAAATTATCCAAAACAATTTCTTCTAATTTTTCATCTCCTCCAACATATCCCTCAAAGATTCTGTTCCATAAAGCTTCTTGTTGATGATATAGGTATTTAATCAATTCTTTTTCCTGAACAAGGCTCATTATATTATCAATTAAATCAAAACTGACAAGCAATTTTCCTTCTTTTTGGCTCGGATAAAAATCACCAATCCAATCAAAATCTTGCCAAAATAAATCTTCCCAGAACCCCATTTCAATTGATGGTAATTCCTTTCCAAATTGCGTTAACACTCTTTCGGCTTTTTTCCAATGAATAACTTCTGGATTAATATGAGGAGCTAATAACCTAGGATCCGTCTTGTCATCCTTTGCTAGATATCTTTGAATAATCATCCAGTCAACCGTTCTTAATCCTTTTCTGTTCTGAGCAACGTCACCTTTTAGAAGCGAAATTATTCTCTCTCCGAATTTTTCTTTTTGACTATAGCGCTTAAAAAGCTTGCTATAGAAAGATAATTCATATAGATAGTGAAGACTTAAAGAGAAGAGGCGAAAGTTTTCTCCATCAGAATTATCAGTCATAGGAAGAATAAAAACTACTCCCAACTCTTTTAGGTGACTTAAATTGTGATACTTTTTTTCAATAAATTTGCGCGCCATCTCTAGCCATCTTCTGTCAAGAATCATGAATTTCGGTTCACGCATTTCAAAGTCATCAGGCTTAAGATTTGTATATTCCTTAAGAAAAGCTTCATTCATCCATTTACTATCTTCTAAAAATCTCAAATTAGCATATATCTCATAAATATTTTCCTTCGAAAGAAGATCGTCAACATTGCGATATTCACCCGTACTTAGCAGGTTTGGTGGAGGACATTTGCGGATCATTTTCTTTGCCGATTCTTCTTTCAAGTAAAATCCCTGTTTTCTACCAGTAAGATCAAGGGCTTTTTCCATCATAGGACGAAAACTTTCCGGCTTGATAAAATTTGGTTTCTTAAAATAATCTGAAAGTGTGCGATCGGCTCTTCTTAGGCGATTGATAAGGGCCCTAAAGATTTCTTCACTGTCTTCCGTTCTGACACCAAGTTTTTTGATTGTAATATCAAGAATTTTTTGATTTGTTTCATGAATTTCTTGAAAAACATGCTTCTGTCCCGTCTTTTTTGCCATATGCTTATCAAGTTTTTCAAGCACTTCTGGCTCAACGCGCAAAATTTTAGCAATATGAGTAATGGCCTCCATATATTTAATAAAATTAATTGAAAACAAACAACAAGTGATTATTTTAAAAAATAATCATCCCATCTCAAATTATATAATATATTGATTCTTTTTACAGTAATCCTTAGTTTTCTTTAATTATTTTGACGATAGAATCTTTGTCCATTCCATATTTTTTCCAAAGATCTCTGTAATCTCCCGACTCGCCAAATTGATCATTAACCCCAAGACGTTTTAGTGGCACACTGATAGAATTCTCAGCTAAAATTTCCGCTATAGCTGATCCAAGCCCTCCAATTACCTGGTGATCTTCAAGAGTTAAAACTAATTTCGCCTCCTTGGCAAATCTGATAACAATTTCTTTTTCTATTGGTTTGATTGTGTGAACATTCAAGATGGCAATCGATTTTTCTTTTATTTCCTCAGTAGCCATAATTGCCTCGCCAAGAATTGGCCCTGTTCCAAAAATAACAATATCTTTCCCTTCTCGTAGAATGTTAATTTTCCCAACCATAAATTGAGAGTCTGAATTTGTCAGAACTAAGGTTTTTGGTCTAGCAATCCTTATGTATACCGGTCCAATAATTTTACTCGCTTCAATGGTTGCTTTGTATGCTTCGAAAATATCGCAAGGAGAAATAACGGTCATATTTGGAAGAGTTCTTGTAAGCGCCAGATCTTCGAGAATTTGATGAGTTGCTCCATCTTCACCCGTAGAAAGCCCACCATGAGAACCAATAAGTTTTACGTTAACATTGTTATAACAAACATCAATTCGAATCTGTTCCCACGCCCTTCCGATTAAAAATTCAGAAAAACTTGTCGCAAAAGGGATTTTTCCAGATAAGGCTAATCCGGCAGCAACACCAACCATGTTTTGTTCCGCAACACCACACTCAATAAATTGACCCGACATCATATTTCTCACGGTATCAACCTTAAGAGATGGCGCCAAATCGGCGCTTAGAACAACGATATCCCTATTTGTTCTAGCCAATTCCAAGATAGCCTCCCCAAAGCCATCACGAATAGATTTGAATGATTGTTCTTCCATAGATATCTGTAATATTATAAATCAACACCTAGTTCTCTGAGGGCTTGCTCAGCTTCCTCTTGATTGGGTGCTTTTCCGTGCCATTCCCATTTATTTTCCATAAAACTTACGCCTTTACCTGGAATCGTTTTGGCTAAAACCACTTTTGGTCCACTATCAAATTGTCTTGATCGCTCCAGTGCCGACAAAATTTCTTCTGGAACATGACCATCAACCTCAATAACATTCCAGCCAAAATTTTGATATTTAGTCTTTAGAGATTCTATTGGCATAATTTGAGAAACATCACCGCTAAGCTGGATAGCATTTCGATCAACAATAACATTGAGATTTGATAATTTATATTTTGAGGCAAGCATTATCGCTTCCCAAGTTGATCCTTCCTGATGTTCTCCGTCTGAAGTTATACACCAAACTTGATAATTTTTATTATTAAATCTTGCCGCCAAACTCATGCCACAAGCAACGGAAAGGCCATGCCCTAACGATCCGCTCGATGCTTCAATAATTGGCAGATTCTTTTTTGCCGGATGTCCTTGAAGAGGGCTTCCAAATTGCCTTAATTTTGCTAAGTCTTCAATCGGAAAATACCCTGATCGTGCTAATGTTGCATAAAGAATCGGACAAATATGACCGTTAGATAAAATAACTCGCTCCCGATCTTCCCAATTTGGATCTTTTAGATCATGGGACAAAACTTTAAAATAAAGAACTGCAAAAATATCAGCCATACCTAAAGAACCAGCCGGATGCCCGGAACCAGCCAAAGAAATCATTTTTATAACATCCTGCCTTAAAAGATTAGCAGTCTCTTTTATTTGATTGATTGAATAGTCAAATGGATTCACTTTTAAATAAGATTAATTTTAAATAAACAATATCTATTATATCATGATTTGTAATTTCTTAATTGCATTTTCCAGCGATTTCTCCTTCCACAAAAAACTATTAACATAAACTCGATCAGCTCCAGCATTGGTTATTGCTTTAATGCTTTCGTCATTTACTCCGCCGTCCACGCTAATAATCAAATCTTTTTTTAAATTTTTAAGAAAATTGATTTTTGTTAAAACATCGGCTTGAAATGCTTGTCCTTTTTTTCCCGGATTAACGGAAAGCAACAAAACCTCATCAATCCTTGAAAGATAATCAATAATATGACTTGGATCGGTTTCTGGATTAATCGCTATTCCAACACCTATGTCGTGCGCCTTGATTCTCTTTATTAAATTATTTATAGCAAATCCTCTCGTCTTTTTTTTAATACTCAAGAATGATTCGTAATGAAAGATGATTTTTTTAAATCCCAATTCTTTTAATTGATCAATAATTGTCCACGGATTTTTCACCATAATGTGTGCCTCTAGATCAGTCTCTGTAGATATTTTCTTAAAACCATCTAAATCTCCTGATTTTTCTTTAACGAAAAAACCATCGCCAAAATCAATTTGGGCTTTTTTGAAATACGACTCAAGTTTTTTTATTTTCTTTTCAATTTTAGAAAAATTCTTTTCTAAAACTGCCGGAATAATTTCCATGTTATCTGTGTAAATCTGTTTATAAATCTGCGCAAATCTGTGGTTTATCTAATCCCCATTGAAGAAATTCCTGTTCCAAACAAGGTTGCCAATACTACAACCATTATAATTCCTAAAATCAATAAACTTACAATTGTCACGACAAAAACCCAAACCCCTTTTGCTACGCCATGTTTAATTCCAAAGTAAATCGAAGGACCGAAAACAAGCGCTAGGATGATAATTCCCTCCAATAGAACAAAGAGAAGAACCACAAGGGTGTTATATTGATAACTAATATTGCTCTGAATAACCTGAATTAATAATGATCCTAGTATTCCCACTACAATAGTACTAAGGGCCGCACCAACACCACTCATAATTATTTTTAATGGCAAAAGATGGTTTTTGTTAGTTTTTGATATTTTCTCTGCTCTTTTTTTGGCTCGCTTGATTAAAAACCACACCAAGAAACTAACACTTGCTAAGAAGATTAAAATTCCCAAAATCCAACCAATAATTGCCCATTTATGAAGAGCGAAACGGCTCTCTGCGTATTTTCCTTCAACAGTAAAACTTTCCCAAGGATCAAGCCCTGAAGTTGTTTTTACATAACCTGAAGCATAAGTGATTTGATTAGAGAAAGTAGTTAGCGCTTGATTGGCTACACCTGCCGCTTCTGGAGCCATTGACTTGAAAGCGGTGTCATAAGTTGAACGATATTGGGTTTGCGCTTGACCGCCGTCTAGATAAAGTCCCTCCTGAACATCAACGGCTACCCGAACTTGATCTATGTCGTAAGAGGCCTTAATTGTTTCAAATTTAAAATTAAAAACACCAGCCGATTTCTTGGCATAATTGGGTACTTTATAATAGAGCAAAATCCCAGCTTGCCCTTGTTCATCAATTGGTTTTTTAAGTTCTATCGTGTACTTAACTGAATTTGAAAGTTCTTCTACTTGAGGCTCGAGAGTATAATAGAGCGGATCCCAGGTTTTTACCTGCCATCGCCAGTCGGAACATTTTTGTTCATATTTGAGACACCCACCGCTACTCATTTCTGTACAAACATTCGGTTCATATTGATAACAATACTGTTCTTTTTGATAAAACTCTTCTACGATTTTGATTAATCTAATATCAACTCCCGGGACTTCGACAACTGTTGAATTAATTTGATCTTGACCACTATTTTGTAAAAGAAGTTTTGCTGCCACAGTCGCTTCGCCCTCGCCATCAAAAACAACAGAATAATATTGGTTTTGACCAAAAATTGTACCATCAGTACTGGGCATAATGTCTGGTACAGCCACACTATTAGTTACTTGCGCAGCGCCAACACTAGCGCCAAATCCAAAAATCGTAACCAAGCATATTGCCAAGAATAAAAATTTTTTTCTCATATTTTTACAATTACATATTTTTTTCCCTCTTAATTTAGTACGATTGGTTTCTTAATTTGTAACGAGTCTTAAAGATAGTTAAAAATTTAAAATGATGCATTCTTCCAATATTTTACACTTTACACTTTTCACTTTAAACTTTTATAACACTGCTCACAAAATAAGGTTATTCCAATAATTGATGGTCTTCAATTAATATTCTTAACATGTCAGGTGAAATCCTGCCATGATTCTTTTTCCTTTATTTTTTATGATTTCGTTAAAAATTTCTGTTGCTTCTTTTGTTTTTGCTTCTTGAAGTTCAATCTCATTATCCTCAAAAAACTTTTTAGTTTCTGGTAGAATTTTTAAGATCCCAGAATAGCCTGTGCCCATAATAAAAATATCTGGTTTAATAATCGCGATATCAACTAGGTCTTCAGGAACAAGTTCATGGCCTTCAATGCGCCGCCATCCATCTTCTATTTCTCCTTCTGGATAAATTATTAAATCACTTGTATATTTCTTGCCATCAATAATCATGTGGCCAAAGTTGTAATCTTCAATGTGCATATTATTGATCAATTTTATTGATTCTTCTTGTATATTTTTCCTCTCCAGAAAATTCTGTATGAAGCCAAATATCTATAATTTCTTCTGCTTTTTTATCCGTCACAAAATCTGCCCCCAATGATAAAATATTAGTATTATCATCTTTGCGTGATAATCTGGCTGCTTCAGGAATTGATACTAGCGCTGACCTAATCCCCTTGATGCGATTAGCTGCAATATCAACGCCAACCCCAGAACCGCAAATAAGAATACCCTTGTCAGTTGTCGGATTTTCTGCTACTTTTTCTGCAACCGCTCTTGCAAAATCGGGAAAATCATCAAGCGCGTCATACTTTAAATTTCCCAGATCCTCATGATCCAAGCCCTGTTCATCAAGATAGTTTTTTATTTTTTCTTTTAGTTCAAATCCCCTGTGGTCAGATCCTAGATATATCATGCTAATAAATACGAATTACGAATTATTATTTTGGAATTATAGAATTTATATTTTTTTGAAAATTAAAAATTGGATTATGCACAAATCATGAATTGATCGTCATAAGGTGTCCGACGCGAATCACATGTTCAAGTAAGGAGACTGTGTATCCCCATTCATTGTCATACCAAATAAGCACTTTCACTAAGTCACCATCTACTATTTTCGTTGATTTTAAATCAACGATCGCTGGGTATGGATCTTTTATGATATCGGTTGAAACCAATTCTTCGTCGCTGGTTTTTACAATACCTTTCCAGCGCGGTTCCTTTTCGGCCTCTTTGAGAATATTATTAATTTCTTCAACACTAGTAATTTTTGACGCGACAAAAGTAACATCAGCGATTGATCCGCAAACCACCGGAACCCTGATCGCCAGACCATCAAATTTTCCTTTAAGGGCAGGCAAGGCATCGCCCGTGGCAATTGCAGCGCCAGTAGAAGATGGACCCAAGTTGACTGCCGCCGCTCGTCCTCGTCTTAAATCTTTAGTATCGGGTCGATCAACAATGCCTTGAGTAGCGGTATAAGCATGGACTGTATTTAAAATTGCTTTCTTTATTCCTAGTTTTTCAGATAAAATTGCCACTACAGGAGCAATAGCATTGGTTGTGCAAGAAGCATTGGAGGTAATCGCAGATAAACCATCTTTGAAATCTTCGTCATTGACGCCAATTAAAACTTGCTGACCCCCACTACCCTTTGCTGGAGCAGTAATAATAACTCTTTTGGCGCCAGCTTTTAAATGAGCGCCTGCCTTTTCATAATCAGTAAAAACGCCAGTTGATTCGATAACTACGTCTACTCCTAAATCTCCCCATGGTAATTTTTCAATTTCCTTTTCTGTTAAGCTTAATATTTTTTTACCATCGACTTCTAAATAGTTCGATTGTCCCTCACTAATTGCCTTCACATTTTTTTCATAACGACCATAAACGCTGTCATATTTTAAAAGATAAGCGAGCGTTTCATCATCAGTTAAATCATTGATTGCGACAATCTCAATGTCCGGTTTCTCTAAAGCCAACTTAAGAAAACAACGACCGATACGACCAAAACCATTAATAGCAATTTTTATAGGCATAATACTAATAATCACAAATAACAAAAACCATAGCGTTTCCGTCTAAATAGATTATACACTAAAAAATAGATACTTTTAAGTGGATAAAAAAACGGCCAAAAAATAAGTTATTTTTAAGCAATATTTTGAATTGAAGCAAAATTTGCTAAAATACTTGACAAACTTTCTGTATCTGCTATAATGATTATGTTGGTGAGATTGCATAAGAAATGTAATGAACAACCAGCCTTGGGTCGAGGTCACCCTTGGAAAAAGGGGATGCGCTCACCAACACCAGAGTCCGACTTTTGAAGAAGGACTCTTTTTTTAATATTATTATTAAAATATAATAAAAGCCCAAACCCTAGCATATCATCAGATATTCATTGACAAAACATTATAATTCGAATAAGATTTGATTAGTTTTCAAGGAGGAACAATGAATCGACTACGCAAGTTCTTTAAGAAATTTTCTCAGCCTGGTAGAAAAATGAGTTTTACGATTACTTTTTCAGAAAAAAGTTTTGCCAGACTAAAAGTTCTTTTGAATTTGAGCGAGTTGAAAGATGTATCAGAACTTCTTCTTCGTGCCTTAGGTTGGTACGATATGGCCGTTGAATGTCTTTCGAACGGTGGAACGATAACTTTAGAAAATACCGATGGATCCGAAGAAACAATGCGCAATTACCAAGACGTGATTGAGTGGCTCAATCGCAATGGTATAAAGTAAAAAAACGACCCTTAACGGGTCGTCTTTTTTTATATTGTTATTTCTTGAAATCGTCTTTGAGTTTTTCTTTGAGATAAACGCACAATCCTTCGCAATCAAGAATCTGCGGACAAATACCGCAGCATCTCGGTAAAACGCATTTGCGATGATTTTGCGACCTGTCTTTGCACATCTTCCATAATTGTTTTTCGCATTTTTCTGATAACGCAAAATAATCTTTTACTTTTGCCATAGCTTTTTTAACTGAGCCAAATTTTTTACAGAAAAAACCGACTTACCATTCTCGTAAAATTTCCATTCTTTGTCTTCTAAAATAAACTTAAAAAAAGATTTGCCATCTTCCCTAAAATTCTGATCCGTTCTTTTGCCTTCAAAATATTCGATAGAATATTCATCACCGCTGCTTTCATAAGTTTGTTCTCCGTAATTTTTCAGAATTTCAATCGCTTCTTTTTTGAATTCATCAAAATTGACTTCTGTACCAACTGGAGAAATCGAATCATATCTTGATAATCCGCAACAGCCAATTCTTAAATTTTTAAACTCAACTCGTCTTAAAATAAACATGGTTAATTAAAATCATTATACTTTTATTCTTTCTACTTCTATTGCTACTACACCGAACTTTTTTTGCTGTTCATCGGTATAGAATTGTTTGTATTTTTCAAGACCCTGCTCAATTGTTTCAACATCGGGCAATATTTTTTTAATCGGTTCTTTTTCGAGCATTTCTTTTATAGAAATATATGCTTGCACTCTTTTTACGAACACTTCTACTGATTCTGTTTCTTGATTATTATAAACGATTATACGATCTCCTGGTTTTATAAATTGATATTTTCCTTTCCTAATTCGCCCTTCAATTGTTTTTTGACCATTCTTAACAAATGTAAAATATGGTTCAGTTCGATGATTGTGATAGGTGGTAAAATTAGTTTCAGATATCTTTTTCATATTACTATTATTTTTTTATTCTCGAAATATCATCTATTGTAATCCATGCCGACATTGCACCAAGTCCCGTTTTGTCAATTTCGAATGGCTTAATTTCTTGTGAATTCTTTAAGAATATAAGCATGCAATATTTTTTGTTTTTGAATCTTTCAAAAAATTCGGGAATTTTTTCTTTTTCTATACCATCTTCTTTGCCATATTCGTCTAATATTTCTTTTACTTTTTTAGGGGTCAAATCGGAAAATTGAACGACATCGCTAACTTCCGCTTTTATATTTACTGGTTCTCCCGAATCTTTAAAATAAATCGTTTCTCTTTTTTTGATATTATTCCAAGGTTTATATTTTACCGAATACCAGCGCGATTCAATCTTTTTCTGACCGCTCAGAATTTTATCTGTAAGACCCCAAGATTTTCTCATTATTGCTACATGTTCCATATTTCTGACTTTACATAAACTCTTTAACCTTTAATTTTTATCTAAATTTACACATTTTTACCAAAAACACTTGACAAACTTTATGTATATGCTATAATGGTAGTATTGTCACATAGCTCAAGATATAGCAGAGCGGCGGCCCAAAAACCGTGTCAGACCGATGGGGCATAGGGGCAGTGCTGGCAAGCACATAGGCCCTCAAAACCTAGGTCGCGAGATAATGCATCTCGTTGTGTGAGTCGAAACTCACTGTGGCAGCACAGCCGTATGGTTCGCCCAGCGGCTTTTTTTTATCAATAGTCGCTATATTGTTATTAATATAGATATACAAATTGCCTACAAAGATTGACTTTTTTTATCAATATGCTATAATATAATCATACGGTAAAAGGAGGTAGCGGTCATGTCTCTATTAGATGAGTATCGTAATTGTTCTACCAATCCCCCGACCGATGTTGCGAAAAGGATTTTGTTTGATGTTATCGACGATATTACTAGTCGAAGCGGATGGGATTGGGACGACGATCCAGTAGTTGATGACGAAACGAAAGAGGAAATCCTAGAAACAAATCTAGAAAAAATCCAACGCCATCTGCAGTAAGAATAAATTAGGGTCAATGAAAGGAGGACAGTTATGGATGATACTTGGAGTGTTAAGTGTCAAAGTTGTGGCGTTGAGTACAAGGTAGAAGCATCTGGAGAACAAGAAGCTATCAAAGCTGCTAGGAAAGAACACGAACGAGTGAATGCAGAAGCGACGGCTTTTCGGTGCGATCTTGGTCCCTTCATGACTCACGCGTTCAATCTCACTCACCCTGATCATCCATGCGCTCCGAAAGAATAGTGAACCAATATCGCTACTCATCAAGTTCGCCTCGAGTCCCATTCAGCGTGTCTGTTTGGGACTTTTTTTATTTATTATGAAATTTTTTATCCTTAGGAATGTCGTAATAAGTTATTCCTTTCTCATGGCTTTCAATGGATATTCTGCAAATATCAAATAACGGCTGAGGAAGGTTATTTAAATCATACCAATCCCACGACTCGCATTTTTCAGGCTCTAAAACTTTCGGCTCGCCGCTTTTGAAGTCCGCCAATAATCCGATATGAACATAATGTTTTGGCGCATAAGCGATAACATTGGCTAAAAATTGGAAACGGATATTTTTAATTTCAATGCCGCATTCTTCGCGAACTTCTCTTCTCGCACAATCTTCAAAAGATTCCATATATTCAAGATGTCCTCCGGGAAAGGCATATTCTCCTTCGCCATGCGACCCTTTTCTTTTTCCAAGTAAAAATTTCCCATCCTTAAAAATCATCACGCCAACTCCAACTTTTGGTTTATCGTTTTGATCCATAAATTTAGGTTATAAAAATTTACGAAGTCCGACTTCGTAAAAATTATAGTTTAATTTCTTTTCCATTTCCAACTAATTTTACTTCCTCATCTTGAACTAATATTGCCTGTTCGTCGGTAAGTATTCTAACTGGATATTTTGATGTCTTGATTTTTTCTTTTAATAATTCTTGATATTCAGGTTTGTAGTGCGCTGTGACCAAAAAAGGCACTAAATTAAGAGCTGTGAAATCAGTAATTCCATAATGATTATATTTGTCCTGATGCTTCCAAGTAGCCATCTCTATCGTCGGACAAGCAATGTATGAACCAGCGCTCGATCCAATATATATAATTCCATTTCTTACTAATTCTTTTATCACTTTATCAAAGCCACTCTCAAGAACAACTTTTAATAAATAGAAGGTATTGCCTCCTTCAACATGAATAATTTCTTTATTTTTTAGTATGTCTTCTAATTCTTGTTCATTTTTGCCCTCTATATCTATCTCTTTAAAATTATAATTGAGTTCTTTCATTCGTTTCCTGTGTCGCTCTAGATAAGAAATATCAGAAACGCCTTTTGAGGCAGTTGTAATATAAGCTATCTTCATTTGAGTGATCGGTTTTGGCAAAAAAGACAAATCCCCATCAGTCAAAAATTTTCCGCTTGATGTTAATAATATAGTTTGCATATTTTGTACCACCTAGTCAGAATTAAGAATATTTTTCTAAACAACATTTTTTAAACTTCTTGCCCGAGCCGCATGGACAGGGATCATTTCTGCCAACATGCTTAAATTCTGGCGGGGTGTTGTCGTTGCTTGACTGCTTTTGTTCTTGCTCTTTGGAAAATCTTTCAATCGCATTTTCTGGCGCATCTTTTTTCACCTGCGATAAAAGCGGTTTATTTTGATCTTGAGTTTTAGCTGCTCCTTGTAAAATTATCGGTGTTTCACGGCGAATAAAACGAGCATTCGGTTGTTCTTGAATTTCTATTCTGAAAAATCTTTTGAGCGTTTCTCTTCTTATATCAAACAATAACTCCTTAAATCTCTGGTAGCCATCATTTTTATATTCTACAAGCGGATCTCTTTGTCCATAAGCTCGCAATCTCACGCTGTCGCGCAAATATTCCATACCATCTAAATGTTCCATCCAAAAAAGATCAATTGTTGATAGAAGTAGTCCTCTAGAAACTTGAATAAAAACTTCTTTATCAGCCACTTCTCTGATTTTTGAAATTCTTTCAAGAGCAGAATTGATGATTATATTTTTAATTTTTTCTCTTTTTTCTGAAGGCGTAATGTTTTCATCCTTAATTCCAAGAAGTGTTTTGTGAAGATCTTGATTTAAATGAAAAGCGGCAACACCCTCTTCGGCTAATTCCTCAAGATTCCACATTCTTTCTTCTCGTTCGGGAAGAAGAGCATTGGTCATTTCCTCGGCTTCTTTTCCAATATATTCCTTGAATGTTTCCTCTGGCTTATCGCTTTCCAAAATTTCGTTGCGCTTACGATAAATAGTTTCTCGGTGAACATTCATAACATCATCGTATTCCAAAACATGTTTTCTGGCATCAAAATGAAATCCTTCTATTTTGCCTTGAGCAGATTCAAGCGCGCGAGAAACCATTGCATTTTCAATCGGCTGATCTTCGGGTATGCCAAATTTTCCCATTAAATTCTTGATGCGATCGGAACCAAAAACCCTCATTAAATCGTCTTCAAGTGAAACGAAGAATTGAGATTCTCCCGGATCACCCTGACGACCAGCGCGACCTCTTAACTGATTGTCGATTCTGCGAGCTTCATGGCGTTCCGTACCAATGACGCAAAGTCCGCCAGCTTCTTTAACTTTCTTTGCCTCTTCTTCATTAAAAGGATTACCTCCTAAGACAATATCAACACCACGGCCAGCCATATTAGTTGCAATTGTTACCGCCCCAAATCTGCCTGCTTGAGCAATAATTTCTCCTTCTCTCTCATGGTTTTTTGCATTCAAAAGATTGTGTTCTATGCCTTCGACTTTAAGAAGCGCCCCTAAGCGTTCATTTTTTTCAATAGAAATTGTGCCAACCAAAACGGGTTGGCCTTTTTTATTGCATTCTTTTATTTTTCTAATGATTGCTTCGTATTTTCCTTTTTCGGTTTGGTAAATACTATCCGGCCTGTCTTTACGAATTAATGGTCTGTGAGTGGGAATTGACGTGACATCAAGTTTATAAACTTTGTGAAATTCTTCCGCACTCGTCAAAGCGGTTCCGGTCATACCGGCTAATTTTTTATAAAGTCTGAAATAGTTTTGAAAAGTAATCGTTGCTAGGGTTCGTGATTCCTTATTGACTTCAACTCCTTCCTTGGCTTCGATTGCCTGATGAAGACCTTCTGAATAGCGTCTTCCCGGCATAAGGCGACCCGTAAAGTCATCAACAATAATAACTTCGCCATCCTTGACGACATAATTTTTATCACGCTTGAAAAGAATCTCCGCTTGAAGCGCTTGTTCTAAATGATGAAGAATGTCTATATTTGATCCTGAATAAATATCGGCCATCCCCAAAAGTTTTTCGACATGATTAATGCCTTCTTCCGTCAGTGTTACCGCCCTCATTTTCTCATCTAAGTTGTAATCAGTATTTTCTTTTAATTTGGGAACAACTTGAGACAACGTTTTATAAAGTTCGCTTGAATTTGTGTCCGGCTGGGAAATAATCAGAGGCGTTCTGGCTTCATCAATTAATATGGAATCTACTTCGTCGACAATGCCATAGCTATGACCTCTTTGCGATTTTTGGGATAGATCATAAACCATATTGTCTCTCAAATAATCAAAACCGTATTCATTGTTTGTTCCATAAGTAATATCCATCGCATATGCTTGTCTTCTTTCGCAAGGTCTTAAAAATTCTTGAACAACATGAAAAGATCCAAGCTCATCGCGTTTTTCATCGAGAATTTCTTCTTCTTTGTCTGTTTTTTTCCAAGTCGAATCATAAAGAAATGATTGATTTTGTTGTTGAATGCAACCGATTGTTAATCCCAAAAAATCGTAAATCTGACCCATCCAAACAGCATCTCTTCGAGCCAAATAATCATTGACCGTAACCACATGGGCGCCTTTTCCCGTCAAAGCATTTAAATAAACCGCCAATGTTGCTGCCAAGGTTTTCCCTTCTCCAGTTTTCATTTCAACAACATGACCACGATGGAGAGCAATACCACACATAAGCTGTTCATCAAAATGACGCTGTTTTAATGTGCGTTTTGACGCTTCTCTGACCAATGCAAAAGCAAGTGCTAACGCACCATCAACTGTCAATTCTCCATTTTCAACGCTATGTTTTAGCTTTATGCTTTTTTCTTTAATTTGGACATCAGAAAGCTTTTCGAGTTCCGGCTCGAAATTATTAACTTGATCAATAATCGGTCTTAAACCATCTGTGTACTTTTTATTGGCATCGCCAAAAATTTTAGATAGAATCCCCATAAAATATAAGTGAAAAAAATAAAAATGCGCACTTATATCATTGTACTCCTAAAAACGTAAAATTCAAAGAAAAAACCCCGCTACTCTGCGTAGCGGGGATGATCTCAAGAAACTATTTCTTTGGTCCTGAGATGCGCTTCTTGGACGATTTCGGAATGCCATCTAGTGTGGTCATCTCCAACCGTTCCAAGTTTTCCAGCCTTCGCCATCTCTAGAAGATTGTGGAATTCATCCATTCTCCTTTTAGTATCTGGCTGAATCACGATATGATTGGTGACTTGATTGCTCCCGGGCGATTCAAGGACGCTAAAGTCCATTCTTTGAACCGTCTGGGCAGAGAATGTGTCAGAAACAACGAAAGGCAAAGCGTCTACTGGATCAGAGCAATATCCCAGTGCTTCTGCAATTTCTTTGTAGATAGTATCGATAATTCTTGTCTGCTCAGGATCTCTCCCATGCCATTTCAAACTATCACGCTCATCAATTGTTGCAACTGGAGCATCCATTGCCATCAGGTGTAATCCCTCTTTGATATCATTAAAATGAGCAAATCGAATTCCAGACTTCTCGGCCAACCTGAGGATCTTTTGGAATTCAACCCACTTATCTAGTTGAGGAACACCATTAACGTGATTGATTAGTGGCACTTCAAGATCTGTGAAGAATATCACGAGATTGTGCTTACTTGCAGCCAAACACCTTCTCATTTCATAGACAAAGTCTTGAGGCGTGGTTTCGTTCCGGTGCATTCTAAGATAAACAGATCTCATCTCAGAGGCCTCAGCGACAAAAACCGGAACGCCATTACATAAAATGATTTCGTCTTTGAGTGGTTTTCTCGTGTCTTGATCTTCTGGCCAATATTCATAGCTGCAGTTGAGGTCTTTGAGACTTAGAATTCCTCCCTCAGAGCCAACTGTAGCCAAGAAATCGGTAATTCCAAGAGAACTTACATCCATCTCCGGCCAGCAGTGAACCCAGCTTAACTTCTTTCGTGGAATGTATTTTGCTAAAACCTTAAGAGTGATTTCGATTTGAGCTCTTCTTAGTTGCGGAAAAGAACTTGCCAGCATATGAGTTTGAAAACCCGGCGTTACGCTAATCAAAGGATTTCTGTCAATCTCAGTTAGTGATTTTCTGTCAGCAATATCCAAGAACAGAACATCTTCGCCCTGATAAGAGAGTTCTGTTGGAACCTGAATGCTGGATAGAAGTTGTCTATACCAACCCTGAGATAATGCTTGACGCATAGAGCCGAAAGGCCACTCAGAATGACGGAAATTTCCATGAAGAACCATTACTACGGTCGGCTGTACAAACCTCATGTATCCTCCTTATTTTTTGTTAAAGTACGATTTCATTGCTCATTATAATACTTATTTATCAAATTGTCAATAGTTTTAATTGAAAAGGACCTTTTTTAATCTTATATAAAAAAAGCCTGCTATTGCTAACAGGCTTTTAGGTGTCTGTATTCAGAAAAAATTCTCGTATAAATGAATTTTTTAACTGGCGGGAAAAGACCAAGAAAGAACAAAAGCCAAGATATGGTCTCGTGCACAACATCTTGTTTATCCAGATAAGCAGAAGTTTTCTCTACAAAATCAATATCTCTCATCCAATAATTAAACAATTTTAGTATCTTTACGACTAAACAAATTCGCTTTATGTGCCCAAGATTGCTTACAAGAAAAATCCTTTTCCATTTTCTTTTTTGAATAATATCAGCGGCATCAGTGAAATTTGTCCATGTATCATAAGATCCATCGGCTACATAGATGAGTTTCTCAGGAACACCATGTTCCGCTAACCAATCTTTCATATCGTGAGCAATAACTCTGTCCTTAGACGGATGGTGAACTCCTCCAGTTACAAGAATAGATCTGCTCTTGTCTTCTTGCCAAACTTCAAGTCCTCTCTCAAGCCTAGAAACTAGATCTTGAGAAAGTTCTCCTATCCTTTTGTCATACGCTTCAGCAAAAATCATTACAGCTTCATCAACGAGACTCATTCCCCTCCTTTTTTTCTTTTTAAAGAACCGCCGTTATCCTATCAAAATTACTAATAAAAGTCAATACATTCTACTTAAAAATAACTAGAAAATTTGACTTTTTTAAAATATTGTATTAGGATGATTTTTGGCAAATGGATTGCCAAAAGTACCTTAAAAAATCAGCTAGGAGGAGAAATGGAAAAGGGTAAGTTTATTAGAGGAGTCGCATTTGATCTTGAAGGAACAGTTGTCAACTTAGAGCCAATTCATCATCAATCCCACATTCTTTCAGCTCAAGATGTTGGATTGCGTCTAACGCTAGATGACTGTTTTGAAAGGCTTCCTCACTTTATTGGCGGGCCAGATGAAAAGGTCGCAGAAGAAATTGCTCACGAAGTTGGCGCCACCAATCCTGATGTTGCATCTCGAATTCTTGAAAGCAAAAGAGCCCATTATGAAAGACTATTTAGAGATTTTTCTTTTACTACTCGACCAGGATTCTTTGAAATTTTTGGATGGTTAAGAGCGCATAATCTTGGAGTTGCAATCGGCACGGCTACGCCTTTTTCAAGGATTCGACCCATTCTTGATCGATCAGGATTATCCATGTTATTTACAAAAAAAGAAATTATCACAGAGATTGATGTTAAGCATAATAAACCTGCTCCAGATATTTTTCTTGAAACAGCGAAAAGAATGGGGGTAAATCCAGATCAACAACTGGTTTTTGAGGATTCCCCGCGCGGAGTTATGGCAGGCATAGCGGCTGGATCTCTTGTTGTTGGAATGCCTATTTATAAGAAAGCTTCGGTGCTTCAGGCGTTGCTAGAAGCAGGAGTATCAAGAATCTTTATGGAATGGAACGAAATAGAAATCGCCGCCCTGATAATCAATTTAAGCTCTGAGCCTCAAAGAACACAATGATGATGCTAGGACAGAAGCGAATACTAAGTGAAAATTCCAAAGGATCGTTGCTGATTATTGCAGCAATGGCAATCTTCAGTCTCTATGGTGTTTTTGTAAGATCGATAAAAGCGTCACCAGAAATCATTCTTTTCTTTAACGCTCTGATAGTCGCTCTTATTTTCCGCTTCATTTTCTTTAAAAATAGAGAGAACTTCAACATCAAAAAACACTGGTTAATGATTCTTGCCCTAGGAGCGGTTTTTGTGGGCAATAACTTTTTCTTCTTTACCGCCTTCAAATTTACCACGATGTCTAATGCTATTCTAGCGCATTATACTGCTCCGATTTTTGTTGCAGTCTTAGCTCCTTTCTTACTCAAAGAAAGAATGGAAAAAAATAGCTGGATAGCGCTATTTCTCTCCTTTATTGGCCTTATTATTCTTGGCATTAAAGGATTAGCACTAAGCCATAATGATCTTCTGGGCATTCTTTTCGGAACTGGTTCCGGATTGATGTATGGATTATCAATCATTGTCTATAAATATCTGCTTAGAGATCTGTCTGTGTTGACGCTCATTTTCTATCAATCATTGTTGGGTTCTTTAATTCTAGCGCCATTCATTGCGCCGCAAATCACGCTATCCCTTCCTTTTCTTTGGTTCGTTGCCTTTGCTCTGCTTTTCGGAATCATAGCAACTTTCCTTCACTTCCAAGGCATGAAAAGAGTCAAGGCACAACATGCAGGTATAATTGGTTATTCAGAACCCTTGTTCGGGACAATCTATGGTTTCTTGTTTTTTGCTGAAAAACCAACTATCGCAACTGCAATTGGCGGAGGGTTAATTGTTCTTGGGGGATTCATAATCCTCAGAAATCAAAATCATTAAAGAATATTTACAAAAGAAAAAGGCCTGTCGTATGAAACGATAGGCCTGTTTTTTTATATCTCTCCGAGAATTTTATTAATATCAAGCGAAGGAAATCGCCTGACAAGATGAGGCAGAGCAAGAAAAGTCGCTTCTCTTGACGGTCCTTCTTTGATTGTATTAAACACCCTTCGAATCCATTCCTCCAATGGCACCAATTCAACTCGAATTACTTCATTCTTGTCGAAAGAGCCATCTTGCCACTGCTTACACCCAAGGGCTAGAAAAAGACTGCAACGAGTTTGAGAATTGCGGACTGAGAGAGGTAAGATGCCAAGAGCAATAACTTCTTGTGCATCATATCCGCCCTCTTCTCGAAGTTCTCTTCTGGCAACCTCTTCAGGAGATTCTCCTCCATCTACATCGTCATTCCCCCCTGTCAATACTTGTAAGGTTTCGTCTACTCCCTGGTAATACTGCCAGGTAGTCACTACCATACCGTCCTCTGTGACAGCCATGGTTACTGACCAGTTCTGTTGGTCATAAAAAATCCAAGTTTCGACCTTTTCGGTAATCGGATGTATTAATACAACCCTAGACAACCTCTTGCCACGAGAAATCGCTAGTATGGTTTCGCTCGATACTGAATCTCTCACGTAAAGTTTTCCTGACATTATTCCACGCTCCTTCCGTAGTCTTCCACCAACCACTTAGTTAGTTCTTCAACTAATCTTGGATTTCCGGCGATAAAACCAGTTGTTTTGTGTCCGGGATTATAATGCCTAACTTCTGGCTTATCGAGCAAATTGATTTTCCCACCAACAATTTCATAGAGCTGGACTTTACCACCAGCTTCCTCAACCAGAGGATAGCCAGCAGCCCAATCCCATGGCATCTGCGGTGCTTGAACAAAAGCGTCAACTCTTCCGCTAGCAACAAGCGCCAAGCCAAGAGCACAAGATCCCATACTATTAGCCGTCCGCGATTTGCTAGCTGCTTTGTTTAATAACCTACTAAAAACAGCGATCCTTGGAATGTCAATGCCGTAAGCAATTACACTTTCTTCGATTGCTTTGTCGGAAGCCACACAAGCCCTTCTAGTTTCTCTAGGATTTCCTAGAGCTACATAAACACCTTTGCCGCGCCTGCCAAAAACAAGTAATCCGCCTTTTATTTCAGGAGCATAAATCACGCCTAACTGATGAACGCCATGCTCCATGGTGCCGATTGAAACCGAATATTCGTAGAGATCTCTGGCATATTGGGCAGTTCCATCGAGAGGATCAACACAAAAAACCAGTTCAATATCTAAGATGCTTGCATAGTTCTCAGGCGTTAAAACTTGTTTATCGGCATCACTCTCTTCTGTTTTTTCTTCGACTAAGAAAAATGCTTGAGGAAAACTCAATCTTTCCAAAATTAAATCCTGAGATCTAAGATCGGCATTTGTAACCAGATTATGAATCGAACCGCCTGCCTTACGCTGACTTTCTCTGACAAAATTCGGATCAATAATTGCGTGAGCAGCGTCTAGCCCAGCTTTCACCATGTGATAGAGAAACCCATCTTCAATCTGAACAAGTTGCAGACTCAAATCTTCAGTCCTTAATTGATTTCTTTCTGCCATTTTTTCTCTCCTTTTTTCTTTTTAAAGAACCGCCGTTATCCTATCAAAATTATTTACAAAAGTCAATGATTGGAATAAAAAAATGACTGGCATGAGTCAATCATTTTTTGTTATTTTTCCTCGAGATTCTTCCCCTGTACCATACGGCACAGGATCAGAATGACATGCTGCAGAGCCGAATAATCCTGCAACTTTTCACTTTAAACTTTAAATTTTTAATTTACTCTTACATCCCTTCTTCTCTGTCTCTTTTTCTTAAATTTCTCATAAAAGATAAGGGCGAAAGATGGGTTAAGAGTTTCCATTTTCTCGCTTGTCTCAGTTCTTTCGAAGAAAACTTATCTTTATAATGTTTTAATTCTCTAGTAATTCTTGATTCCATTTTATCAATCGCTTCGTAGAGATTTTCCGCTCTTTCTTCTTCGTGAATTGTTCTGTTCTTAAGAACAATATCAATTTTTGATTCAAAATAGTTCCCCTTATTGTGGTGTTGGCTTGTTTTTTCAAGCTCAATCCAAACTTCCTGTTTTCCCGGAGCATAACTGACAAGTTTTTTTACATTTTTAAGTCTCTTGTCTAGATAATTTTGGATAGCAGGAGTCATTTCAAAGCCAGTAGTGTTAACATGGATGTTCATAAATTTAAAAACAAAATACAAATACTTATTTTTAAATAAATTCGAAACACGAAACTCGAAATCCTAAACAATGCCTAAATTCAAACATTTTAAATTCAAAACGGTTTAATATTTTGGATTTAGATATTTAAATTTGTTTCGAATTTCGAAATTCAATATTCGGATTTACGACTTAATGTCAGTACTTATTTTATAAAAGTCTCTTTCCCGATTATTGATAACATAGACGCTTTTCCAATCTCTTCCTGAAGAAACAAATTCTTCCCCGGTTATATTAAGCCAGTGTTTTTGTCCTGACCCATCAATTTCGTAAACTCTTTTATCTCCATCAGCTCTTACAAAATTACTTTCCTGATAGCGATTTAATTCTGACAAAGAAATTTCTTTAACTAAAGCCCAGTTTAAGTGTCCATAAAAACTAAAGATTTTGTCAGATAAAATATGGCGCCTGTAATTACCATTAATTATATAAACTTTATAATCATCTTTTGCCCTGACAAGGTCACCATCTTGAATGAAAGATGATTGAGCTTGGTTGGACGAATTAATAACAGATAGCGTTGAAGTTGGAACCGATTCTGTTTCCTGATTGCTCGTAACCGAAAGACTGAAATTATTATAATCTAAAGTTTCGTCTTGATAGTGACTATTATAAATTAAATAAGGCATGATAACAATTTTTTTAAGATCACCGCCTAGGCGATGCATTGTAATTTCTCCGGTTTTGCCGTCAGAAAAATTCCAATCGGATACGAAGTAATTTCCCGCCGAATCCATTTTTAAAATTTTCGCTCTGAACTCTCCTCTGGCAGCACTGCCATTAAAACTAATAACGACTTCGTTGTTGGTATCTTTTTTGGCAGCAATTTCATACCACAAAGGCATCCATTCTTTTATGAGACCAGATCTTAAAATAGCAAGACCAGGAAAAACTTCGTATTGTGCAGTTGGAGAAACATGGAGATTGCGAAGAAAATAATTTAGAAAACCATACTCAACCTCTTGGCGAGCATCGTTTAAATAAAGACTAATCATCCAATCGCCAAAGATTTTCGTGAAATCATTGCTTCCCCCAGCGGTACGGAGAGCATTGTTTATACTATCAATACCGACATCGCTATTTCTTGTCAATTGACTGAAAAAACCATTACCATAGTGATCCGCGAAATATTGTGCAAGCAGATTTATCGGAAGATAATCATAAAGTCTTCCACGCCATTCAGTTAATGGATCTGAGGGATATTGAAGAAACTTTTCAATCCTTGCTTTTAGATTTGAATTATTATAATCCTCAGTATCATATCCTAAAAATGTTGAAACATATTCGCCCCTAAGTTCATTAAGCCAAATGTCTTCAGTTTTAGTTTGAATTCTTTCTTTTTGATTATAGGTAATTAAGTGTTGGAATTCGTGAGCAACATAACTTTTGAGTTCCTGATCAAATAAAAAGTCAGCGCTTAAATATATCATTTCTCTTACATTTGAAGCGCTATTTTGCGAAAGAGTCATTTCGTCGGCAGCATTAAAATATCCTCCCACGCCATCAGTTAGCTTGGTAAAGAAAATGGTAATTCTAGGATCATTGTCAATTCCAGGGTTCCAAATATCCCCAAGAAGCTGTGTTAATTTTGGATAAATTTCTTGATCAAAGCTTTTTCCCAATTTTTTTATTATTTCTTTAAGTTGATTTTTTTGCTCGAGAGAAAGTGTGTCTAAATAATCATCCTCTATGTAATAGTAAGCTCTGTCAGATTCATAATATGATTGCGCTGTTATTTCTTCGCGATTCGTAAAATCATAATAGCTATCAACAAAAAATTTAGTACTAGCTGCGCTTACAGAAACTGGAAGAAAATTAAAAGCCAAGCCCAGAAAAAGGGCTATTAATAAAATCTTAAGTTTTGAAAATATTCTTTTCATTTGAAGAATCGTCTCTTTATTTCAATACCCCAAAAAGCAAAAAGAATAGAAGAAATAATCGTGCTTACAAAAAGTATAATTTGAGGTTTTTGGAAAATGGTTTTTTTAAAGACTCCTGAATTGCTTGTTAATTTTATATCTCTTTGACTGTTTTTCTCTAATTTATTGCTAATTGATTTTGGAAGAATAATTCCCTCATCTGCTAGAACTTTTTTAATTTCAAAAATATTATCAATGTCGGCTGTAGTTGGAATATTGACCTGTTTTTTAAAATCTGCGCCCAAAACAACTTTAGATGAAACTTTTTTTGAGGCAACAGTACTGGCAAAAATAATTACCTGGTTTTTTGAATTAGATAGTACGCTATCCTCAACTTTTTTATCGAGAATACTTGTTTTATTGGTATTCTTCTCGTCTAGGTAAATAATATTGCTAAATCCTGGGGTTGGGACAAGTGTCCAAAAAAACTTTTCATCTTTTCTAGCCGCAGACATTCCTAGTTTTGGCTTTTCGTAACTTACCTCATCCGCTAATTCTCCAGAGGGATATGAAAGACGGATTTTGTCTTTATCATTGTTTAAGGTGATTTTTGTAAGCGGTCTTGGCAATACCAAAAAAGTATTTGGCAAAACAAGGGTATTTTTGGGAAAAATAAAACGATGGCTACTTGTTCCTTCGTCGGCAATTTCCCATCCCGAAATATCAGCCAAATAACTGGAAAAATTACCAATTTCAATCCATTCATTTTTTTCTTCTTCCGTCAAAGGATCAGGTAAAAATTCGGATATAAAAATCGCCTGCGGATAGACATTGACAATTAATGTATCAATGCTAGTAGATTTCCCGTCACCAACCTCAAGACTTACCACATATTTTCCAGATAATTCGTAAAAATGATCAATGCTCGTTCCTTCTTTAGAATTTCCATCTCCAAAATTCCAAAAATAAACCAGTTCGTCGTGGTCAGGATCAAAAGATTGAGAGCCATCAAAATGGACTGTTGTTGCAACATTCGTAACAATATCTTGACCCGCTTCTGCTATTGGTCGCTGATTAGCAGAACCACCACTCGTTTGAGAAGTAGAAGTCGCTGTTGAAATTGACCCTGTTTCGGAAGTCGTAGTGGCGGTTGATGAGTCAGTAGAGGTACTCGTTGAAGGAACTTGTGGTGAGCTTGTTGAACTAACACACGCTAATCCTTCCTGTTTTATCTTAGTAAGCGTTGTTTCACCAATACCACTGACTCTTAATAAATCGTCTAATGAAGTAAAAAGCGATATATTTCTTTCCGCAATAATCTTTTCCACTGTTACGGGACCTATCTGTGTGATTTTATCTAAATTATCTGCTGGCGCCTGATTAATATTGATTTGACCCTGAAGGCATTCAGCAAAAACTTTATTAAATAAAACAAGACTGCTCACGAAAACCGCCAAAATGAGCAGAAGTTTGCAGGTTTTAACTTTAAACATTGAAACTCTTGGCAATTTTAATTATGGAAACCTAAAACAGAAAATACCTGCCTGCCGGTAGGCAGGTAAATTATTTTTTATCCTTCTGAATTTCACTTAAGAGTCCCTGGATCTCTTCTTTATTTTCTTCAAATAATTGTTTGAGTTCGTCTTTGTGTTTTAATAGCGCAGGCAAACTATCAAGTTGAAGTTTTTGAAGGGTTGGGTGTTTGGCAATAAATTCTTTAAATTTCTTTTCCATTTTAATCATATCAGCCGCAGTGATTCCTGAAATATCAACATTGAGCTGGGCGTGATCTAGTCCCATATTTTTCATTTGTTTTTGAATTCTTTTTTGAAGAATTTTATCTAGAAGACTCATGATATTAAATTTCATTACATATTATCAAGTTTAATGTTAAACATAGTTTCCATATCTTTTTTTATATCGGGACTAACTTTAACCGCCTCTTTAAGATAATATACGAATTTATCATTGTTTTTGAGATTGCCGTAAAGGCCAGCTAAAATTAATCGTGGATAACTCCAATTGGTTTCAACTTTTTCTAGTCTTTCAAAAATACCAACGAACCACTGAGTATCTCCTTGGGTCAAAAAATCAGCTCTAATAAGATTTGTCCAAGGAAATCTATCAAAAATACTTAACGCTCTCGACAATAACAAACGGCCATTAATAGAGTCTTTTACTATAAAATGAATTCTTGCTGCCTCCCAGAAGGAACGATAATAATGAAGATTAAGCATCATTGCTTTGTCTAAGTAATTGCCAACATCTTCAAATTTCTGTTTCTGTAAAGATATCAGCGCTAAGCTGTAATAACTATCAAACTTGTTTGGCGCTTTTTTTAAATAATCTAGATAAATATTTTCGGCTCGATTGAGATTATTGCTATCGAATTCGTAACCGGTTAAGTAAAGCTGCGCTAAAATCAGGCTATTTTTTAGATCGTGAGGATTCTCTCTATAAATTTTTTCCTCTTCTTTTATTACAAAATCGAGATATGGTTTTAATTTTTCCTTACCTGAATTTGAACGAATTGTGCCAAGCGGCTTATACATTTCAGACAAGATTTCTCGGTTGCCAAATGTATTTAAGCCAAGAGCTAAGCGATAAACTGGTAAAACTTTTTCAGCACTTTGTCCTGTATATTCCATTTTTAGTGCAACCAATCCTTGTTTTGCCGCCATTAAGGGACGAACATTGCCCTTAATAAAACAAAATCCCAGAATCAAGCTACCTACTATAAATACCACCAAACATAAAGATTCTTGAGAATCCTTCTCTTTTTTTTCTGGCTTTTCAGTCATTAAAATAAAACCGGTAAAACCCAAAATCGTGTACCACCATAAATAAGATGCTTGAAAATCAAACAAAAACAAAAGCCCAACGATGTAAGCAAAAACTAGAGCTATTAGAGCAAAAGCGCTTTCTCCCAATACATTGCGCCTTTTCCAAAAAGCATATATAACTACCCCAAAAATTGATAGGTAACCACACAATCCAACCAACCCTGAATCAACCATAACTTCGATAATTTTGTTATGCGGTTTATCAAACCAAACGTCTTCAAAAGAAGCTGTTTGAGGTTTATAGTACGGCGCAAATAAAAATCCCTGAGAACCAATTCCCCAGCCCATAATCGGTCGATCTTTCCATTCACTAAGCGCAATGTTCCAGACTACTCCGCGAGTTTCAAGAGAAAGGCTACTAGAAAAAACATTAAGCCTTTGCGGTAAAATTTTTGTAATTTTCCAATCCGGATGAGAAAAGATAAATGCAAGAAGTCCAATAGAAATTACGATTCCTCCAAAAATACTAATATAAATTCTTCTTTTTTTTGAAAATAAACTTGAAAGGATTAAGAAAATAATTACTCCGACAAAAACAGATAAAATCGCTCCCCTGGTCCCGCTAATAAAAATTGCAAAAACTCCAAAAAACCCATTGAGTATATAAAAAATGCGCCACCAAAAATTCTTATCAGAGAAAAACAAAAAAGCTGCCAAAAAGAATTGAAAGACTGCTTGAACACCCATATATGTAGCATTACCAAGCGTTGAAAAAGCCCTGTCTCCGCCAAATTGAGCCAAATAGGATAAACCCATTTTCTGAAGCAGTCCCAGAAAGTCTATTAATAGAAATGATCCTAATAAAAATCTAAGAAAATTGAGCCAATCTTTCTTTTTTCTCAACACATTAATGAGTAAAAAAGCATACGCCCCAAAATGATAAAGATTGAAGAGTCCGTCCATTCTCTCATAGTTTGTCCAGAGGCTGAATATTTTATCAATTCCAAAAATACTTGATATCGTAACAATGCCAAAATAAACAAGAATCGTCCAATTTAAAACGCTAAACCTAGGACGATAATCTTTACTAAACAGATTTAAAAGTAAGTAAAGAAAAAATACTATTTCAACTAATATTTGAAAAGCGAGCGCCTTTCCTACTACAAAAGGGAAATAAGTTGAAGCACTTATAATGAGGGGTGTTAAAAGACAAAGACTTAGTCCGCCCAAGATAAGATAATATAATTTCCTTGCAATTCCTTGGTTTCCTAGTTGATTTTTCTGATCAGGTGAAGACATATTTTGTTTTTAAATAGAAACTCAATATTTACTGCAGAATCATTTTACCAAAAAAAATTCATCAAAACAATATGGTTCTTTAGAAAAAACTAGATCAAATATTGAATTTTTGGTAAAAATCGTTAGAATTAGAGCAATGGCAAAATTAATTAAACAACATAGAACTTTGTTCTTGGTTATTGGAGATTTGGCAATGCTTTATTGCGCTTTATTTTTAACTCTTCTGGTTCGTGGACCTTCAGATATCGGATCTATATTGCCAATTCATCTAAGATATTTTAGCATTATTTTTTTGCCTTGGCTTTTGGTTTTGTACATAACAGGACTTGATGATAAAAAATTAATCAATAATAAATCTGTCTTTTTCAAAAAACTTGTTCAAGCTACTTTAATAAATGGCGCTATTGCAGTGGCATTTTTTTATCTTTTGCAATCACCCATCAGTCCGAAGCGAAATCTCTTTTTTGTAATGGTTTTCTTTTGGATACTTTTTTATTTATGGCGCCAGATTTTTTACCTAGCAATCAAGTCAAATTTCCTCATGACCAAAGTTGCCTTTGTGGGAATAAATAAAGAAGTGCTTGAAATTATTGATCTTTTGGAAAAAAATCCTCAGTTCGGATATCGAATTGATTTTGTACTGACTTCTAAAGAAAATCCGACTATTTCCCTTGTTCCAAAACACATAAATCTTCGCCAAGGACTCTCAAGTTTAAATAATTTACTTGAAACATCTTCTGTTAACAAGATCATTGTCGCCATGAATCCTGAAACTAACCCAGTACTTGCAAAAGAACTTTATCATTCGTCCTCCAATATTGAATTCATTTATTTTCCTGATTTTTATGAACAGATTACTCAAAAAATTCCCATAGAGATGATTAATCGTTTTTGGCTCCAATCAAAAACTACAGAAAAAAGTTATGAATTCTTTAAGAGAATTTTTGATATAACATTGGCTGCACTTGGAGGTTTAATTTTGGCTGTTTTATTTCCTTTTATTTCTTTGGCTTATATTTTCTCAGATGGTTTTCCTATTACTTTTACTCAGTCAAGGGTTGGTAGGCACGGAAAAAAATTTAGAATTTATAAACTCAGGACAATGATTAAAGACGCAGAAAGAGAAAGACCTCTTTGGGCTGAAGAAAACGATGTGAGGGTCACTCGTCTGGGTAGATTTTTGAGAAAATATTATATAGATGAATTTCCTCAGTTTTTGAATATTCTTAAAGGAGAAATGTCTGTTGTCGGACCTAGGCCTGAACGACCAGAATTTGTTAAGACCCTGGAAAAAGAAATTACTTTTTATCCCCTGAGAAATATGGCCCGACCCGGAGTTACTGGCTGGGCTCAGGTTAATTCCTTTTACGCAAGATCGGTAGATGATAGCGTAGAAAAAACCCGATATGATCTTTATTATATAAAGAATCATTCTCTGATTTTTGATATTGAGATAATTTTGCGAACAGTAAAAATGATTTTTTCAAAAAGAGAAAAACAGAATTACTAAATAATCCACAGTTCCAAATGTGGATAAGCTCACGTTTCTGGTAGTAAAATTAATCCATAAGTATTCACTAGCTAAGCCTTTAAGAGGTGTTTGTTTGTAAAATTTTATATAATTTGTTAACCGCGTTAAAATTACTTTAGATGACAATGCGTTTTTTATTAATATGAAGGTCATTATTCTAGCAGGAGGAAAAGGTACTCGCCTTCCCTTGTCTGCCAAGAACATTCCAAAGCCATTGGTAACCGTTCACGAAAAAACGATTTTAGATTATCATATTGATATTCTTAAGGGTTTCGGATTTTCGGACATACGGCTCAGTCTTGGTCATATGGCTGATAAAATCATAGATCATGTAAAAAAGCGTTATGGTAATTTTTGCGAATGGATTGTTGAGCCTGAAAAACTTGGAACGGGAGGAGCATTAAAATACGCTTCATCTGACTTAAAAAAAGATTTTTTGGCTTTTAATGTTGATGATTTTCCAGAAATGGATATGCTTGACTTTGTCGAAAGCCATATTAACCGCAACATTGAAAATACGATTGCCATTTATAAAGTTGAAAATGCACAGGATTTCGGACTGATCAAACATAGCTGTGGTTATATTGAAGAATTCTCGGAAAAACCAGAAACTCCTGTGTCTGGGTATATTAATACTGGTTTTTACATTTTGAATCCATCAATTTTTAAAGAAATCAGCGAGTCCTCTTTCTCTATAGAAAAAGATGTTTTTCCTGTCTTAGCAAAGACCCGACGCCTCGCCTGCTACTCCAATGTTCATCACTGGTTTACCACTGGCACAGAAGAACGTCTCCTTGAAGCTCATGAATATTTAAAAAAATATTTATAATGAATTATTCTCTTCAAATTGATCCGCAAAAAGTTTCAAAAGAGATTGTTTTATTTTTAAAAAGAGAGTTTTCTGGTAGAAAAAAGAAGATAGCTATCCTCGGTGTTTCTGGTGGAATTGATTCTGCTGTCACTGCTTTTTTGTGTCATAAGGCTGGGTTAAAATTATATGCCATTAACCTCCCCTATAACACACAAAGCATTGCTGATGGAAATTTGATTGCCAGTTCAATTAAGCTTCCTAAGGAACAAATCTTAACCGTTAATATAGGTAGCTCAGTTGATAGTCAATTTGAAGAAATAGAAAAAAATACAAAACTAGATGTTATCGATAAAGGAAATATGATGGCCCGCCAAAGAATGATTGTCCAATACGCCCTTGCAAGAAAATTGGGCGGACTGGTTATTGGTACAGAAAATTTGAGCGAATACTATTTAGCATATTTTACCCTGTTTGGTGATCAAGCCTATGATATTGCTCCCATTGCCGGTCTTTTAAAGGCTCAGGTTTATCAATTAGCTCAATATTTAAAAGTACCGGAAAAAATTATTAGCAAAGCGCCTTCAGCCGATTTATGGGAAAATCAAACCGATGAGAAAGAGTTGGGGTTTTCTTACGTCGAAGCTGATCCTATTATTTATTTAAATAAAATAAAACTTGTCAGTCCACCTAAAATTATTACTCAATATGGATTGAAAAAATCTTTAGTTAATAAAGTTATCAAAAGAATTCACGACACTGAATTTAAAAGAGAAGACGTGCCAAAATACCATATAAAAATTAAAAGTGAAAAGTGAAAAATTACAATGCAAAATTAAAAATTTTAGATTTTAGACTGTAGTTTTGTGTTTTTCATTTCTAGTTTTTCATTCGCCGCTAAATAGGATCATTAAGTAAACATATTCTTTTTTTAGTTAAAATAATTTTCATGTCAAAACAAATTTGTCTGTCTGTTATTGGATTAGGAAAGTTAGGAATTTGTGCCGCTGTCTGCCCTGCCTACAAAGGATATAAAGTTCTCGGTCTTGATATAAATAAAAGAACCGTAGATTTAGTCAATAAAGGAAAGGCTCCTGTAATCGAACCACAGCTTCAGACGTTAATAGATAAATCTAGAAATAATTTACGCGCTACTCAAGATTTTGAAAAAATTATTAAAGAGTCTGATGTTACTTTCTTAATTGTTCCGACTCCATCAAAACCAGATGGACATTTTTCTGACAAATTTCTCAAAGATGCTTTTGTGCCTCTTGCTAAACATCTCAAAGACAAAAAAAATTATCATCTTTTCGTAATCACATCTACCGTTTCTCCAGGCACAACCGAATCAAATCTTATCCCTTTAATAGAAAAGTATTCAGGTAAAAAACTTAATAAAGATTTTGGCATTTGCTACAACCCTGAATTTATTGCTTTGGGAAGTATAATAAAAAATAGCCTTAATCCTGATATGGTTTTGATTGGAGAATCAGATAAAAAAGCTGGAAACATTTTAGAAAAAATATATAAGACTGTTTGCGATAACAATCCATACATCGCCAGAATGTCTATTGTCTCTGCCGAAATAACAAAGATTAGTTTAAATGCTTATGTCACAATGAAAATTAGTTTTGCCAATACGCTTGGCAATCTTTGCGACAGAATTCCCGGATCAGAAGTAGATAAAATCAGCCGAGCCCTGGGAGCCGACAAAAGAGTTTCGCCCTATTATTTAAAAGCTGGTCTTGCTTTTGGCGGACCATGTTTTCCTCGTGACGGCCGAGCTTTTGTGGCTTTTGCAAAAAAATATGCTTACGATGCAAAATTAGTTAAGGCGACTGACGCAGTCAATCGCCTTCAGATAGAATTAACTATTAAGAAAATTCAAGAAGTTTTTAAAAATTCTAAAAATAATACTGTTTCGATTTTGGGGCTTGCTTATAAGACAGATACTCCTGTTATAGAAGAATCTGCCGCAATATTTCTTATAAAAGAATTACTTAAAAAGAAGGCGAAAATTTCCGTTTACGATCCTTTGGCCATAGAAAGTACAAGAAAGGTTTTTGGAAAAAAGATTGATTACGCAAAATCAGTAAAAAGTTGTATAAATTCTTCCTCGGTCATAATCATAACTACCCCAGAAAAAGAATTTCTTAAAATAAATAAAAATTACTTTACGAAATTAACTACTGTCATTGATTGTTGGAGAATTTTACAATATAAGCCACTCGGAAAAAATGTGATTTATGATGCCTTGGGAAAATATGAAAAAAATAGAAGAAGTTAAAAATTATTGGGATGCCAGGCCTTGCAACATTCGTCATTCTCAAAAATCAATTGGGTCAAGAGAATATTTCGATGAAGTTGAAAAAAGGAAATATTTTGTTGAACCGCACATTCCCAAATTCGCCCAATTCAATAAATGGAAAGATAAAGAAGTGCTCGAGCTGGGTTGTGGCATTGGCACCGACTCAATTAATTTTGCTAGGTTAGGGGCCAGACTGACTGTTGTTGAATTATCAAAAGAAAGTCTTGATCTCGCCAAGAAAAGATTCAAAGTTTTTGGCCTTGAAGTTAAATTTTACGAAGGAAATATTGAAAACTTGAGCAGTTTTTTGCCTCAAAAAAAATACGATCTAATTTATTCTTTTGGTGTCATCCACCACACGCCAAGTCCCGAGAAAGTTTTTAAAGAAATTAAAAAATACTGCAAACCCGAAACTGAAATTAAAATCATGCTTTATTCGAAATGGTGTTGGAAGGTTTTTTGGATTATCATGGGTTATGGCAAAGGGCAATTTTGGAAAACAAAAACTTTGGTTCCCAAATATTCAGAAGCTCAGACAGGTTCGCCCGTAACTTATATTTACTCTTTTAATGAAATCCGCCACTTAATGAAAGATTTTAAAGTCGTTAAAATATCGAAAGACCACATTTTCCCATACATAATTAAAAATTATAAAAAATACCAATACAAAAAAGTTTGGTATTTTCGTTATCTCCCGCATTCTATTTTTCACTGGCTTGAAAAAAGATTAGGCTGGCACACACTGATTATCGCAAAATTAAAATGAAAATTCTCTTTATTCAACCAACTGGAGACAAAAGAGGCCACTACGGCATTTACACTAGCCATGTCTGCCAAGAATTGGCAAAGACTGGAGCTGATGTGACTCTTTTTACGAATAAGATTTATCTCGAAAAATATTTAGATCAAAAACCATTATTTAAAATCTTTGAATACAAAAAAGGACGCTATGGCTTTGAAAAATTTGATAGAATCAAGAAGAAAATTCCGCTCTTATATATTTACGGATATTTAAGAAATTCGTTTGTAGCTATTACGCAAGCGCTTAAATACATAAAAAGAAATGACTTTGATGTCGTTTTTGTAATGGACACCGAGTACGGCATTTTATCTTCCTTGCTTAAATTCTATTCAAAGAAAATTCCACCACTAGTATTAATGGTTCAAGCCGCCAATTTTTCTTTTTCTAAATTTGCCGGCAATCCCATTATTAAAATTTATAAAACAATTCAAAAAAGAATTTTGCAAAGTGTTATCCCAAAAAAAATTAAAGCATTTACAGTATTAGGAGAATTTCATAAAGAAAAACTTCAAAAACAGCTTGGTCTCAAAAAAGATTTTCCCATAAAAGTCATTTACGATGGCGCCGATCAGCCCAAAGAATTTCTTGGTCAAAAAGAGGCTCGCAAAAAAATAAACATAGAATATGAAAAAGATGTTTTGCTTTTCTTTGGGATGCTGCGAAAAGATAAGGGCATTGAATATCTTTTAGAAGCAATTTCTTTGTTGAAAAAAGAAGAATTTAAGCTGGTAATCGCTGGGTCATTGTTTGATTATAACGAGAACGACATTAAATCATTGGTTAAGAAATTCGGAATAGAAGATAGGGTTATTTTAAGACTTGGATATGTTGATGACAAAGATGTGCCTCTCTATTTTTTCTCAAGCGATGTTGTTGTTTTTCCTTATCGAAAAATCTATACAGGCGGGAGCGGTCCTCTCTTGAAAGAAGCAGCAATTTATAAAAAACCTGTCATCTCCAGCAATGTTTCTGAAATGGGTCGTCTCGTTAAAAATTATAAAATGGGCATAATTGTTGAGCCAGAAAATGTCCACGACTTGGCAGAAAAAATAAAAGAGTTTCTAGCGCTATCAGAAAAAGAAAGAGAAGTCTTTGCAAACAATGCTGCTAAAGCAGCCAATACTTGGCAAAAAATGGGCAAAGAATATTTGGAATTTTTTGAAGAAATAATCAATGCAAAGAATTAAAAAATTTTTATTCAGCAATATTCATTTAAAACAGGTCATCTTTAAAAATACTTTTTGGATGGGCTTATCAGAAGTCATAACAAGACTTTCAAAATTCTTTTTGGTAATTTTTATTATCAGATCTTTGGGCGCAACCGAATACGGTAAATTTTCTTTTGCAATGTCCTTCGTCTCTATCTTTGTTATATTTATTGATTTTGGGATTTCTTCAATTTTAACTAGGGAATTCGCCAAGGATCAAAAACAGGAAGAAAAATTCTCTGCTCTGCTTTCATTAAGATTGATTTTAGGCACCATAACTATTTTTTTGGTTAATGCGGGATCTCTTTTAATTACTCACGATCCGGCCATAAGAAGAGTGATTTTGGTTTTATCCTTTTATGTTTTCTTGGCAGAATTTAGTGGAATATTCTTCTGTTTCTTCAAGGCTCGACAGAAAATGGAATATGAGGCATGGATAAAAATTATCCAGGCGTTTGTTTTGACAGGAATAGGTTTTGGAATTCTTGCCATCTTTCCATCAGTAATCGCCCTAAGTTACGCCTATGCTTTAGCAGCCCTTTTCACTTTTGTTATTACATTGATTTTCTTTTATACGAAAATTGCTCGCCTAACATTATCATATAACAAAGTCATTTGGAAAGAATTTTTATCAAGCTCTTGGCCCATTGCGCTTATTGGCGGCATTTCAACTCTTTACAACTCAACTGATTCAGTAATGATGGGTTATTTTGGACAAATCACTCAGACTGGCTATTACAATGCAATTTTTAAAATTATTGGTATTGTTATTCTGCCAATGAATTTAATTATTCAAAGCTTTTACCCTGCTTTAAGTTCTAAAATAAAAGAGAAAGAAAAATTTCAGAATATTTGGAATACGCAGTTTCAAATCATGCTTTTTTTGGCAACTCCCTTATTGGTAGCAGGCATGGTTCTTGCGCCAAAAATTATTCTGTTTCTATATGGTAGCGAATTCCTTGCCGCAACTCTCACTTTCAGAATTCTTATTGTGGGCGCATTCCTTCTTTATCTTTATATTCCTTATCGAGAAGCATTGGTAATTTTTGATTTACAAAAAAAATTATTCAAAATCGTCTTTGCGGGAGCAATCATTGATATAATTTTGAATTATCTTTTAATCCCAAGGTACAGTCTTGACGGCGCTTCTTCTACAACTACCATTACTCATCTTTTTGTTTTTGTGAGTTTACTCGTTTTAGTGAAAAAGCATACTTACATATCATTTGACGGACGCACTAACTTAAAATTCGCAGCAACGTCATTGGCGGCAAGTTTAGTAATGGGGTGTTCCTTTGTTTATTTAAAACTTCCCATTATTCCACTGATTATCATTGGATCAATAATTTATCTCGTAATTTTTGCTGCGTTTAATGTAAAACAAATTATTCAAAAATATGCAATTAAAAGGTAAAAAAGTATTGGTTACTGGCGGGGCTGGTTTTATTGGCAGCCATACTGTTGACGCACTCATAAAAGAAGGAGCGAAAGTTATGGTGGTTGACAATCTCTCTACGGGACGAAAAGAAAATTTAAACCCCAAGGCGAAGTTCTATAAACTTAATATAAAAAGTCCTAAGATAGAAGAAATCATAAAAAAAGAAAAACCAGAAATCGTTTATCACTTTGCACATTTCGTATTGGTGCCAAAATCAGTTAAAAACCCGCTTCTTGATATGGATTGTTTAATCGGCACAATTAGAATTTTAAAATCACTAACAGAGATCAAGAACTTTAAAAAATTTGTTATGGCTTCTTCTGGTTTTTTATACGGCAACACAAAACATCGCCCAACGAAAGAAACAGAACCAATTAGCCCAATTTCTCCATATGTGGTTACCAAAAAAGCGATTGAAAATTATTTAGAATTTTATAAACAAACCTATGGCATCCCTCGTGTAATTTTGCGTTACCCAGGTGTTTATGGACCAAGGCAAATAACTGGAGCGATGGCCGATTATATTAGAAAACTCTCAACCAATAAACAAGCAGAAATTTGGGGAGATGGTAAAAAAACTAGAGATTATATTTTTATTGAAGATGTGGTTAGGGCAAACATTGTGGCACTTGATTTAAAAGATAATTATTCGAACCCAGTTTTTAATGTAGGTACCGGGATAGAAACAACGCTAAACGAATTATATTTTAAGATAGCAAAAAAATTAAACAAGAAAGCCAGTCCAATTTATTATCCTGATAGAAAAGGCGAACAAGTTAGGTATAGCCTAGATGCATCAAAAATAAAGAAAGAGCTTGGTTGGAGTTATAAAATATCTCTCGAAGAAGGTCTCGAAAAAACACTAAAATATTGGAAATTAATATGAAAAACTCAAAGAACATCAACGAGAAAGAATGTTTTGTGTGTAGCTCTTCCAGTATTCCAAAAATAATCGGGCAGTACAAACATTGGAAATTATATGAATGCCCCAACTGTTTTTTTCAATATTGGTGGCCCATCGAACAAGCTCTCGACCAATATTTTGAAGAAAAATACAAATCATTCGCAGATACAAAAACTAAGCCCGATTTTGGAATGAATCAAAAATTGGCTTTAAAATTTGTAAAATCAGAAGTAAAAAAACAAATTAATCTTAATAACTTATTGGATGTTGGCTGTGGAGAAGGAGCGTTTCTCAATGGAATACGCGACTCAGGAATTTCTTCTTGGGGAGTTGACTTTAATAGTAGAGCAATTAAAAAAGCTAAAAAAATATTTGGTCTAAAAAATTTATATCCTCTTTCAATATATGATTTTGCCAAAACATCAAAGTTGCCGAAATTCGACATTATCACTTTTTTTGAAGTACTTGAGCATATAGGAGATCCATTAAAATTTATTCGAACGATTAAAAAACTTTTAATAAATAGTGGAATAATAATTTTTAGTGTTCCAGATGCAAAAACCTACGGCTATTGGGAGAAAATAATTAATGTCCCCCCTCACCATCTTACGAGATGGACAAAAGATATTATTAGGCAGCTTCTAAATCAATATGGATTTGAGGTATTAAAGATTAAAAGCATTAACAGACCCGATTCAGAATGTTCATTTATGAATCTTTCTTTGAAAATGGGTGCAAAAAAAAATCATTACGCATCGTTTTCTACAAAAACAAAAATGATTTGGAAATACCTTTCTTTGCCATATCGTCAAATTATTTATTTATTGAAATTAAAAAGACCGACAATATTCGTAATCGCTCAACTAAAATAAGTATGCCATTGATAACCGCTATAATAACAACATTTAACAGAGCGTTGTTTTTGAAAAAAGCAGTTGAAAGTGTTCTTGCTCAAACTTTTGAAAATTTTGAGCTTTTGGTGTTAGATAACTCATCTACCGACAACACCGAAAAAATCGTCAATGGTTTTAATGATAAACGAATCAGATACATCAGACACGAGCCGATTGGCATATCTGCTGCAAGAAATCTTGGCGTAAAAGAAGCTAAGGGAGAATTTGTTGCTTTTTTGGATGATGACGATGAATGGCTTCCGAATAAGCTTCAAGACCAAATAAATATTTTTAATAAAGACGGTTTAGATACCGCGTTAGTTTATGGAGGCTTTGTATGGATAGGTGAAAAAAATAAAGTTATTGGAAAACATTTGCCGGCCATAAAAGGGTACATCCTAAAAGAACTTTTATCTCAGAAAGATTATTTTACCGGTTCTGCCTCCAACCCAATGATAAGAAAAAGCGTGTTTGAGGATATTGGTTATTACGATGAAAAAGTTTTAACAGGAGAAGATTGGGAACTTTATTTAAGACTAGCTCAAAAATTCAAGATTGATTTTATAAATAAATTTGTTGTTAAAATTAGCCAGCATTCAGGGTCGCGCTTGGGGGGGAAATTATTAGAAGCAGCTGAGTTAGAATTATTAGTGCTTAAAAAATATAGCGATATTTTTGAAAATGACAAAAAATTAAAAAGCCTCTATTTGCAAAAAATTGGCGGGAAATTCTGCCGTATCGATCAACCCAAAAAAGGCAGAGCCTATTTCAAAAAAGCTATTAAAACATATTCGCTAAATCTTTTGGCCTATAGCCAGTTCTTTCTGAGTTTTTTTAGTGATTCATTCTATAGAACAATCCATAAATTTTATAAAACTATTACACACTAATATTATTTAGATTAAATATGAAAATTCTTTATCACATACCATATACTGAAACAACTGGAGCCGAAAGATGGATTTATGAAGGATGGAAAGATGCTTGGCAAGAATTAAATCATCAGTTTTATGAATTTAAAGACGTTGATAATTTGGCAAAAAAAGTAGACAAAATCAAGCCAGATATTTTTTGGACAGCACACAATTTAATAAATATATTAAACGAAAACCAAAAAAATCTTTTAAAAAAAATTCGTCAAGAAGGAGTTGCGGTTTTCTTTTTCGTAGATGGATCACTTAATGAAAGAGAGCTTGAAATTATAAAAAATGAAGAAATTGCTGACATTTATATCGGAGAAAGAGAGCTTGATTCAATGGAAAAATTTATAAAATTAACTGACAGAAAATATTATCTAATCCCCAATGCCGCAGATAAAAAATATCATTTTCCTGTATCTTCGGTAAAAAAATACGAATACGACATTGTGTACCTTGGAGCGAAACTTCCCAAGAAAAAATGGTTTTTTGATAATGTTCTCATTCCCCTAACAAAAAAGTATAAAGTGGGAATTTTTGGTCCGTATTGGACAACGAAAGACAATTTATTGCGTGCAACTCAAAAGATATGTAAAAAAATTAAATTTAGTGCAGGGGTAAGTTTTTTGAATAGTTTTAGAATTGTTATTCCACCAGAAGAAGAAAATTTACTTTATTCATCAGCAAAAATTTCTTTGAACTTTCACGAAAGAGAACCAGACGGCAGTCAGCCACATCACATACTAAACCAACGCACTTTCAAGATCCCTGCCTGCGGAGGGTTTCAAATTTGCGATTATGTTCCAGCGCTTCAAAAATATTTTACTGAAAATGAAATAATCACGGCCCGTTTAGATGATGCTGATTGGTTTAAAAAGATTGATTATTATCTAAATCATGAGGAAGAAAGACTAAGAATAAAGAAGGCTGGAACAAAAAAGGCCCTCGAAGAGCACACCTATCACAATCGCGTAAAACAAGTTATTGATCTATATGAGAATATTTAAATTCATCACCAAGGCCACGATCATTCTCAAGGCAAATCCTTTTTTAGGATATCGACATATAGTATGTAAGTGTCGAATTAAGATACCCTCGAAAAAACAATTTAGTGTAATAAAAAAAATAGGAAAGATAAGATTTGATCTTCGATCAAGAATTTTGGATACTAGCGTTGAATATCGGAAAGAATTGTTTTTTGGTTGTTATGAATTGCCCGTAGTAAGAATACTAATGACTGTTCTAAAAAAAGGAGATACTTTTATAGATGTTGGCGCAAATATTGGATATATAAGCGCTATAGCCATGGACCTGGTCGGTCCACAAGGACAAGTTCACGCTTTTGAGCCAGTTAAGCAATATTTTAGAGAACTTAAAAAACTAAAAATATTGAATAAGAATTATCAATTATATTTAAACAATGTTGCTGTTGGGAAAAGCGATGGTCAGCATAAAATGCATTGTACAAAACCACCGTTTCTTGGGGGAAGTACAATAGTTAATGGTTTTTTACCAAAAGAAACTCCACAAGAGACTCAAGTTGTAAAAATAATGAGACTGGATACATATATACGAAAAAACAACATAAAAAAAATTAAGCTTATAAAAATAGATGTTGAGGGATACGAATATTCTGTTCTACAAGGTTTTGTTGATCAATTGTTTCTCCTAAAGAAAAAGCCCATAATTATTTGTGAAATATCGCCATCGGCTTATGTAAAAATTGACTACAGCTTAAAACAACTAAAAAAATATATGTCCGATCACGGTTATGTTGCTAAATCTATCTTAAATCCAAAAGTAATAATTGACATAGAAAATCTTAAAGACACCCAAGATGTCTTGTTTATGAGCAATAGTCATAATTAGACATAGACTAATTATCATGCCGAAAAACCTTTTAGTCTCTATTATTATCCCCGCTCACAATGCAGAGAATTATATTCGAAGAGCGATAGAAAGCGCCCTTAATCAGACATATAAAAATATAGAAATTTTTGTTATTGATGATGGATCAACCGATAACACAGCTAAAATAATTAAATCCTATAAAGATCCGCGGATAATTTATCTCTATCAAGAAAATGGCGGCCAAGGAAAAGCAAGAAATTATGCTATTAGTAAAAGTACGGGAAAATATATTACTTTTTTAGATGCCGATGATATTTATCTGCCCGAAAAAGTAGAGCAAGAGGCTAAGTTTTTGATTGCTAATCCGAAATACAAAATTGCTTATTGTGATATGTTGCATTTTTATGCTGATAAGCCTGATAAGTTTTTTAGAAAAAAATATCAATACTATTCGGGAGATATTTTGGAAAATTTATTGGATTCCGTTTTTCTAAATTTGAGTACTGTAATGATTTCTCGAGAACTCTGGAATAATGTAATCAAATCATTAAGCGAAAGGCGATATTATTCAGAAGACTGGGAAATGTTTTTAAAAATAGCTGTTAGCGGTTTTTTGTTTGGATATGTCAATAAGGATTTAGTCAAAGTTGAAGTTAGAAGAGATAGTATTACTAGATTAGAAAATCAATGGATAGTGAAAGAAAACGCAATAGAAATTTTTAAAAAAATCCTTCCGCAAATTCCTAAAGGAAAATTTGACAGTAAACAAATAAAAAAAATAATTAAAAAAATGGAATTCAAACTTGCTATTGCTTATTTGGTGGTCGGAAAGAAAAAAGAATTCTATAAGATTTTTATTTATTTATTAAATCAGCCATTTAGAATCTTTCTACAAATTCCAGCAATTGCATTGATTGCAACTCCATCTTTTATTTTAGAACCGCTTCTTAAAAAGGTGTGGTTACTAAATCAAATAAGGAATTCCCAAAATGAAGAATAATAAAAAGCAAAATTCATTGCCCTTAGTCTCGGTTATAATGCCAATTAGAAACGAAGAGAAATATATTAAAGAATGCCTTGAACAAATCATTTGCCAGAAATATCCAAAGAATAAAATGGAAATTTTAGTTATTGACGGAATGAGCGAGGATAAAACCAGGGAAATCGTTAATCGTGAATCGACAATCGCAAATCGAAAATTCAATATTCATATTCGACTGATTGATAATCCGAAAAAAAATCGATTCCCTGCCCTCAATATCGGAGTTAAAAATGCCAAAGGCGATTTTATCTTCAGGGTTGACGCAAGAACAATTATTCCTAAAGATTATATTCTCAAATGCGTAACAACTTTACTTGAAACCGGAGCTGATAATGTTGGGGGTATTCAGAAACCATTGGCAGTAAAGGGGACACAACAAGCCATAGGATTAGCTATGTCACATCCTTTTGGCGTAGGTAACGCTCAGTTTCGCATAGGAAAAAAAAGTGGCTTCGTGGATAGTGTTTACCTTGGCTGTTTTAGAAAAAGCATTTTCAAAAAAATAGGACTTTTTGATGAAAAATCAGGAATAATCAGTGAGGATTCAGACATAAACCATCGCATAAGAGTAGCGGGCGGTAGGGTATATTTAAATAAAGATATCATTGCCTATTACTATCCTAGAGATAATTTTAAGGATTTATGGAAACTTTATTTTAGATATGGTGGTTCTAGGGCAGGAAATTTTTACAAACATGGAACGCTGCGCTTAAGACAGCTTGTTCCTCCAGGATTTCTTGCAACCATTGTCCTACTTATGTTTTTGTCATTAATAACATTGCTTTTTCTTAAAATTTTATGTACAATCTTGGTAGGATATGCATTGATAGATATTGTTTTCTCGTTTTGGTTAGCAATAAAAAATAACCGCGCTCCCCTTTTTCTTAAATTACTTATTATTTTTCCCTGTATGCATTTTGCGTGGGCCTTAGGATTTTTTAAACGCTTATTTCAGGGTCGTAATTATAAAAAAGATTGGCAATACTAATATGAAAATATTAATTACCGGCGTTGCTGGATTTATTGGCAGCAATCTCAGCAGTCGCTTAATTAAAGAGAATTTTCAAGTTGTTGGCATTGATAATTTAAGTTATGGCGTTAAGGAACAAATTCCCAAGGGCGTTGATTTTTATAAATTAGATATCCGATCAAAAAAAATCTATCCCCTATTTAAAAATGTTGATTTTGTTTTTCACTTAGCGGCAAAAAATTGCATTGCAGATTGCCAAAACGACCCCGTTGAAACTTCAGATATTAACGTTGCAGGAACTGTTAATGTTTTTGAAGCAGCAAAGAAAGCAAAAGTAAAAAAAGTTATTTATGCTGAATCTTCTGCAATTTATGAAGGGAGCAGAATTTATCCCACCCCAGAAACAGAAGAAAAACCAGAAAGTTTTTATGCTATTAGCAAGCTATCGTCAATGCTCTTCGCTAAAGCCTATCAAAGATATTTTGGTCTTTCTTCAACCGCTTTGCGCTATTTCTGTGTCTATGGCCCAAGACAGGATTATCGCAGAACCATTCCTCCTATAATGAGTGCCTTTATCATCAGATTATTAAAAGGGAAAGCACCAGTCATTTATGGCGATGGTACAAAAAAAAGAGATTTTGTTTATGTTGATGATGTGAACGATTTTCATCTTTTATGCCTTAAGGATAAGCGAACCGATAATAAGGTTTTTAATATAGGCAGTGGAGAAAATTATTCAGTTTTAGAAATTTATCACCTGATTAGTAAGCTTTTAGATATTAAGATAAAACCGAATTTCAAACCGAACCTTCCCGGTGAGGCCCAAAAAACATTAGCAGACATCTCGTTGGCAGAAAAAATTGGTTGGAAACCAAAAACCAGTATCGAAACAGGTCTTTGGGAGATGATTAAATATATTAAAGAAGAAATTAAGAATGGTAATATTAAATAAATGAAAGTAATTCTCCTTGCTGCCGGTAAAAGCACTAGATTAAAAAAAATTACCGAAAATATTCCCAAGCCAATGTTAAGGGTTGGAAATGAAATTGTTCTTGAACATAATATTTTCTGGCTTAAAAAATACGGCATTTACGATATTTATATTAACCTTCATTATCTTCCCAAAGTTATTAAAGACTACTTCGGCAATGGTAAGAAATTGGGTATTAAAATAAAGTATTCATACGAGAAAGAAATTTTAGGAACCGCCGGAGGAATAAAAAAAATAATTGATAGATATAAAAAAGATAATTGGAAAAGTGATTTCTTGGTAGTCTACGGTGATAGTTTCTATCCCATTGATTATGATTTAAAAAAAATCATTGCCTTTCATAAAAAGAAAAAGGGTATTGCCACAATTGGTTTTTATCACAAAAAAAGTGAAATTTGGAAAAGTGGTATTGCGGTTTTGGATGAGAATAAGCGCATTAATAATTTTATTGAAAAACCAAATCCAAAAGAAATAAAAAGCGATTTAGTCAACACAGGAATTTATATATTTAGTTCAGGAATCATAAATTATTTACCTAAGAGTTTTTCTGATTTTGGGAAAGATATTTTTCCAACGCTGCTCAAAAAAAATATCCCCATTTATGGATATGTTTTTAGGCAAGATTTAATACCTATTGATACGCCTGAACTTTACCTTAGAGCACAAAAACTATGATTATTACTCGTACGCCATTTAGGTTTACATTAGGAGGAGGAGGCACTGATTTGCCAGCATATTATTCAAAGTATGGTGGTTTTATTTTTTCTGCTGGCATAAACAAGTATATGTTTATCAACATTAATCAGCCGGTAGCCGACGATCTAATTAGAATTAAATATGATGATTCAGAGACAGTCAAAAGCCTTGATTTGGTTAGGCACGATATCGCTAGAGAGGCACTTCGCATGATGCATATCAAAAATAATATAGATATCGCTTCTATGGCTGATATTCCTGGAGGTACCGGACTAGGCTCTTCAAGTTGTTACGCTGTCGGATTATTAAATGGACTTCACGCCATAAAAAAACAAAAAATCTCGCGCAGACAATTAGCTGAAAAAGCCTGTAAGCTAGAAATCGACATTCTTAAAAAACCCATTGGGAAACAAGATCAATATATAGCTACCTTTGGAGGATTGACCGTTTTAGACATTGATAAAAAGGGTAAGGTAAAAGTTAGGTCAGCAAAACTTTCTGATGAAACTATTGAAAATTTGAATCGCAATCTTTTAATGTTTTATACTAATACTTCAAGGGACGCTAATGTAATTCTTGCTGAACAAAGCCATGGAGCTAAGCAAGAACAAAAAAATGTTATAGAAAGTATGCACTATATAAAAGAAATCGGTTATAAGATCCTTAAAGCGGCTGAAAGTGGTAATATCACTGACATCGGTGTTTTATTTGATAAGCACTGGCAGCACAAAAAGAAAATATCTTCAAAAATGTCTAATCCTAGATTTGATAAGATATATAATATTGCTAAAGAAAACGGTGCGCTGGGTGGAAAAATTTTGGGAGCTGGGGGTGGTGGATTTTTTATCTTTTATATCGAAAAGAAACAATCAGAATTCCGTAAAGTTATAAAAGAATTGGGACTTCGGGAAATGGAATATGCTTTTGATTTTGAGGGCACAAAAGTATTGGCAAATTTTGAGAATATTAAAAAGTAGATATATGACAATTCGAAAAAAGAAAATTGGAATAATTGGCCTTTGGCATCTCGGTTGCGTAGTTGCCTCTTCTCTTGCCGATGCCGAACACAACGTTATCGGCACTGATTTTGATCAAAAAATATTAGAAGACTTAAAAAACAAAAAATCGCCAATTCAGGAACCTGGATTAGAAGAGTTACTTAATAAAAATATTAAAAAAGGCACCCTTGTTTTAACAAATTCTTTTCAACAAGCAATAACTGATGTTGATTTTATATTAATAGCTTTTGATACTCCAGTAGACAGCAACGATAGACTGGATTTATCGCCTATTTATAAAGCATGCAATTTGATTGCTAAATATGCTCCTAAAAAATTTACATTGGTGATTATGAGTCAAATACCAGTTGGCACTTCGAGAGAACTTAAAAAAATAATTTTAAACAAAAACAAAAAGTTATCTTTCGATATCATTTATAGTCCTGAAAATCTTAGATTGGGCGAGGCACTAAAAGGGTTTGCTAATCCAGAAAGAATTATTATCGGACTTGAGAAACACAGCATAAAGCAGAAAGCAGAAGAATTGTTTTCTTTTATAAAAGCGCCGAAAATTTATATGGACATAGAAAGCGCTGAAATGACAAAACATGCTATTAATACATATTTGGCAACTTCTATCAGCTTCATTAATGAATTAGCAAATTTGTCTGAGGTTCTGGGCGTTGACATTAAAAAAGTAATAGAGGGAATGAAAAGCGATAGTCGGATCGGAAAACGTGCATTTTTGAATCCAGGATTAGGTTTTTCTGGAGGAACGCTCGGTCGAGATATTCAAGTCTTGAGAAATTTTGGGAAAAAACTTGAAATTAAGACCGGCCTTATGGATGCTGTGCTAAAAATTAATAAAAGTAGACAAGAAATGCTATTTAAAAAAATTAATAACATTTTCTCTTCCCTTTCTGGGCTAAATATTGGATTACTTGGGCTCACTTATAAGGCGGGAACTAATACTTTGCGACGATCGGTCGCCATAGAAGTAGCTCGAAAATTAATCAGTAGAGGCGTCAATGTTAGCGCTTTTGATCCAATGATTAGTGAAAAAGTTAATACTATTAAAAAATTAAAAATTTCAAAAAGTCCATACGAAATTGCCAATGACGCAGATGCATTGATATTAATGACAGATTGGCCAGAATTTAGAAAACTAGATTTTGTTAAGATAAGAAAAATCATGAAAAAAGTAATTATTATCGATATGAAAAATTTTCTAGATACTGACATGCTTAAAAAATTATCTTTTGACTATTACGGTGTGGGCATAAAAAACATTTCATAAAAATAAACTCATGATTTTACTTAAAAATAATTCTACGAATTTAAAGAATAAAGTAGCTGTGATTACGGGAGGCACAGGTGGCATAGGAAGTGTTATTGCATTACTCTTTGTCAAAGAAGGTGCAAAAGTAATTATTATTGATGTTGATAAAAAAAGAATTGATGCTTTAGTTAAAAAAATAGGAAACGAATCTATCGGTATAAAAATAGATGTTCGTAATCCTTCCCAAATAAAAAAGGCTGTGAGCGAAATCGTAAGAAAGTTCAAAAAAATTGATATTCTGATAAATGCCGCAGGAGTACAAGGACCAATCGGTCTTCTCGTTGATGCCGATTTAGATAATTGGACTAATAACATTAAAATTAATTTATTTGGAACTGTTAATTTTTGTAAAGCAGTCTTACCCTTGATGATAAAAAAGAAGGGCGGTAGGATTATTAATTTTTCAGGAGGCGGTGCAACATTTTCCAGGCCACATTTTTCTGCTTATGCTGTTTCAAAAATTGCTGTAGTAAAATTTTCAGAAATTTTAGCTGATGAGGTAAAAAAGTATAATATCTATGTCAATGCTATTGCTCCAGGAGGAATAAATACAAATATGCTAAAAGAGGTTTTGCAGCAAAGAAAATCTGCAGGCGAAGAAGAATTTAAAAAAGCTCAAGAAAGAAAGAAAGATGGCGGTACTCCTCCGGAATTAGTTGCCGAATTGGTATTATTCTTGGCTTCTGAAAAATCACACAATCTTACAGGAAAACTCATAAGCGCCCCTTGGGATAATTGGAAAAAGTGGAGTAAAAATGATATAATCCAAATTAATAAAACTACAAAATACACTTTGAAAAGAATAGATAATAAAAATTTTAAAGAAATTAAAATATGAATATAGGAATCATTGGCGCTGGACTCATTGGCAATAAACGCGCACAAACTATAGAAGAAATTGGAAAAGATGTGATCGTTGCCATTGCTGATATTGAAAAAAATAAAGCGATAGAATTTTCAAGAAAATACCAGTGTCGAGCGCTAGACAAATGGCAAAAAATGGTTAAGATGGACGGTATTGATGCTATTATTATTGCTGTTCCCAATAAATGGGTTGCGCCAATAGCAATTGAAGCTTTAAAACAAAAAAAGCATATTCTCTGCGAAAAACCATTTGGAAGAAACGCCAGTGAGTCGAAGCAAATTTTAGAAACAGCTAAACGAAATAAATGTTTAGTTAAGGTTGGTTTTAATCATCGTTTCCATCCAGCAATTTGGAAAGCAAAAGAAATCATTAATAAAAATAAAATTGGAAAGGTAATTTTTATTAGAGCTCGTTATGGACATGGTGGAAGATTGGGAATGGAAAAAGAATGGAGAGCGAACAAAAATATTTCCGGTGGCGGAGAACTTTTAGATCAAGGCGTTCATTTAATTGATCTTGCAAGATGGTTTGCTGGAGAAATTAGAGAGGTTTTTGGTGTCGTAGAAACTAAATTCTGGGACATGAAAGTTGAAGACAATGCCTTTGTGATTATGAAAAATGATGATGTAACTGTGGAGTTTCATGTTAGCTGGACTAATTGGAAAAATATTTTTTCTTTTGAAATTTTTGGAGAAAAAGGTTTTTTACAAATTGAAGGATTGGGTGGAAGTTATGGAAAAGAAAAACTAATCTTTGGGGAACGAAATCTAGGCTTTGGCATTCCAAAGATTCAAGAATTTGAATTTGAAAAAGACCTAAGCTGGCAAGAAGAATGGAAAAACTTTCGATCAGCGGTTTTAAAAAAAGAAAAAATGATTGGTGATGGCAATGACGGACTCAAGGCAAATCAAATTGTTGAAGCAATTTATCAATCAAGTAAGATTAAAAAAATCGTCAGTCCATGAAAAGCACCAGAGCAATTTTTTTAGACAGAGACGGGATCATTAATGATTTAGTTTTCAGGGATAACGGGTTTTTTTCTCCTAGAGTTTTCAGTGATTTTAAGCTTAAAAGAGGCATAAAAAAATTCTCACAAAAAACTAAGAGCCTTGGTTTTTTAACAATCGTTGTGACCAATCAACCGGACATAGAAAGAAAATTAATGAAAGTAAGTGAACTTGAAAAAATGCACAGTGTAATTATGGAAAATCTATCAGTTGACGAAATCGTGACTTGTCCGCATGATGATAAAAATAATTGTTTGTGCAGAAAACCAAAACCCGGAATGATAAAAGATATGTCAAAAAAATGGCATATAGATTTAAAAAAATCTTTTATCATCGGAGACAGCTGGAAAGATGTTGAAGCTGGTAAGCAGGCTGGTTGCAAAACTATTTTTTTGAAAACTGATTATAATAAAAAAGAAGAGATTTTCCCCGACTTTAAGGTCTCCTCTTTTAGAGAAATTATTGATATCATTAAATAAAGTTTTATTTATTTATAATTTACATGAAACAAAAGTTAAAACTTCCTAAAATTAAAATTTTTTCTGATGGTGCTTGTAGGGCAGACATTCTGAAACAAGCAAAAATTCCTCTAGTAAAAGGGTTCACAACTAATCCGTCATTAATGAGAAAATCTGGTATTACAGATTATGAAAAATTCGCTAAAGACATTCTAAGGTTTGTTAAAACCAAGCCGATCTCCTTTGAGGTATTCTCTGATGACTTCAGCGAGATGGAACGACAAGCCAGAGAGATTGCTTCATGGGGAAAAAACGTTTATATAAAAATTCCAATAACCAACACTAAGGGAAAATCATCATTTAACCTAGTTAAAAAACTTTCTTACGACAATATTAAGATCAATGTAACCGCCGTAATGACATTGGGACAAGTTAAAAATATTGTTAAGGCATTGAACCCCAAAACACCAAGCATTGTCTCGGTGTTTGCCGGCAGGATCGCTGATACTGGAGTAAATCCAATTCCAACAATGAGAGCGGCTGCAAAGCTTCTATCAAAACTTCCCAAAGCCGAGCTTCTCTGGGCCAGCCCCAGACAACCACTTGATGTGTTTTTAGCAGCACAGGCTAAATGTGACATCATCACAGTTTTTCCAGAAATAATAGGAAGATTTGATAGAATTGGCAAAGACTTAAAGGAATATTCTCTTGAAACTGTTAAAATGTTTTATGAAGACGCAAGGACAGCCGGATACAAGTTGTGATACCAAAGTCTATGATAAGCAAACAAAAAAAATACATTGATAGATATCTAAAGGAGGTAAGGGTAATTATAGAACTTATTGATAGAGAAAAAATTATTGAGATAATTGATGTCTTGGAAAAAATCAGAGAAAAAAAAGGTAGAATTTTTGTTTTGGGAATTGGTGGTTCTTCAGCTAATGCTTCTCATGCCGTAAATGATTTCAGAAAGATTTGTGGTATCGAAAGTTACACTCCAACCGATAATGTTGCAGAACTGACTGCTTGGACAAATGATAATGGTTTTGAATATATATTTATAAAATGGCTTCAGTGTTCTCATTTCAATAAAAATGATGCATTAGTTATTTTATCTGTCGGAGGTGGCAGTCAAACAACTTCTCAAAACTTAGTTTTGGCAATGCGTTATGCTAAAAAACTTGGAGCTAAAATTGTCGGCATAGTTAGTCGTGATGGTGGAGAGACAAGGAAACTTGCTGATGCCTGCGTTATCATTCCCCCACTTGTTCATGAGCGCATCACTCCCCACGCAGAAGAGTGGCAAGGTATAATTCTTCACTTAATCGCAAATGCACTTGTTTCTTAGTTATATTATATTTGTGTTTTGATTTTATGGCAACAAAGAAAAAAATCTTAGTAACAGGCGCTGGTGGTTTTATCGGCCATCACTTGGTCCGTTTTCTCAAGAAAAAAGGTTATTGGGTAAGAGGCGCTGATATAAAATACCCTGAATATTCTCCCAAAAATGAAGCGGATGAATTTTTAAAAATTGACCTGCGAGATACCAAAAACTGTCTCAAGGCAACTCAAGGAATGGACGAAGTCTATAATTTAGCAGCCAATATGGGCGGCATTGGCTTTATTACTTTTCACACTTCTGATGTTTTATATGACAATGTGATGATTAACGCCAATATGGCGGAAGCTTGCAAGCAGAACAAAGTCAAAAGGATTTTCTATTCTTCCTCTGCTTGTGTTTATCCTATTGGGAAACAGAAGAATCCTAAAGTTATTGCTTTAAAAGAAAAAGATGCTTATCCGGGAGATCCTGACAATGAATATGGCTGGGAAAAATTATTCTCCGAGCGCCTTTATGCTTCTTATAAAGAATTTTACAAAGTAAGAATTGCCAGATTTCACAATATTTTTGGCGAAGAAGGAACTTACGATGGCGGAAGAGAAAAGGCGCCGGCCGCTCTTTGTCGAAAAATTGCTTTGGCAAAAACCAAAGACACAATTGAGATTTGGGGAGATGGAAAACAGACAAGATCGTTTTGCTATATAAGCGATTGCGTTCAAGCTATATACGGTTTGATGAAATCTGATTTTGATCAGCCATTAAATATAGGGTCAAGCAGATTGGTGTCTATGGATGAACTTGCTGATATTATCGCCAAGATTGCCAAAAAAACAATCACTAAAAAACATCTTCTTAATAAACCGCAAGGCGTTAGAGGAAGAAATTCTGACAATACTCTTTTTAAAAAACTTTTTGGTTGGGCGCCACCAAAGATTAGTTTAGAAGAAGGGCTTAGAAGAAATTACGAATGGATTGAAAAACAAGTAAAATAATAAATACACACAAAAGACCCCGCCTTGAGCGGGGTCTTTTATTTTACTTGATTTGTTGTTTATGAAGTCAGGTCTGTTCCGGTAGTATAGGCATCTCTATCAACTTGATTAATGATATAAATTGCATCCCAGTCATACTTTGAAGAGAAAACGCTTGCTGACATATTCATCCAGCGCTTAGCGCCGGTATCGCCATCCGGATAAAGCCTATAAACCTTAGGATCGTTAACTTTTTTGGCAACATCATTGCATCTTACCAAATCAGAAATGGTATAAGTGAGCATTTCTGCATTGGTAATAATTTTTAAATTACTCCATTTGAGATGCTGATAGCTATCAAAGACATGAGGACTCAAAACCAACCTTCGATATTTCTTACTATTGATTAATTTCACAATATAAACATCGAATTTTTCCATACCGGGAGCATTCGATGCTCTGACAATATCGCCGTCAACAAGATGACTGTCAGGTGTGGTAGTGTCGGGAGTACTCGATCCGGTAGCACCACCAATGATTGAGAAATATGTGAAGTGAGTCGTTGTTGCAGTAATGGTATTGGTAACCTTATCAATCGTACATGAAAGTGCTATCCATTTTGAAGTAGCTGTGTCCCAGTAATATATTTTTAAGCTATTTTCATCAAGCCCTTGAATTTGGGCATCTGTATAGGTCATCGTGATTGTTACTGCCTTGGTAAATGTCGTTAAGTTTGTTGAGCCAACTGTTGCAGTGTAATTATATAAATTACCAACAATTGTTTGTCCCGTGCCTATGCCAGCAACCATACCTGACACAGCGCTTGATGTTTGAGCAACGGATTCAATGGCAACGGCCGTAGATGCCGTGAGAGTGTCTTTTTCTATCTTTACAGTCGCTTTAGTGCCATTGCTACCAGTCAAAGAAGTCTCTCCGCCTAATGAAGCTGTGGCAATCACCGAACCATTGGTCGTTGAAGGCATCGCTTGGGCAGGAACTCCGCCACCACCACCACCGCTACTACTGCTAGTGCTAATTGTGTAAGCAGCAGAAGCAGTTGAAGATTGTCTATTATTAGAGTAACAAGATATCGCTGTAATTGTTTGACTAGAAGAAACTGAAATAGCTGAAGCGTAAAGAGTACCTGTGGTACAGGTAGTCCCCAAGGCGCTACAGACTGGTGTAGTGCCGTTAGCAGTATAGCAAATACCTGTTGTTCCTGCTGCAGTTAGAGTAACGCTTTGAGTTGATGTATAAGTACCAGCTGCAGGAGAAATCGTAGGAGCTGCTATTAATGTTCCGCTTATACCAGTTTCAAGTGTAGGTGATAAAGTACCTGATGCTTCAGACGCACTAACAACATCAATAACCAAAAAAGACGTCAAAAGCATCAAGCCAAAAACATATAAAACTTTTTTTACCATAATATTTATTTAAGCAAATTGATTATTTTGAGTGAGAGAGGGTAGGAAACCTACCCCCTCCCTGAAATCTTTTTGATTATGATGATTGAATGCCGTAACTGGTAGAATAAGATCCACTCGATGAACCCGTCGGCACTTTCGCTTCAACCGTCACCTGAATTTGTCTACCAATTGTTGAGGCATCGGTGTCGCCAGTTAATGTCATGCCACTACTAAGAGTGCTAGCTGCTGTAATACCAATCGCACTGCCAGTTGTGCTTGCATTTGATGATTGAGCCGAATAGAAACGCATATTATCAGTCACGGCAATCGTATTGCTTCCGCTCGTCCAATTATCAAACTTCATTTTGAAGGTCGTTTCTGAGGTCGGTACCGTGATATTGAATGTCCATGACCAACCATCGGTTGTTGAAGCAACGCCATCTGGCCATCCACCAGCAACAGCGGCATAAGATTCCTTAGTGGTAATACTCGTTACAGCTAACGATCCATCGCCTTGAGCGACTGTCGTAAATTCTTGATCTGCCTTTGTTGTGTAGGCTGTCATAGCGTTTCCTGCGGCATCTTTGGCGCCGGAAACCCAGATATAATACTGCGTGCTGTTATCCAAGCTCGCAACAGGATCAATCGTAGCAATATAAGTACCGGAGACATAAGTGACTACTGAATTAACTACTGCATCCGTAGATGAGGCTCTCAATTGAACCGTGTTTGTATTGATGGTATCGGAATCCATTGCTTCAGAGAAGGTAACGGTTGGTGAAACTGTAATAGCAGTACCTGTTGCATTATCTAACGGTGTTTGTGATAACACGCTTGGAGCGCTATCTGCTATGGTCGTAAATTCTTGATCTGCCTTTGTTGTGTAGGCTGTCATAGCGTTTCCTGCAGCATCTTTAGCGCCTGAAACCCAGATATAATACTGAGTACTATTGCTCAAGCTAGCAACTGGATCAATGGTAGCAACATAAGTACTGACATTGTAAGTAACCACTGAATTAATTATCGCATCCGTAGATGAGGCTCTTAATTGAACAGTGTTTGTATTTACGGTTGACGAATCCATCGCTTCAGAGAAGGTAACGGTCGGAGAGACTGTAATGGCGGTACCTGTTGCATTATCTAGCGGTGTTTGTGATGATACACTTGGAGCGCTAGATGAAACCGTAATGCCTGTCTGAGACCCTGTAATGGTCGGACTGGCATTATCTGTTCCCGTTACGCTGACTCCTCCTTCAGCAGTTGTGAATTTAATCATGTCGTTAAAGAGATAGCTTCCATTGTCACCTGCTATGAAGGTGTGTCTGCCATTACTTTGCCAGATCGGTCCAGTTGATGACGCGTCCATCCAGACAGAACCAGTATAAGCAGTATCAATATTACTGTTAGCATCAACAGAAGCTACTGTTACATCAACAGGAGTATTGGCTGCTGGAGTGGTTGTGCAACTAACCGACAATACAGAAACTATAAAGTTTATAGCAAGAGTCGTATCGGCCGTTGAAGTTGTTAAGGTTGAACCAACACCTGTATCAGAAGCGGTTAAGCTTAATGTGTCTTCATCGGGAGTAGTTGCCGTCAAGTTGGCTGCTGGAATTTGGACTGTCGTTAATGCCTTAGTTCCAGCCACTAAAGTACTGGTACTAGAAGTAAGAGTTAGTGAATCGCCTGTTGAGTCAGCAATAGCGATAGAGATAGTACTGACATCATCAGGATCGGTGTTGCTGTGAACATCTTTTGCTGTGACTGTTACTGAGATATTATCAGCAAATCTGACATTTGGGGAAGCTGCCGCCGAAGAAACATCAGACACCACTAATTTTGTCGCAACCACATCCAATGGGGTTGTTGTTGTGACGGCTGACATGTTACCGGCAGTACCTAAAGCCCCATCGTCGTCGAAAGACAGGGTGATTGATGCGTCGTCAGTAAAGGTGCCATCAACGCTCGCTTTAAGCCCTGAGAAAGTGGCAATACCCAAAGTCATCGTGCTAGTTGTATTACCAACTAATGAAGTATTAGCAGTTGTTGAGGTAGCGGTAATTGTTTCTGAGCTGATACCAGTATCGGTGTTGCTGTGAGCATCGTAGGCTTTAATGACTGGCTGAGTAGTCAAGTTAACCAAGTCAACTGCGCCGCTTGGACTAGTAGTGATTGCTAGTTGAGTAGCAACTACATCCAAGGAGGTAGTTGAAGTAACAGCTGCCATATTAACGCCACCAATATCTCCGTCATCATTGAAGGATAAATTCATCGAAGCGCCATCAGTAAATGTCCCATCAACATTAGCTTTGAGTCCTGAGAAGGTAGCAATACCTGAAGCCATGACCGCTGTCGTTGTGCCCGATACTGAAACGTTTGACGTGTCTGTAGTAGCGGTAATTGTTTCTGTGCTAACACCAGTATCGGTATTATTGTGAGCATCGTAGGCCTTAATGACTGGCTGAGTAGTTAATGCTACGGTATCAACCGCTCCACTTGGAGCAGTAGTTATTGCTAATTTTGTTGCAACTACCCCCAAAGAGGTGGTCGCGGTAACAGGTGTCATATCAACACCGCCAATACCTCCGTCATCATTGAAGGAGAAAGTGATGGTAGAACCATCAGTAAATGTTCCATCCACACTCGCTTGAAGTCCAGAGAAAGTGGCAATACCTGAAGCCATAGTGCTAGTCGTATTGCCAACGGCTGAAATATCTGTAGTTGTAATTGAGGCTGTAATGACTTCTCCCGTAACACCGGCATCGGTGTTGTCGTGAGCATCGTAGGCCTTAATGACTGGTTGACCTGTTAAGTTTACTAAATCTTCCGCACCACTTGGAGCAGTAGTTATTGATAATTTTGTCGCAACTACACCCAAGGAGGTGGTCGCGGTAACAGGTGTCATATCAACACCGCCAATGCCTCCGTCATCATTGAAGGATAAAGTAATTTCAGATCCGTCGGTAAAAGTACCATCTATACTTGCTTGGAGTCCTTCAAAGGTAGCAATACCTGAAGCCATAGTACCAGTCGTATTACCGACTAATGAAACATTAGAAGTTGTTGAAGTAGCTGTAATGACTTCTCCGTTAACGCCGGCATCGGTATTATTGTGGGCATCATAGGCTTTAACAACTGGTTGAGTTGTCAAGTTGACCAAATCAACGGCACCACTCGGACTGGTAGTTAAAACTAATTGAGTCGCAACTACGCCCAGTGAAGTTGTTGCGGTTGTTGTTGCCATATCAACGCCACCAATAGCTCCGTCATCGTTAAAGGAGAGTGTAATCGTAGCGCCATCAGTAAAGGTGCCATCAACATTAGCTATAAGTCCTGAAAAAGTGGCAATACCTGAAGTCATGGTTGCTGTTGTTGTGCCCGAGACTGAAACGTTAGATGTATCCGTGGTGGCCGTAATAACTTCCGCAGTAGCACCTGTATCAAGTGTACCATTAGCATCTTGAGCTTGAATGGCTGGTTGGGTTGTCAAGGCTACCGCATCAACTGCACCAGCTGGCGGAGTAGTGACAACTAATTGAGTTGCCTTAACGTCTGCAGTCGTAGTAGCACTTACCGCTGGAGTAGCGCTAAGATTTACTAATCCTGAGCCTGCCACATCATCAGTAAAGATAAGTTGAACATCTTCAGCATCAGCAAAAGCCGTATAGATCATACTAGTAAAGGTAGCAATACCGTTTGAGGCCGTAGTCGTTGAACCAGCGGTAATACTACCAGCAGCATTGTCTGTCGCTGTTAAAACATCAGAATCAATATGGGTATCAATTTTTCCCTGAGCATTAGTATAGTGAACCACCGGTACAGTCATTGATACGCCACTAATAATATTTGAAGGTTCGGTATTGACCGTAAGACCGGTCGCCAGAACATCGGCGGTTGTAGTCGCAGCATTAACTGGGGAGCCACTAAAGTCCACAGCACCACCACCCGCTGCATTGTCGGTAAAGACGAAAGTGACATTTTCCTCATCAGCAGCTGCGAAATACAGCAATCCAGCAAAATCAACTTCACCAGCTGCAGCAGAAACAGTTGTTGTGCCTGTTAAACTACCAGCTGATCCCTCTGTAATTGCAACCGTGTCAGAAGTTGTAATTGCAGTATCCACTTTATTGTCCGCATCTACATATTTAATAACCGGTTGAACCATGGAAACACCGCTAATGATACTTGCCGGTTGAGTAGTAACAAGAAGTTTGGTGGCGACCACATCAGCAGTTGTAGAGGCAGAAGTTACGGGAGTGCTTATATTAACACCACCGATTGAATCATCGGTAAAGGTGAATTGAACTGCTTCTTGATCGGCATTAACCGTATATTTCATGCCCGTGAATGTGGCAACACCGCTTGAAACAGTAGTTGTTGAGACAGCAGTAATGCTGCCAGCGGCATTATCAGTCGCCGTTAGAATGTCAGCGGTAATATCAGTATCAGTTGCATTATTAAGGTCAACATAGCGGACTATGGGTACCGTCATTGAGACACCGCTAATAATAGTTGAAGGCTGAGTATTAATCGCAAGAGCGGTTGCCACGACATTAGCTGTTGTGGTGGCCGCATTGACTGGAGAACCATCGAAAGCTTTAGCACCACCAGCATTATCGGTAAAGGTAAAGGTTACACTCTCCTGATCAAGAGCCGCCGTATAAATCAATCCCGAGAAGGTAGCGACACCAGATGTAGCAGAAGTTGTTGTAGCGCCCGCCGTTAATGATCCTGCTGATCCTTCTGTAATAGTAACTGTATCGCCAGTTGTAATGGCAGTATCTACTGTACCGATAGCATCTACATATTTAACAACCGGTTGAACCATGGAGACGCCACTAACAATAGTTGCTGGTTGAGTAGTGACAAGAATCCTGGTTGCTACAACATCTGAGGTTACGCTATTTGAATGGACATGTAAGGTGTCGCCGGTAGCAGTGGTTATGAAAGATTCTCCGTCGACAACAGCCGTATATTTAATACCAGAAAAAGTAGCCACACCACTAACTGAAGTGGTTGCCAGAGTTCCACTAAGATCACCTGCGCCATCTTCTGTTAGAGTAATTGTCTCTGCAAAATTAGTATCGGTATTACCATAAGTATCTCTCGCAGTAACTTCTGGTTGTGTCAAAGAAACGCCACTGACAGAGCTAGCCGGCTGAGTTGTAAAAACAAGTTGCGTAGCTGTGCCAGGGGTAAGAGTAACTGCCGCAACATTGGTTTGAGCTGTTTCATCGGTTGCATTTGTGTCAATCGTAAGAGTTCCTGTGGCTCCAGAGGTAGTTGCATTTTGAATACCTACTAAAAATCTAAAAGTTGTCGTGCCCGCGCTTAAATCATAAGCATTTAACAGTGTCACGGTAACCGTTCTAGCTGAAGCACTACCGACAACATTATCAACCGCCCGGTTTACGCCATTAACACTGACCATACCAGTAACAACACTACCGCTTCCATTGTTATTATTAATAGCAGAGCCAACGCTTCCTAAGTCGCCATCAGTAATAACATAACCAGTCGGAAAAGTGACTGTAATGGTATTAGCAGTATTAGTCGTATTGGTAAGAAAAGTTGTGTTGTAATCAGCGCCAGTAGCGCCAACTACTAAGTCAGCTGCTGCGTTTCCCGCAACAACTCCAGAAGAAACTGTTGCCCCGACTGGTAACGGATTTGCCAATAAAAAAATCCCCCCTACAAGGAGAAACATTATGGTAAATAGCGCCGAGGTCTTTCTTGTATTTTGAGTTCGCATAATTGTTTTTGATAGAAAATTAATTATTTTAGTAAACATGATTTTATTTTTTGCTGCTGGTCTTGTTTTCTGTTATTTTTTTAGGTCGACCCCAAAACAATAAAACAAGACTTATCGCAGACTTAAAAAGGATATTAACGTTTAAATTAAAGTTAAACAAACCAAATGGAAATAGATTTCCATCGGGGAAAGCAGAGTCTATAAGCGTTAGCGAATATCTCTTCTTTTACCTCCATTATACCACAAAAGAAAATAGAGGGTTGTGGATAACTTTAAACAAAAAATCCCGTCTTTTAGACGAGATTTCTTGTTCTGTTTATTTATTATTTTAATTATCCATAAACCATTTGACTGTCTTTCTTATACCTTTTTTTAAGTCATGCTCTGGCTTCCATCCCAAAAGCTTCCCAGCTTTGCTCGCATCAAGAGCGCTACGATTAATGTCACCTTGCTTTTTGGGACCATAGATTACTTCTGTTTTTTTTCCGGTCACATTAAAAATCGTTTTGTAAAGATTGTTTATGTCTACCTCGCTGCCCGTACCAATATTTATAAGTCTTTGGTCAAGTTTCCATGAAGAAGTATTGTTTTTTAATGCCAAAAGGTTCGCCCTAACAACATCTTCTACATATATATAGTCTCTGGTAATTTTTCCTGAACCATTAATTGTAATTGGCTTCCCTTTCAATAATTTATCTATAAAAATTGCAATTACACCAGCTTCACCAGAACTATTTTGTCTTGGACCATAAACATTCGCATATCTTAAGGAAATAAAATCAAGGCCGAAAAGCCGATGATAAAGAGAAAAATATTCTTCAGTAGTCTTTTTTGTAAGACCATAAGCGCTTTCAGAAATAATCGGATGATTCTCTGGAGTAGGAATATTTTTAGTTTCTCCATATAAAGCTCCGCCAGTTGAAGAAAAAATAATCTTCGGCGACTTACCCCAAACTTTTCCGAAATAAAGAGAGTTCTGTAAGACATTTAAAAATCCCAAAATATTTGTTTTAGCATCAAAAAACGGATTTTTTACTGATCCCCTAGCGTCGATTTGGGCAGCTAAGTGAAAAATCACTTCTGGTTTTTCTTTTATGAAAACTTTACTCAGCTTCTTATCTATAATATCCATTTTATAGAATTTCGCTTTGGGACTAAGGTTCTTTTTTGTGCCAGAAGATAGATTGTCTATCACAACAACCTTGTGGCCTTTTTTTATTAAATTGTCAACGATGTGGCTGCCAATGAAGCCAGCTCCACCGGTAACAAGAATTTTCATAGAAATTCAGTGAAAAATCACTAACCTTAACATCCTATCACAAATATTCAAATTGTCAAGCAAAAATGGGTAATATGTGCTTCTGTCATTCTGACCCTGGCAAGCCGGGGGAAGAATCTCAGAGAATATACACGGGATCCTTCACTTCGTTCAGGATGACGGGTAAATTTATGGATTCTTGCTTTCGCAGGAATAATAGAAGATGGGATCCTTCCTTCTTTACTATATATGTTAGACACCGAGTGTTGAATATAGAATGTAATAAAAAAAGGCGGAGATCAGAAGATCTCCGCAACGCTTTGTTTTTTTTGGTTTACCAGTTCTCGATATCCGGACCACCAAAGATGATAATCATGAGATTATAGTCGTATGCCCGTCCAAAAGTTGGAATCCCAAGGTCAATGTATGGATCGCTATCGAAGTTCCCGATATAGATCCATCTGTCATCGTCCCACGCACCATACCCGAAACCGCAACTGATACTGGGAAATGGGTTTTCGATAGAGATTCTTTTCCCAAAGATCGGGCCAAATGCTATATCAATGATGCCCGCATCCGAGAATCCATCAACCGTGCCACTCGGTCCTCCATGAATGCCAGTGATTAGATCTGAGAACCCGTCACCGTTGATGTCGAAAAGCTCTGGATGCGCATTGAACATACGCACCCAAGCCTGATCCCCGAAAGCTCTACCGAGCAGTCCAGAAACCAGTCCGTTCCACAGCCCTCCTTTAATCTTCTGTCCAAGATCATCGTATCCAGTATAGGACGGAGCGTAAAACACCCACTCTTTCCCCGAAGAACTTCGAATATAGAGATCGGGACCTGAGTCGTCTTTGATATTACCCATTTCGTGGATTATTGAGGCATTCTCTCCTGTTGGTAAATGGATAACCACAGGACTGGACAGGTTTGAGAGCGAATAGACATATACCTCGTCCCCTGCCAAAATAGCGATTCCTCTAAATCCAGTAGTCTGGGAATCAAGGTAACCCAAGGGTCTTACATCCCACCCAAAGCCATTTGTGACGTAGTAGCCATAGGGACCGTCCCCTATCTGTACCCACCACTTTGGCTCTGGGTTCAGAATCTCTTTGACGAGTTCGGCGTCTCCATCTACAAAGTCATAGATTTGTACCTTTCCTTTGGACCAATCTCCTTCCTGTCCGTTTGGAGCTGAGATATCGACGTAGGGAAGACCAACGAGGATCTCATCAGCCGCATCTTCATCAAAACGTACAACTTCGACAGAGACTCTTAGTTGCCAATAGGAAGGAATGTTCAAGGGAAAGAAGTAATACTCAGAGAACCTTGGTCCCCAGAATACACAGACTCCGGGAACATCGTTCATCTCGATTTCGCCGACGATAACATCGGTGATTCCATCTCCATTGAAATCCCCGGGAATCCACACACAGAAATTCCCGTCAATCTCCGGTGGCATCGTGAATGCAAGGAATCTTCCTTGTCCCGCAAACACAGTGATACCCAGAACCATCATCCACAAGATCGCTACCGCTGTTGCTTTTCGAAACATTGTGACCTCCTTGTCACTTTCCTAGTATCTGTTATAGCATACTACGTCTCAGATGTCAATAATAGAACCTTTTAAAATCCTTCACTTGATTCAATAAGCTCACTATAAATCGTTCAGGATGACAAAAATCTGAAGAAACCCTCCTTCGCTACCTCCTTCGCTAAATCTGCCTGCCGTCAGGCAGGGCTTCGGAATGGCAAAGAAAAAGAAAGACCCCGGAAAACCGGGGTCTTTCAAGTCCTGACTCTATCCCGGCGAACCGGGATAGGTTCATTTCTTTAACTGTTACCAGTTAAGGCTGTTCTGGACTGGGAGTGACTTAACAAGATAGTCACCTGACCAATCGGCAGTAGTAGTGTCATGGCTTGAGGCTGATGAATCTGACCAGATAATTGAGGCATCAGCGTCAGCTGACTCAACAGCAGTTGTGCTGGTTGGGGCAGCATAAATTGCGTCCTGATGGAGAGAAGTTGTGATGTAATCTCCGTCAGCATTGGCACTAGAAACTGTTGACCTTAACTCGTATGTTCTTGAACCACTAACGGCTGTTTCAGCAGTAGCGTCGAATTCGAGAGTAGCGGCAGAAGTTGTCGCGTCAAGATTAACGCCTGTGAATGAACCGGCAACATTAGTGTTAGCACCACCAGTCACATCGTACAAGTATGTTGTAGATGTGGCAAGGGTTGTGGCTCCGTCCTTAAGAACATCGAAGAATAATCTCTTCCATGAAATATCGCCACCAGTTGAACCAATGGTGAATTTAAGGAGAACTTCTTCTTCGTTTCTAAGTTGAACATCTGAGTAGGTAACTTTGGTGACAGTTGGAATTGCCTTGTAAACATACATGGCGTTTCCGGCAGAAGTACTATCGGAGATGGCAGCTTCGACACCAGTTGATCCAGCAATTGCCTTGCCTGATGTGAAATCAGTGGTAATGGCTGATCCTGATGTTCCGGCGCCTGTTCCGACAGATGAAAGTTCGAGTTCAACTGTAAGAGTCTTTGAACTATTAGCAACAACAGGAACTGAAAGACCTGAGAAGGTCACAGCTGTCGCGCCCGGTAAAGTCTTCAAGATGGTTGAACCGTCTTTCAAATTAACATTAGCAATAGCTGAAGCATTGGTGATACCCAAGACAACCTCAGTGATTGTATAGCTATCATTTAATGTTTCGAACTTGTAGGCAACAGTTTGAACTGTCTGGTTATCGGCAACAATGGCAGCATCAGCAGATGCAGCAGATCGTGTCGCTGTGATTGAACCGGCACCATAGATAATGGTTTGGCCTTCAATATCACCACTGCTGGCACTAATAGAATCGGCTGAGGTAGCGCCAGTACCAGTAACTGTCAAATCTGTATGGAATGAATCAGTACTTGTGGTAACGCTTGAGCCAATATTGGCATAAAGCGCAACAGTCATGACTTGATTCTTTGCTAATGTGAAACTAACTGACCAATCATTATCGGCAGCAGTCGCGGTTGACTTGACGGTTGAAGTTTGAGATCCATAGACAATGTACATGTCTGTGAGATCATCATAGTCAAAGCTTGTTCCGCTGTGTTCGTCAATGTCTACTGATAAAGTGTGAACATTGACATCTTCGGTTGTGCCACCGGTCAATGACCACTCACCAACCTTAAAGGCGGTTTGAGGAACATTGATGGTTTGATTGGCATAATTGGTCTTCTTGGCCAAGGTCATAGTACCAGCAGTAACTGTAACCTGATTAGCGTTAGAGTCAGCTGTTGGAACATTGTATGTGCCAAGAGAGATTGTCTTTGAAGCATTTGCAGAACCCGTAACTAATTTAGCGGTGATCTTGTCTGTAGCTGGAACATTGGCAAGAGAAGCATCGTTATCGTAGAGATCAGCTCTAAATTGAACAGTTACTGGGGTTCCCGGGGTAACGGTGAAATTAACTGTGAAAGATGTACCAGCTTTTGCAGTCGTGGTATTGCTTCCAACCTGTGAGCCGTTAACCATAATCTTACCATTTCTCAATGTTGAAGACTGAGAAGCGTCAGCTGCGTTTACATGGGCATAACCAGCAGTCAAGGTTTCAACCTTGATTGGTTCGCCATGAGCAGTGAATTTCCATTCACCTAAGAGAACATCTGAGCCACCGTAGACAACATTGCCTGATGGTGAAGTTGAACTCTTTTCAACGGTCATTGTGCCTGAATTAACTGTAAGATTTGCAGTTGAAGCGGCAAATGTACCAGTTGCTAAGACATTAACACCATATTCGGAATCTGTTAAATCAACATCGGCGGTATTTCTAAGTGACATTTGGATGATTCTTGAAGAACCACCAATGACATCAGCAATAACCTTAACGGTTCTTCCACCGGTTTGTAATTCCTTATTGAAGGCAAAGGTTATATAGCCATTAGCATCCAAGTTTTGCTGTGAAGCAACTTGAACACCATCGATCAATAAACGGAAGTTTTGGATGTCGGCTGATAAGATTGAATTGATTTGTCTTAATGCTAATCTGGTGAAATTAACTTTTCTTTGTCCAACTGTAAAGGTTGATTCCCAAATTCTCACATCGTTCATTGGATCGGTAGTCGCAGCACTTGATGGGAGAGGAGCTCCAATAGCAACTGTTGCCAAGGTGGCAGAAGCAATTGAATGGATAGCACCTGATATTGGGAATGAGCCAGAAACGGTTGCGGCAGAAGTTACTGTAGCGAGAGCAACACCGAGGGTTTGACCTGATGTTGAGTCAGCTATAGAAGACTTAACAGCAATCGTTTTGCTTGAATTGGCTGGAATTGTGAAAAGACCAGCTGAAGCATTGAAGGTAACCTTACCACTTGAAACGGTAGCAGCATCGGTCAATCTAACTGATCCATCGAAAAGATAGACATTTGATAGAGTGGCATCTGCTGAGACACCGATTCTGTTGAAGATAAGGCCAGTAACTTTAACCTCTGAACTGCTGTTATTTGTAAAGGTGTAGTGTGCCAAATCGGCAGTAGCTTGAGCCTGGACAAATGTTGAAGCAGCAGGACTGTTTGAAGCTAAAGTAACGCTGACTGAACCAACTGGAGTGATAACACCGCTAGCAGTCATTGGATCACCAGTTGAATAGTAATCTTTTTCGACTGAATTAACGATGAAAACTTGATTCCAATTGTATCCTTTGGCGGTAAATTCCGCAGGAGTCATGTCAAGCCAATGCTTGATAGCACTGCCTGAAACTTCACTAACTTCCTCTAAGGAATAAACCTTTGTATCACCATCGGCACGATATAAATCTGAGGTGATGTATGAATCTAACACGCTCTGGGTAACAGTTTTAATGCTATCCCATGAGAAGTGTTTATACATGCCAAAAACCGCTGGATTGAAGATATGTCTCTTGTATCCAAGATTATTAACAATGTAAGTTTTGATTCCATCTGGGCCTCTGATTAAATCGCCATCATTGATGGTTACTGCTTGCGCAGTTGGAACGAACGTTGCTAAACCTGACACCCATACTATGGTTGAGAGGGTTAACAAAGTTGAGACGATTTTTTTACTCATTTTTGAATTAATTGGTATTGGTAGAAAAAAGGTTTCTTGCGAAATCTAATCTCTACCGACAAATTAAGGATCATGGATTTCTCGACCTCGTTGAGTGAGGGTTATGCAAACCCTCATATCCTCTTAGAATTAATCCTACACTCTAATGAGTTCGACGTGGATTAACTTACGAGGTGAGGTGCGGGGACTAAAATTGATTATGAGAATTTACAATCCCGCACCCAACGTCTCGTGATTGTGTAAAATCGCGAGAGCTACCTGCCTTTTACAGCAGATAGGTCGTTGAAGCCTTAACGAACGAATTGTCTCGCCAAAGAAACTTGGCAGACAAATCACCCGGTCGACCTAATTTATTATAAGCGGCTTAATCACGGACAATTAAATAACTGAAAGAACTGACCCATGCGCTTTAGCGCAGGTTTACACATACCTATCAAGATACATGTAAAGCCACGCTAACTTCTTGAGTCCCTCAATAACTTTTTAATTAAGTATATTTTAGCGTTATTTTTAAGATCTGACAACCGAGTTATCCACAACCAACCTATCTTTCTTTAATCCACGCTCACGAATGATTTGCTATATCTATAGTAATCAAAAAGAACCTCATACAGCTTACAGGTCTATATATAGTATTGTAACGTGAAATTGATATAAGTCAAGAGTTTCTGTGGATAATTTCAAATCTAGCATATATTTTAACGAAAGAATTTGTCTTTTCTTTTATAAATGTAATGGGCAGCTTCGTGTCTTGATTCGATTGTTCCGACATCAAACCAAGCTTTTTGAAGCTTTTCATGGGTCGCTGTCCCTTCACGAACATAGAAATTTGCCAAATCGGTAATTTCAATTTCTCCCCTTCCCGATGGCTTGAGCGTCTTAATCACATCAAAAGCTCGTTCATCAAACATATAAAAACCAGTGGTTATCCAATTTGATTTAGGGTTTTCCGGTTTTTCAACAATATCAATAATGATATCCCCGTCAAGCTCGGCAACGCCAAATCTTCTTGGGTCTTCCTCGTGTTTCAATACAAGTTTAGCACCACTGACAGTCTTTTTTCCTTTTTTAAATTTTTGGTTCTGGAACGCTTTAATGGCAGGATTTAAATCGTCTTCAAAAATATTATCACCCAGCGCAACCGCAATTTTACTCCCCTTGCAATACAGTTCAGCCATTCCAACTGCATGAGCAATGCCCAATGGCTTTTCTTGGGTTACATATTCTAAGCGAATTCCAAGACTAGAGCCATTTCCCAAGAATTTCCTAAAGCGAGAAAGCTGTTCTTCGGCAGTTACCACCACAATATCTTTGATTCCGCTTCTAATTAAAACTGAAAGAGGATAAAGCGCCAACGGCCTGTCATAAACAGGAATTAGGCTTTTGGGTAATATATATGTAAGCGGTCTTAATCTTGTGCCATTTCCTCCCAGAAGAATAACGCCCTTCATGTTTCAAATTAAAAATTAAAAGTGCAAAGTGCAAAATTAAGGTAGGATTTTATTAAAAACAAATACAATAATTTTTAATTTTTCACTTTAAACTTTAAACTTTTATTTTATAGCTGTTGCTCTCTTAGTCTCTCGTTCTGCGCAATATAGTCGCTAGCTTCGTGAAGCGCATCAATGGTTCCAACATCAAACCATTTTCCTTCAAGCTTCTCGCAAGTCAGCGTCCCCTCGCTAAGATAGAACTTGCAAATATCAGTAACTTCGTATTCTCCTCGACTAGACGGTTTAAGCGTCTTTATAATATCAAAAACTCTCTTGTCAAACATGTAAAGTCCAGTTGTTATCCAGTTTGATTTGGGATATTCCGGTTTTTCTTCAAGACCAATGACGCGCTCTCCGTCGAGCTCGGCAACGCCAAATCTTTCAGGATCTTCTACTTCTGTCAAAATTATCTTCCCACCCTTGAGATTCTTGCCGTCTATTTTAAAATTTTGTTTTTTAAATCTATCAATCGCGTCAACAACGCTTCCTTCAAAAATATTATCACCGTGGATAACTATAATTTCCTGACCTTTGGCAATTTCTTCAGCCACGCCAATAGCGTGGGCAATTCCGAGCCGTTCTGGTTGAACTACATATTTAATATTAAATCCAAACTCTTTGCCATCTTTAAAAAATGTCTCAAAATCTTCGCGATTATCATTGTCAACTACTATAATAATATCCTTAATTCCTGCTTCTCTGAGAGTTAGGAGGGGATAAAAAACCATCGGTTTGTTGTAAACCGGTAATAATGGTTTGGGGGCTATGTCGGTCAGCGGTCTGAGCCGCGTTCCTTTTCCAGCAGCAGGGATGATGGCAAACACTACAGTAAGTTAAAAGTTTAAAGTGAAAAATGCAAAATTAAGGAAACCCTCCTGCTTAATACCATTATAGCATAATCAATACTAAATGTCAAGATTTTTGACATCACGGGCGTGTGCTTGAATGAATCTTTTTCTAGGCGCTACCTCTTCTCCCATTAGGATGTCAAAAGTTCTGTCGGCTTCTTCAGCGTCTTCAATTCTTACTTTTCTCAAATAGCGATTCTCGGGATCCATGGTTGTATCCCAAAGCTGTTCAGGATTCATCTCTCCTAGACCTTTATAACGTTGAATTTCGATTTTGGTAACACCTTTTTTAGTGTATTCATCTACAATCTTGTCTTTTTCATCGTCGGAATAGATATAGACTTGATCAGAGCCAGCGCGCAATCTGTAAAGAGGCGGATTGGCAATATAAAGATGACCGCCTTCAATAACTGGACAAAAATAACGATAAAAAAGCGTTAAAAGCAATGTACAGATATGAGCACCGTCAACATCGGCATCGGTCATAATGATAATTTTGTGATATCTGAGTTTTGCTAGAGAAAATTCCTCGGCAATTGCCGTTCCCATGGCGATGATTAATGATTTGATTTCTTTTGAGGCGAGAATGCGATGAAGGCGCGCTTTTTCAACATTTAAGATTTTGCCTCTAAGGGGCAGAATTGCTTGATATTCGCGGTTTCTACCCTGTTTGGCGCTGCCACCAGCCGAATCACCCTCGACAATGAAGAGCTCGCCTTTTTCAGGATCACGGGTACTACAATCGGCTAATTTTCCCGGCAAAGATAATCCCTCAAGAAGGCCTTTGCGGATCACTGTTTCTTTCGCTTTCCTAGCGGCTTCTCGAGCTTTTTGAGCAAGCAACGCTCTTCCTAGAACTAATTTCGCATCTTGGGGATTTTCTTCCAAATATTCAAAGAGAGTTTCTCCGACAACTTTTTCAACAGCAGTCCTAGCTTCGGGATTGCCTAATTTTGCTTTGGTCTGGCCTTCAAATTGAGGCTCTCTCAGTTTTACGCTGACAATGCTGGTAAGACCTTCTCTTAAATCATCGCCGGTAAGATTTTCTTCTTCTTTTTTTAGGAATTCGTTTTTTCTAGCATAATCATTAATGACTCTCGTTAGAGCAGACCTGAGACCAGTTTGGTGCATACCGCCTTCTTCGGTAAAAATATTGTTGGCAAAACTAAGCTCATGGGCTTGAATGTCTTCGGTGTATTGGAGCGCCGCTTCGACCAAAAGACCTTCATATTCTTTAGAGCAATAAAAGATGTTTGAATGAACCGGTTTTTCGCTTCTATTTAAATATCTGACATAAGACTTGATACCGCCTTCAAAGTAAAATCCGTAAACACTACAATTGGATTCATTGGGCTCTTCGTCTTTTTCCTTTTTGTCGCGACAATCAACAATATTGATTTTTATATTTTTTGTCAAGTAAGCTTGTTGCCTGACATGTTCAAGAATCTTATTTAAATTGAAGTTGACCTCGTCGAAAATTTCATCATCCGCTAAAAAAGTCACGCTTGTTCCTTGATCAATTCCTGAAATTAAATCATTGAGTTTTTTATTGAAATCAAGCTTCTTTCCCAGGCCCATAGTTCCCTTGATCGTTGCTTCAAAAGGCAGCTCAGAAATCTTTCCTAATTCTTCAACTTTTGTCAAAACTTTTCCGCATTCATATTCTTGGCTATAAACCTTGCCGTCTCTTTTTACGGTAACTTTGAGCCATTTTGAAAGGGCGCAAACAACCGAAACACCAACCCCATGAAGTCCGCCGGCAACTTTATAGGATTCGCCGCCGAATTTTCCGCCCGCATGGAGCGTTGTTAAAACGGTTTCAAGGGCTGATTTTTTTGTTTGAGGATGATAATCAACTGGAATACCTCGGCCATTATCAATAATGGTGACAAAATTATCCTTATGTAAAATCATCCAAATCTGGTCGCAATAACCTCCCATCGCTTCGTCAATTGAGTTATCAACCACTTCCCAAATCAAATGATGCAAGCCGGCAACACCGGTTGAACCGATATACATTCCCGGTCTGCGCCTGACTGGATCAAGGCCTTCTAATACATAAATATCTTTTGCTTGATAGGATGATGTGTCTTTGGGATTTTTTTTAACTTCGTCTGTCATAAAATTTTCATCTAATTACAGCATTTAATTTTTCCTTGAGAGCTTCTTCTATTTTCTTGTGTTCTTTATTGACTTCTTTGTCCTCAAGGGTGTGATCGTCGCTTTGGTAAGTCAAATGAAGCGCCAAACTTTTTTTATTTTTAGGCAAGTTTTTTCCTTCATAAACATCAAACAAGTCTATATTTTTTATGAACTTGCCCCCAGCGTTTTCTATAATCGCCATGACTTGAGAGAACCTGATATTACTATCAACCAAAATTGCTAGATCGCGAAGAACCGACGGGTATTTTGAAATTGGCTCGTATTTATATTCTCGTTTTGCAAGATCAAATAGTTTTTTTCCATCGATGATTGCTCCGACAACCTCCTTCTCGATGCCTATTTCTCTTAAAACTTTTGAAGAAATTTTTCCAAATCTTCCAATATTTTTATCGCCAATTTTTATAATCGCTAGCGTGGAAACATTGAATAATTTTTTGTCCTTTTCTCTGACTTCTTCAACTGCCTCGATAAGATAATCGCTAATCCCGATTGATTCTAATAAAAATTCAATTGTTCCTTTGAGTTCAAAGAGAGCGTTTTCTTTGAGGGCTAAAATTATGCCAATTTCTGATCTCTCGCAAATTTCTTTTTCTTTCCTGCAAAAACTTTTTCCAAGCTCAAAAAATTTCATTTCTGATTCATGTTTCAAATTTTCTTTAAGTACCAAAAGCAATCCCGGCAAAATACTTGGCCTCAAGATAGAGAATCTTTCGCTAATCGGATTCTTGAGTTCTACTTGCATGTCTTCTTTAAATCCCATGATCTGCGCCATGTTTTTATCAAGAAAACTATATGTATATGCTTCGTAAAAACCCATTCCTTTGAGAGCTTCTTTTATTTTATTCTGATGAATTTCTTCCAGCTGAGGATCAACTGCAGACAAAGGAAGATAGGGTAGAGTAGCTAGAATTTTTTCGTAACCGTAAATTCGCGCAATTTCTTCGACCAAATCTTCCTGTGCTTGAAGATCTATTCTCCAAGAAGGAACGGTCACAAGAAGATCTCCTTCTTCGGCATCCTTAATTTCGCAACTCAACAATGAAAGCGTATTTTTTATTTCTGAAAGATCGATTTTAACTCCAATTAATTGATTTAATTTATTGACATTAAGTTTAATTTTGTGTGTAATATTTTTAGTAAAATCTGTGTCTCCAAAACCCGCTAATTCTCCTTTTGTTATTTCCTTAATTAAGTAAACAGCTCTGGCAAGCGCCTTAATAGACAAACTCGAATCAAGATTTGCAGAAAATCTTCGCGAGGCATCCGTTTCAATTCGATGTCGTTTTGAAGTCAAATAAACATTTTTACTGTCAAAATAAGCTGATTCAATAAATACATTTTTTGTATTTTTGTCAAGCTCTGCTTTCTTTCCTCCCTTGATGCCGGCTAGCGCCAACGGATCTTTTTCGTCGGCAATTACCAAATCTTTCTCTTCCAAATCAATTTTTCGTCCATCAAGCAAATCAATTTTCTCTTTTGGCCTAGCATTTCTCACGACAATTTTTTGTCCAGCAAGCTTACCAAAATCAAAAGCATGAATCGGCTGTCCCATTTCAAGCATGACGAAATTCGTAATATCGACAATATTATTAATCGAACCGACTCCGCAAACTGACAAGTGATCTTTAAGCCAGCTAGGTGACTCCCCAACTTCAACGTTTTTAATAAGTGCTCCTGTATAGCGCGGACACCCTTCGGCATTTTCAACAGTAATCTCTATTTTTTCATTCCCTTCAAGTTTCGCCTGTTCCGGTTCTTTAATGGTTAGATTCTTTTTTTTAATCGCCGATAATAAAAGTTTTAATTCTCTGGCAACCCCAAAATGAGAGGCCGCATCAGAAAATCTATTTGGCAATATATCAATATCAAAAATCGTATCTTCTTTTGTTTCTTTTATAATCTCCGTTTCAAAAGAATGAAATACTAAAAGTTCGGCTGCTTCTTTTGCAACCAAATCGGTCTCAATATATTCTTTTATCCACTTGTAGGAAAACTTCATAAATTAATCCTTCCTTAACTTTTCACTTTTAACTTTGAACTTTTAATTTTTTTAGAATTGTTTCAAAAATCGTGAATCGTTTTGATAAAACATTCTGATGTCTGATATGCCATATTTAATCATGGCAATTCTTTCAACGCCCATCCCAAAAGCAAATCCTTGCCAATGAGCTGGGTTGTAACCGGCTTTTTTAAATACTTCCGGATGAACCATGCCCGCCCCCATAACTTCAAGCCAGCCAGTTCCCTTGCAAACCGGACAATCTTTGCCAGAACAATTATAGCAGGCAATATCAATTTCAAATCCCGGTTCAACAAAAGGAAAATATCCCGGTCTCATGCGCACCTTGACTTTATTTGAAAAAATCCGTTTAAATAATTCTTCAATAATCGCCTTAAAATTGGCGATCGAAACATCTTTGTCCACCACTAACCCATCAATCTGAAAAAATTGAATATCGTGGGAACTGTCGCTCGCCTCATAACGAAAACATTTTCCTGGAGTAATAATCCTAAATGGCGGATTATGATCTTTCATGTAATGATGTTGCATTGCTGAAGTATGCGTTCGCAACAACAATTTCGTATTTTGTATATCGTATCCCGTACTTGAAGATTCTGAACTTTCAACTCGCGACTCGTGACCCGTTACCCGCATCCCTTCTTTCAGCCAAAATGTATCCCACAAATCTCTCGCCGGATGATATTCGGGCACATTCAAAGCGTCAAAATTATAAAATTCTGTCTCAATTTCTGGAGCCAAAAAAACAGAAAATCCCATTGACTCAAACACCCTCTTGATATTTTCAAGTGTCTGGGTTAATGGGTGAATATGTCCCTGACTAATCTTTTTTCCCGGCAAAGAAACATCAACCTGCTCGTTATTATCGCCGGCATTTTCCAAAAGCTCCCCCTCTTTCTTCTTTATCTTTTCTTTAAAATCCGTCCTCAGCTCATTCGCCAATTTTCCAATCACGCTCCTTTCTTTTTCATCCAGCGTCTTAAGCAAATCCAAAATTTTCTTGAGCGCCCCCTCTTTGCCCAAAAAATCTCTCTCCAAATTTTTCAAATCAGAAAGCGATCCGACCTCGCCAATCTTCACTACAAAATTTTCGTTAATTTTTTTGAGTTCCTTTTGCATAGTATTTTTCCCGAAAAGCCACAAGGCCTTCGATTAATAAACCGATCGCCACCAGCATCAGCGCCGTCCCCCAGCTCAAAAGCGATTTCGAGCTTAAATGAAGCATCACCGTCCCAATCGCCGCCATCACAACCGCCTGCCTCAGCGCCGGCGCAATCATCTTCCAATTAATCCTAAACTGGCTCCGCACCCTCCTCGCCACCGTTCCCAAAAGCGTAAAAATCCCCGATAGGCTCAGAAAAATGCTCAGATAGAAAATCGCAAATTCAAACCCCTTAAGTTCCTCCGGGCTCATCCGAATAAGAAAAAACACCAAAGAAACTAAAGAAAGTCCTGTTATCAGGATTAATCCTAAAATATAACTTATTGCTACCATAAAATTACTCTAGAATAAATCATACCAAATCCACCCCAACCTTTCAATAGGAAAACTAAACAAAAAAAATCGGAGGCTCGGCCTCCGACAACAATCTCGTGTGTCATTCCTGCGCCCCCTTTGTCATTCCTGCGAAGGCAGGAATCCAGTAATTAATTGTGAGTCATTCTGAACCCCGTACCGCATGGTACGGGGGAAGAATCTCGCGTTATATAAATCTCTTTTTAAACAAAAAATGGTCCCAGCAACCTCTGTCGCCGGGACCACGTTTTCGCACTACACTTGAAGAACTGCCGCCACTTCCGTGATCGGCTTTCCTTCGTCTCGAGCCGCTCCGATCAGATGAATAATCTCGGTAAGATCGTCCATCTTCCAGAGAAGCTCAATCGCTTCGTCGGTTTCATCCACGCATCCCCAGAGAATGACTCCGGTCTTGATGACCTTCGCCACATCTCTGGCGCCATTTTGCTTGGCTTCCTCGAACATCCTCTGAGCTGTCTTTCCCTTCCGCGAATAAACAACGGATACGAAGTAGGAATACATCTCCGAGAGAAAGCTAAACGCGGTTTCGCGAATTTCTTTCTCTGTTCCCGACAGCTCCATCTCGTTCTGTCGCGACCGATTCCACCTTGTTCTGACTCTAATCAGAACTTTCGTCGGTTCGGTCACGATTTCACAGATCTTTCCTTCAGAACCAAGCAGCCAACCGCGAAGGATTCCCCTCACTATGAGAGGATTCGAATACTCGCTCGGACCATACTCGTGACCATCAATAACTTTCCTGATCTTCATTGTTTTTTCTTCCTCCCTTGTTAGAGATATTCCAACTCTCTTAGCGAGCACTGTAAGCGTTAGAGAGTTGTGAACCCGCCTTGGGCGGGCTACAATTCAACTCTCTTTCACTATTCATTATACCACAATCCACTCCAAAATGCAAGCTTTTTATTAAATTTTGGCTTCATAAATAAAAAAATCTCCTAGTGAAGGAGGGTTGTTTCGTTGCCTGCCCTTCTGTAGCTTTCTTTGGCCTTCCGTAGTTTTAACGGAGAAGATAGCGAAGGAGGGTAAAGTTGTAAAGTTATTCTCAGTCTTATTGATAAATCTCGTGATCGCCTACCGAATGAAAATAAGCGATTTTTTTATGCTTATCCAATTCGAAAATAATCCGATATTTATAGCCGATTGAAAAAGATAAAAATTCCTTTAACTTTCCTTTTAATTTATGGGTTTTGAGCTGTGCGCTAAATGGGTCTTTGCGAAAAATCTTTTCACACTTTTCTGCCAAATCCTTGATTGATTTAGGTAGCTTTTTATATTCCCTTGAAAATCTAGGGCTATAAATAATTTTCATGAAAAAATTATCTCAAATCTTTAAGAGATTTTAAAACTTTACCTTTGCCAGCGTTAATTTCTTTGCGGCTTAAATTCAGTTCTTTTAATAGTTGGTTTTCCTGCCAATCGCGAAAAAGTCCTCTGAAAAATTCACTGACACTAATATAGCCACCGTCTTTAGTTGCTTTTCTGACAGTTTTGGCCATTTGAGAAGGAAGTGAAATATTTATAATTTCCCGCATATTTTTGATAATCACATGTAATACAATGTATTACAATGATACCCGATCCAAAACCTTTGTCAATACGTTCGATTCCGAAGTTTCAATATAATGTTATCTGTTGTGCGTAATACAAAATACGAAATACGCTATACGCGGTTCGCTATTCTTTATTTTCCACAATCTGATTTCCTACAACTTTCAAATATTTCGACACTCCAACACTTGGCTCGATAGCAAAAGAATCATTCGGTTTTCTATCCGCATAATTCACGATAATTTCTCCGTCTTTTATTTCTGTGGTCTGAGGCGCAATTCTGTCTCCTAAAAGAATTCCGTTTGTACCTTTGTAACCATCGACAGAAGAAAGCGCCACAACAATATAATAAAAAGTCCCGCTTCCTCCATTATTCTGTGTCAAAAGAAAAACAATATCTTCTTTTCCATCGCCATTTAAATCTGCTCTTGCCTCATTGCCAAAATAGCGAGTGGTGGTTTTTGAAGCAGAACTAGAATTAATCTCGCTTTCCGACAAACCATTTTTTAATTGAAAAATCTCGCCATCTATTTTATAGGCGATGTTTTTATAATCCTTTTGCGCAACAGGTGGTTTTTGAGATAAATACACTATCCCCAAAACAACCACAATCACTAATCCAATTATTAATAATCCTTTTTTCATAAATTTATTGATTTAATTCTTATAATTTGTTTTTTTTGTGTGCCAATCAATTTTGATTTATTTCTTTTAAATATTTATTTAATTTTATATTCTCCATTTATACAAAAATATTTAATTAATTCTTTCACCTAATTTACTGTGTGATTACTATTGAATGCAATGCTGCATAAATATCATTGCTAAATTTAATATCATTCGAGCATTTTTTTCCGTTGCATATTCATCCTTCGGATGTGCGTCGCCAGTAGATTTTCTCTCGCGAGAAAGAATAGAATTAATGTTCTTGAATATTGTTTGAGTAAAAACATCACTAGGAATCAAATTATTTTTTTGAGCCTTTACTAATGACAGGGAGAGCGTCGCTCCTCCGGTTTTGCCATCAACCAAGATTTGCAGGAAAGCTTCGATAGCAGAAATAGTTTTAGTTACACAGCCACTATACCCCTGTGGCATGTCTTTGCCATAATCAGAAAAAGCGTCTGATAATATTTCGTTTACCTTTTCCCATTTTTGGTTTGATAAGTAATTCAGAACCGGTTCGTATATTTCCTCAATTATTTTTTCGTCTTGTCGTGGCACAAAACCATCTCTAGTCAAATAATACTTAATTCCAAATTGCAGAAAAACATCGTTAATTCTGTTCGAAAAATTATCAAAAAAATTATATTCCGCTTTTATTTTCCGCTCTAAAAAATCTTTTTCGATTTCGTTTTCTGACTTATAAATGTAACCATCGTTTTTAGTAAACTCATATAAAAATTTTGCATATACAGATAATAATTCCATCACAACAGATTCTTCTTGTTTCATAAAGATATTGTGAAAATCATAACAAGCCGTGTTTAGATTTGGATTTCTTAAATAACTATCAGCGAAACTTTTTGCTTTGTAGTTTTCATTTAAATATAAAATGCTCTTATACACGGTTTTTTGTTTATATTCTTTTTCTTTATATTCTCCGTAAAACTCATAAAACTTCTTTTCAATATTGCCTATCATACCGCGCTGCTCCCTTATCTGCGCATCAAAAAAATACCAATCTAAATAGTGCCATATTTTTTCTTTCTCTTCTGACGTCAACTCACCCCAACTCCTTAAGCCTAAATCGGGTTTTAAATATATTTTTGAGTCCTGATTTATTTCGCTCCAAAGTTTAAACATATTTTTATTCTCCTAATTTTTTTCTATTTTTTGTTGGTTAAATTTCATATTATTTTTGACAGTCCACTTACTGTTTATTGATTTTATTTCTTTTCCCCTACTTATCAAGCCCGCATCTGGTCCAGTGCCTCCGCAATTTATATAAGTTGTATTTATTCCCTAATCTATAACTCCTGCTTGTTTTTGGTCTGTGTTTTTGGTCTGTGTTTTTCTTCAATATTTTTTGTCTTTGCTATTTTTTCTTCGCTCTATCCACTCTTAAGTAATTTCTCGTGTAATCCTTGAAATAAGGATTAAAAATCCATTTCTGAAAACGTCCAGACATTTGATCCCACAATAAAGAATCTATCTGGCATATCCCCCATCCACTCATATTGCTGAGGGCCGATCCTATATTTTGCCCTGGATAAATGCTTCTAAATTTATCGAGGTCAATATAATTTTTATTACAAAGCTCCCTCAATAAATCATTGTTTATTGATCTACTTCTGATATCAAAATATTTTGCCCTTCTATCGGTAAAGAATAATTTTCCTTTTTTTGTTTTATTTTTCCAATCTTTATTAAAATCGTCAATAATATTTTTCGTAAAATCTCCTGCTGTTTTCGCATTCGATTTGTTGATTACAAAAAGCCGTTCTAATTCCTTGAATATGTGAATAAAGTTACGAAAATCTCTAATTGTATTACTCACGCTAGGATCTAATATAATATTTAACTGATTAGCATATTTAATAAGCTGATTAAAGTTTAATTTTTTTATCTTTTTATAATAGCTCTTGATTTCCTTTTTATTTTTATCTTTCATTGGGATTTTCTTTAATTCCTTTCTGAAATTTTTATCGTTCACCTTTGAAAGCAAAAAATATAAAAGCACAGCTTCTATTATCCCTCCGTATAACACAACTGCCGACTTGAACAAACCTTCTTTTAATGCTTTTTCAGCATCCGAAAAATCTCTGTTAAGAATGTGATTTAGCTTTTTGTTTAAGATAAATTCAAAATTGTCTCTTTTTGATTTCATATTTTTAATTTCTAAAAAAGCACTCTCATGCGGGGTGTGTCGTAAAATTAAAAAAGATTAAATTTATTCAATTCATCATCATTAATCAATCTATTGAAGTCCGACTTCAATAGATTTGGTTTAATTTCTTTTTTCATATATTTTTATTTTACTCCAGCCCCTTTGAGTTTAAATTACTCCTAGACTCCAATTTATATTTATCTTGTAAATATATCTATATATTTTCTATACATATAACTTCTGTCGTATGTTTCTTTTTCATCCTTAATTGTTAAAATCTCAAGTTTTACGAATCTATTGATAACTTTCTGTGCGCCGACGCGAGAAAAGCCTGTCCACTCCATGATGGTTTTTGTCGACACTATTGGCTGTGAATATAATTTCCTCAAGATCAAAACTCCGCTTTCTGATTCACGCTTAGCAAGAGATGTTATTTTTGCCATATCATCTTCGCGAAGTTTGGTAATATTTTTTGAAACAAGAATAGAATTATTAGCAATATCTATTACTCCATCTAAGAAAAAATCCAACCACGGCTCAATGTTACCATCGTGATAACCGCTTAATTTCTGATAATAAATTTTTTGGTGTTTTTTGAAATACGAAGAAAGAAATAAAACTGGCCGTTCCAACATATTTCTATGGCACAAAAGCAGGGTAATAATTAAACGACCTGTTCTGCCGTTACCATCAAGAAAAGGATGAATTGTTTCAAATTGGGCATGCGTTATTGCAACATGAATAAGAGGGAGGGTTAATTTTTCGTTGTGCAAAAATTTCTCAAAGTCATTTAAGCTTCGATTCATTTCGCCCACCGCAGGTGGCACATAGGTGGCATTATTTGGATTAGTTCCCCCTATCCAATTTTGCGATTTTCTAAATTCTCCAGGATCGGCAAAATGACTTGCTCTGGCACCAGTCATTAATTGAGAATGTATTTCTCTAATCAACCGAAGAGATAAAGGAAACTCTTTAAGACGCTTTAAGCCATAATTCAACGCTTTTATGTAATACAAAATATCATCTGAATCGGTTTGTTTAGCCGCAACTCCAACATTAGCTTCCATTACGTCAATAATGGTAGCCTTAGTTCCTTCTATTTGAGCGGATGACTCGGCATCCTTGGCCACAAACATATTCAAGAAAAAATTTACATCAGGAAGTGTGTGTGTAATGCCGTCAAGTTTACCAATAAGACGATCCGCCTCAGCCGCTTTGATAAAAATTGCTGGAGAAACATCAAAAATTCTCTCTGGAGGAAAGAAAGACGGGGTAAAAGCTGAATAGCCTTCTTTTTGTTTTATATTTTTACCAATTTCTATTTTCATATTAGTTTACTTGTTTTTATAGACATTAACTATGTTACTACTTAGTTTATATTAAGTCAATGAATGTAAACTAAATAATTATGCAAAAATAATCTTATTTTTTATTTTTTTGTAATTGATTAAGTTTCATACATTTTTATTTTACCCCAATCCCCCTCGAATTCAAATCGTTCCATAGCCTTTCTTGGCCTTCCGAAGCCTTGGCGAAAGAGGCAGCGTAAGACGACAAATCATATTTTTTCCAAAATCTTCCTTCCCAATCTCTTTAAATAAGACATATGTGGGAGGCTCAGCCTCCCACATATTTCAAAATTTCATCGCTGGTTATAGAAAATCGGAGGCTCGGTCTCCGACAAAACAATCCTAAAAAAAATGGGACTTAGTGTCTAGTGTCTAGCGACTAAAAATCAAACCTTACAAAAACAAGAAACTTTACGAAGTCGGACTTCGTAAGAACTATTTACTAAAACTTTCCCCCACTAAACCATGTTTCGTAAGTTGCGTCTCCTTTTCCTGCTGGCGGCACCCGCACAGTCAAAACTCCCCAATTCTCAATCGTCTCTTCTACCTTTGTTGAATACGGCTCAATTTTTATCTGAACATCGGAACCTAACTCAGCCAAAATAGCCGTTTCCAATCTATCTGCCTTGGATCCTTCTTCTGGCTGCATTTCATATTTTCCTGTCTGCGGATCTTGCTGCCAATTTCCTTCTTCCATAATCAATAAACTATGTTTCTTTTTAGCTGTTTTCATTTTTTCTGCACGCGCAATTAGTTCAGTTAGTTTATGTGTATTTTCTAATAAATTGGTTGGATCATAATGCGTCAAAATACAATCCCTAGTACCATCCTCATGTTCAGTAAATAGAACAACACCATAACAACCAATCAGGCCAAAAGTTAAGATTGTTTTTTCTTTTTCATCAGAACTTAAAACTTCAATCAATTTTCCATTATTCATCCTAACTTCTTCAACATCAGGATCATTGGCTTCTGTCTTTTCAAAAAGCCGTTGTACCTCCGGAGAAAATTTTTCCTTTCTCGTTTTTAATTGCCTCAACCGATTTAACTCTCTCCGTTCTTCTTCATTAATAAGACCCAAAGCTTCTTTTTTGCATAATTCAGCGCCACGAGGATCGTCAGGAAAAATACGAAGTCCCATTAATTCCGCCTTTTCTTCCTCTGTTAAACTTTCTCTTCTTGATTCTAATTCTTTCAAGCGCGGATTTTCAGGTTGTTCTGATTCGAAATTTGATTTAATAGAATATTCAGGTCTCATTTTTATATTTTTATATTTATATATTTATTTTTTATTATTTTATTTTACCCCAATCCCCTTTAAATACAATTTAAATACAATTAAATTTACCATTCCGAAGTTTTCATCAACCTTTCGTAGAAGTTAATCTATTGAAGTCCGACTTCAATAGATTTGATTTGTAATATTAATATTAAGCTGTCGAGGATTTATCCCGATTCCTTTTCGGGACGGTCCTAGACAGCTTTTCAAGGCCATCCTTAATAAGTAATTCTAAAGACATATGTGGGAGGCTGAGCCTCCGACAAAAAAGAGGCGTATTTTTCTAATACGCCTCGTTTGTCCTACTCATGTTCTAAGTTTGCTCTTGCCTCCAAATAATGTTGTTCGCATGATCCAATAGGTTCCTTAACAAGTTCGAATCTAATTGGACTGCCAGCATTTCTATCGTTAACTTTTTGATGTAAAACACGATACAAAGTGGCATCGTCATCTCTCAATACACAGGGCGAGCCAAATTCAAGATCTTCTGAATGGGCTAGAGCTATCTTTACTCTCGCCTTAACAAATAAACCTTTGTCAACAACTCTCTTAGGGTGCCTAGCAGCTGTTTTGAGTTTTTCAAGAACAGTTGCAATTAGCAAATCCGCTTCCATGTCAAATGTTTTATTCAGTTCTTTTCTAAGAGTTTCTCTTGTTTTTTTTATTGCTGTCCTTGGAGAGCTTTTGTGCGACTTTCTCGGTTTTTTTTCTTTATCCGTTTTTGCTCGTTCGGCAATCTTTCTCAAATCATTTAGCGATATTTCCACCACTACCACTTTTGGCATTTGCCCTCCTTTTCTTGCCAACTAATTTAGCATTATATCGCGCGACACAACAACTAATAACATAAATTTTCCTCCCTGATTCATTTTCAAACACAAGAATATTTTCAAAAGGACCAATCTTTCCAATAAGCACTCCCGGATGATTTTTCAAATCTCTTCTCTCTGCTCGCTCCACCAATTTTACATTTCTGACTAGTCTTGTTCCTCTAAATGTGCCCTTAATTATAATGTCAAATCTTCTTTTGCTCGGCTTTGCTTTGATTTGTGGCGCATTGTCAGAGACCAGCTCAATTGCCGTTCCAATCATCTTTTTACCTTCGGCAACGGCAATAAGACCGTCTGTATGGTCAAATTGCTCTTCTCTTGCAACTAACCCCTTATGATTCATTCCCCACCATTTTACTTTTGCCATTTCTTATTCATCTCCTTTTCTCTTTAATAAATTAATCTCTTTTTTCAACTTTCCTATATATTAATTTAGAAGTATATACTGCTGCAAAACCGTCTCGTACATAAATTCTTTTTCCTGAAAAATTTTCAAGAACAAGAATATCGGAATGAGGATAATAAAGAAACATCACCCTGACTGCCTCGGGAAGATCTGTAAGATTAGCAAGACAATCTCGCGCCACTATCTTAACTCCATTTATAAGCCACGCAGTATTAGTTGATGATTTATTAAGAATAACATTAACTCTCTGTTCTCCAAACATTCCAAATACTTCTTCGGGCAATATTCCAAGTTCCTCATCAACTAAAGCAACTTCTTCACCAAAATGTTCTTTTTCATCAGCTACGGCAAAAAGGCTGCGAAGATCAATTTCTCCTTGTTGAGCAACTTTGCCAAAAACATCCAATCCCCACCACTTCTTTCCTTCCCTTTCTCGCTGCATGCCTCACCTCTCTTAGAGTTTTTTCTTGAGCTTTGCGAAAGTTAAAAACTCTTAGATCCTCCGAAGCTTCAGCGTAGGAGGACAACATCACCTTGATTTTAAAAGAACATTCATCCGCATTCTATATCTTAATTCCAAAAATGTCAACAAAAAAGACGGAGTGATCTCACTCCGTCCTGAAATTCCCTAAGGCTTACGATCAGCCTTAATAGCAGCCAAAGAAACCGCATCCTCTAATTTCATCTGCTGTCTAGGGTCAAGTGGAATTCCTAGAAAACTCATCTGAACCCTCGCTGCGAATGCAAGGCTTCTTGCGAAACTTTCACTATCGGTATCGACGAGAGATTTCATTCTCGAATTGTCAAGTTCCAGATGAGTCGTTTCTGAATAAGCGTGAGTCTTTGCAAAGCTAATAAATTGCTCTCTTTCAAATGGCGTAATGTCGTCCGGATTGCAGAATCTTGTTACAGCATCAAAGGCATGGAATAATCCCTCTAAATATTGCTGTTTCTCAGCAGGAGTGAGTCCTGCTAATCTTTCTTCCATCTGCCTAAAAAAAACCCTTACTCCTTTTTCCAGCTTCTCCTGACTCATTGATTCCTCCTTTGGAACCAGACCTTTAAGGACTGTCTGTATCCTATCACATCATTTATTTTATGTCAATAAGATGGTGTGCGAAACCAAATCTAGGCATCTGTCATTCCGTATTTAATACGGAATCTAGAATTTTTAATATTTGTCATTTTGATCCTGTACGGTATGGTGAAGGAAAAGAATCTCGTATAAAAACAACTGGGCTTGCTTTTTTTGGTTTTTCTATTAAAATAGTTATACTCTTTCCAAGTACAGGTTTTTCTGTGCTTAAAATATAGCGGGATGGAGTAATGGCAACTCGGGAGTCTCATAAGCTCCAGTTGCGGGTTCGAGTCCCGCTCCCGCAAAATTTTTCTCTTTGAATGTATATGAACATTCCAGATAAAGTTAGACAACTATTTAATCAAATAGATTTGGTTGCTTTTGGCACTAGCGATAAAAACGGCATGCCAAATGTTGTGCCTGTTTTTTGGAAGAAAATCAAGGAAGATGGAACTATATTATTGATAGATAATTTCATGAAAGCTACTAAAGGGAATCTTTTGGAAAATAGTAATGCCTGTGTATCGTTTTGGAACTCTCAAACAGAAGAAGCATATAAGTTAAGAGGAGAAGTAAAATATCACACAGAGGGAAAAATCTATGAAATGGGTAAGAGTTTTATTCAAGAAAAGAAACCAGACAGAATTCCCAAAGGAGTTGTTGAGTTTATTATTAAAGAAATTTACACTATAACTCCCGGCGAAGAAGCAGGTAGTAAAATTGATTAATAAAAACACCGGTTAGCTCCATCCTTCCCCCGGCAAGCCGGGGTTCAAACGGGCAAGTAGTAATATTAAACGAATACTCGCCCATCGAAGCTCCGGTGATAACCGAAGCGTAGTTGGGCCGGTGTAGCTCAGCGGTAGAGCGAGCGTTTCATAAGCGTTAGGTCAGAGGTCCGACTCCTCTCACCGGCATATAATATAAATAATTTGGGATGGTAGTTCAGTTGGTCTAGAACGCTGCCCTGTCACGGCAGAGGTCGCGGGTTCAAATCCCGTCCATCCCGCATAAAAAAGTCGCTGTTTTTGACAGCGGTTTTTTGATGCGCTGGATTGGTAAAGGGATTTGAATAATCCCGCAGTGCCCATCCGAAGCCGTAGGCGTAGGAGGGTCCATCCCGCATTAAAAAAGAACTCAAATGAGTTCTTTTTTAATTCTAAGGTTTATTGTTTAACAGAAATTAATCATGACCTGACACTCACCAATTTTTTGTTTTCTGCTACAAGATTTTCTCTATTAGCCTTTATTATGCCCAATAATTCTAGGTTATTCCCAAATATTATAGGCATAACATATACTACATCAAAAATTTTGTGACAAAAATCTTTAATGTTGAAAGTAGCCAAAAAAAGATTATCTGGCCAGTAGTGCAAAAAAACCGCAATTGTTAAGTCTACATAAGAAATTTGTTTTGCTCTATAGCCATAATTTTGATTTATTCTGTCTATTGTTATCATCCTCTTGTCAAAATTAGGTATTCTGGCGGGTGACAGTGTCTTTCTTGGAAATTTTGATAGGAATTCTCTCGCCTTCTCAAAAGATTGCGAGTTTTGATGATCCCTTAAATACTCTACAAATATTTGTTCCGATATGCCTGGTATGCACTTTATGTCATTTAAAAAGTCAAAAATCTCCGTAGTGGGAGATTCCGTTTTTGAATTAGATAATCTTGATACAACACAAGTATCAAATAATATGTATTTGCTTGCGAGTATTTTCCCAAGGTTTACATTTAATTCGCTTGTTAGTTGTTCTGAATATTGAGACATTGACGTAAGCGGTTTTTTTCTTCTCTTTCTTTTATAATACTGATCTGATGAGCTATTCTCACAGCTCCTTTTGTGTCAAATCTATAATTCTTTCCTACTTCAAAGACTATTTCTTTTTTTGATATTGATTTTTGTTTATTCATATTTATCACCTCAAACTAAGTATACTTTAAACATTTAAAAATCACAATATATTCTTAATATTTTTCTTACTTGTTTCTTCTCTCCATTTTTTAATTTTTGCGTGATCGCCAGACAACAATATCTCTGGTACTTTTAATTTTTTACCATCACCTGTTATAAATTCTGCTGGTCTGGTATATTGGAGAAAATCAAGATCACCGACATTTGTATGGCTTTCGCTCTCAAGTGATTCTTTGTTTCCCAAAACACCCGGGATCAAACGGCTGACCGCTTCAACAATCACTATTGCTGGCAGTTCTCCTCCTGAAAGCACATAATCGCCAATAGAAATTTCTTCATCTGCTATATATTCTTTAACCCGCTCATCCACTCCCTCATATCTTCCGCAAATAAAAACCAATTGATCGTACTTGCTTAATCTTTTGGCCATTTTCTGATCAAACTTTTTTCCCTTTGGCGACAACAAAATAACTCTCTTTTCGTATTTCGTATTTCGTATTTCGTATTTCGCGCTTAAGGCCTCAACGGCCTTAAATATTGGCTCGACCATCATCACCATTCCCGGTCCGCCGCCAAAAGGCGTATCATCAGTGGTTCTGTGTTTATCTGTTGTATAGTCGCGCAAATCATGAAAATTGACTTCAATCAGCCCTTTCTTCTGCGCTCGACCCAAAATCGACTCTTTTGAATAAGAGCTAAGAATGTCAGGAAAAATTGTAATAATATCAAATCGCATATCCATCAAGATAACACATAATAACAATCAAGTCAACAATACCAATTGTAAAATATGTTTATTTGCCATTTGAATTTTGAAATTATTCTAAATTCCAGCTTCCAGCTTCTAAATTCAACTACACCTCTTGACAAAAACATAAAAAGAAATATAATAGAAAATAGAGAGACTGGATGGGTTGCCGGTACGCTGGTAGCCCTACCCAATGTTTCTTTGAGACAGTGCGAAGAGACTTGGCACCACCTTCCCCTCTTCTGACAAGTGTATGCTTGTGTGTCTCAGGCCCGGTTTGTGCCGCCGGGTCTTTTTTTTTACAGAAAGTATCTCTTGACAAAGAATTTTTATTTGATAAGATGTATCTTAATCGTTGGGGCAGTAGCGCAGCCTGGAAGCGCGCTCGGCATGATCAACCGAGAGGCCGACAGTTCGAATCTGTCCTGTCCCACCAGAGGGCTTATGAGAAACATAAGCCCTTTTTTTTATATTAAGAAAGACCGCTCGCCTAATGCGAGCGGTTATATTCTCGAAAATATTTCTTCTAGTACACGACGATGTTTTTTGAGAAAACCACAGAGAGCTATCTCAAAATCTCCTGGCAAGCTATCTCCATAATCAACAAGAACTACTCCATTGGCTGTAACAATTAGATTATCGAATCCCGATAAATGATGGCTATAGGTACGCTCAGCTTCATTATTAGTTGCCTCGCAGACTTTTTGCCACAGACCAATACGCTCTTCATCCGATAGATACTTTCCTTTTATTCTTTTCTGCAAATTAACAATTCCCAGACTGAAGTACGTTGGAGCCATGAAACTTGCTTTGTTCTTTTTCCAATTCTTCCTCTCGCTCCAGTTTTCAAATATCCCCGCAATTAAGTCACCAAGGACAATCCAGACATTAAGAACTCTTTTCTCGTTAGGTTTTATTCTGCCCCTGAGATACTTATAAATAAACCCAAGCCTTCTAATGGAAAAATCCATTTTGGCTATCTTTATAGCAAAAGGACCAATAAGAATAACAATTCTTGTTCCTCCGTTTACAATTTTCATTTTAAAGTACACCTCCTTTTTTAAGATGCCATAATTCTATTAAATATCGTGCAAAAAGTCAATAGATGTTTAGTACAAAAAGAAAAAGGCCGGCGCCCCTCGGACACCGACCCTCTTTTCTCTTAGTTCCTGATCACATCGATGATTCTGGAATCATTCTTCGATGCCCAGAATTCAAACGATGGTGCAGTTCTGAACTCGCCAAACGTATAGCGTTCACGACGAGGAAACCGAACCCTGAGACAATGCGCTGACTCATCCAGAAGGTCACATTCGCGGATAATGTATCCCATTCTGCAAGTCATGGGCAATTCTGTCTCTTCTAGCATCAGCACTCGACCGATGATCTTCTCAGGCTTCACCTCTGGCTTTGGTTCTTGACGCTTTCGCGCAAACAGCTTGAACATGCTCTCTCCTTTTGCGTCTTAGGCGTGTCTTGACTGACTTCTGTACTGCTACGCCGACAAACCGCCGGAGAGAACGCTCTATAGCTACATATATTGTAACTATGAAATTGCGTTCCGCATTCCCTTATATAATAGGGAACCTCTTTCTCCTAACTCCATTATAGCATATCTCTATCCAAAAGTCAATGATATTTATAAAATATATTTATTTGTCATTCTGAACGCAGTGAAGAATCTCGTATTTATTATTTGAAATTTGAAATTATTCTAAATTCCGAATTCTAACTTCCAACTTCCAGCTTCTAGTCTATTGACAAATTTATAAAATAGTAATACGATATACTCAGTTCTTCAAAAATAGAAAAAGGAGAGAATAATGAAAGTGGATAAGAAAGTTACCTTTGTTTGGCTCCTCGGTCTTTCAGTAATAATTGCAATTGCGGTCCTTTGTGCTCAATTAATTGCAAAAGATATTGGTATTATGGCTTTTGTAGCAGCAAGTGCTTGTATGGCACTTTTCGCTTTAGATAATCCATTAGAGAATAGAAACAAACTATTTTTCTTGAATATGATTGTATTGCTTTTGAATGGAATTATTTTTCTTTTTTGTCCACCCATCAGATATATATCATTAATTATTCTTAGTCTTGATGCTCTATATATCTTTTCTTTCAAGTCATATAGAAAAGTTAGAAAAAATACATTCGTTATCTTGGGCAACAGAGTTCTTGTCCCTGGTGAACGTTTCTATCTTTGGCCTTTCTTTTCATACAATATCGGAGTTTTTAACAAAGAGAAGGATTGGGATTCAAGTCTCTGTCGAGTAAATACCAAAGACGGCGACTTCATAGCAAAAGTCAAGGCAGAAATTGTGTTCGATATTCCTAACAACCCTGTTCCTCTGGAAAGTTCTCCTATTACTGCCGATGGGCTGTCAAAAATAGTTTCCCAACGAATAAAGGAAATCGCTAGAGAATTCGCTTCGGGAAAAACCCTAAGCGAGATCATTGGTAAAAAGACGACTCAAGCCCTACAGGCCTGTCCTGTTATTGGCATCATTACAATAGAGTTCCTTGGGTTAAGCGTTGTTAAACCATAAGTAGCAACAGGCACGCATAGCGCGTGCCTTTTTTTGTTGATTGCGTTTTCGAGCTTGTGAGAAATTACGCAATTAACAACCCCGCATCGACTGGTGCGGGGTTAATTCCTTCCCCAAAACAAACCCAGCCCTATCTTGCGATAGAGCTGGGAATATTTTTATATATCAATGGTCTAGAGATTCAAGTCTTCGACTGCCTTGTCTACATCGTCTGAAGCTTCAGCGGCCTTTGAGGCTGCTTTTGAAGGGGCAGGTTTTTGTTCTCGTCCCTCTGGCTCTTCAATCCTGAGATTGACATGAGCATTATTTTTTGCTCCAACAACGCGGACTAAGGTGCGAATGGCTCGAGCATTTTGACCACCGCGGCCAATGATGATTCCCATATCTTCGGGATTGACCTTCAAGGTGACCAATACACCCATCTCATCAACCGTTCGAGTAGTCTTAACTTCGCTAGGGTTGTTTACCAACGCCTTAACGACTGTCTCGATAAAATCTTGGTCGGTATTCTTTGTAGCCATATCATTCAAGAAAAGATTCCTATTGATCCGGAGATCTTTAAAATCTTTTCGATCACTCAATCAATTAACAATTTGGTAGGCTCGACCTTTACCCCCGACAAACCGGGGAGAGCACTACTCGTATCTTACTCTCATTATACTTCAATCATAAGAAAAAGTCAATATTTTCACTCTATTTTTCCTGTTTTTCTTCATTTGCTGGCTTTTTTGACTCGGCCTTAGCCGGTTCTGTTTCAGTTTTAGACGGATCTTCCTTTTTCTCTTCTTTAACTTCTTCTTTTGTTTTTGGCTCGACTTCAGCCGGCTCAGTCTTGGCTAGTTCTACTTTAGCTGACTCTATTGTTTCAGCCGCTTTTTTTTCTGTTGCTATTTTCCCAGCATCAGCCACTGCTTTCGCTTCTTTTTCTTTTGCTTCCTCTACGGTTTTCTTTCTTGTGAAGGTTACTTTCTTTTTTGGACCTTCTACTGTCTTATCACTCACTAAAAGATTATGGACTGTATCAGAAATTTGAGCGCCTTGCGATATCCAATATTTAATCCTGTCTGTCTTTAGGCTTTTTTGCTTTAAACGAGCATTATAAAAACCCAAAAATTCAATCGCTTTTCCTTTTGGTGCGCGATGTTTTTCCTGAAGAACAACTCTAAAACTAGGGTCATTCTTTCTGCCGTATCTTGATAAACGAATTATTAACATAATTATTTATATAAATCCGAAGCACGAAGCTCGAAATCCAAAACAAATCCTAAGCATTAAATTCAAATGTTCTAAACATTTTTCTAATTTAAAACTTAGATATTGTTTCGATATTCGAATTTCGAATTTCGAATTTTTTAAGTTACCATTTTTTAATTTCAAGCGCCTTTTTGGCTGCTTCTTTTTCTGCAACATTTTTTGACGATCCATCTGCCTCAGCAATCAACTCTTCTCCTAGATAAACGCCAACGCGAAATTCTTTTTTATGATCTGGCCCCCATTCACTTAAAACTGCATAATGAGGAGTGACACCTTCTTTTTCTTGAGCTTTTTCTTGAAAAAAACTTTTAGAATCTCTGTATAATTCCTCTTCAATAATCCTTCCCAGTTTCACTAAAACATGTTTTTCAATAAATCCTCTGGTTTTTTCCAATCCTCTGTCCAGATAAATCGCTCCCAAGAGAGCTTCGAGAGCATTAGCTAGAATAAAATCTCTTGCCCTGCCCATATCGCGAGCCTCGCCCTTTGATAAGAGTAAATATTCTTCCAAACCAAGTTCCCGGGAAATCGACGCAAGCATCTCAGAGTTCACCAGAGCCGCTCTCCAGCTCGTTAAATCACCTTCTGGTTTGTTGTAATTTTTAAACAAATACTCAGTAACGATAAGTTCCAAGACTGCATCTCCCAAGAATTCAAGTCTTTCATTGTGCTCCTTGATCTTGGCATTTTCATTAAGATAAGAACGATGGGTCATCGCCTGCATCAAAAGTTCAGGCTTCTTAAATCCAACCCCGATCTTCTTCTCAAGTAAAGAGAAATCTTTCATATCAGAAATCCAGTAATTAAGTAATTGCGTGATTGTGTGAGATAAAACTCAATCACCCAGCTACCCAACTACCACGAGGTCACAAATTAAACTTTTACCAAAAACCTATTCTTCTTTAAAAGTTTTTTCCTTCAGAATCACTTCTTCCTCGCTACTCTTTTTTGCGTCTTCTTCGGCATCAATTTGCGTCTTGCTTCTTTCATCTTTGCGCGGCTCACCCATTTCCCGATAAATCGTGCCTAAAACTCCATTAACAAACTTTCCTGATGATGGTCCGCCGAATGCCTTGGCAAGTTCTATTGCTTCATTGATTGCTACTTTTGGAGGAACTTCGTCATAATTACTATACAAAAGCTCATAGATTCCCAGCCGTAAAATATTCCTATCGGTGCATGATATTTGATCAATTCCCCATTGAGGAGCAGCTTTTTTTATAATATCATCAACGCTTTTAATATTTTCAACCGTACCCATAACGATTTTTCCTGTGTAATCGTTATGTTCCGATTCAGCTGCAAACTCTTCAGTGTTTTTCTTTAAATATTCTTCTAGTTTGTCGTTGTGTTGACCATTAAAATCCCATTCATAGAGAGTTTGCATGGCAACACTTCGAGCTAAATGTCTTGAGCCCATTATAGTATAGAACTAATGAACACAGATTAGAGAACAAATAATTCGTAAAATTATTCTACTTTTAATTCCTGCGCCCCCATTTCTCTTAATAATTTATTAAGTTCGATAAGCGCATTTGCTACTTCAAGGCGCACGAAGTCTGCTTTTTCTTCATTTCTGTCTATCATTCCTCCGCTATCTGGTATCATATGTGCCATATTGTATAGTTGCTCGAGCGGGGCATAACATTCCTCAATGGGCCTATGTAATTTTCTGATTTCTTCTCTTAACTTATTTTCTGTTTCTAGATTTTTTAAAAGTTCTGCTATATGTTCTGGTGTATTTTTATCTTCCAATTGATCGCCTTGCTCTTGTCCTGGCTTTAATTCTTGTTCTGACATATTGTTAAATTTATAAATTAAATATAAAAATCTACTTATTCTGAGCTTGTTAAAGAATTTCCATATCCGTGACAATGCGTTTTGTTTAGTGCTTTTTTGAAAGATCGCCTAAGTCCAATGGCTTATTGGCTTTTGTGTCTTTTTCTTCTTTGGCTAATTGTTTTGATTTTTCTTTTTTCTCTTTCTTGTCCAATTTTGCTAAAACATCCACTCTTTTTATTCCTTTATAATAGCCGCAGTTTGAACAAAGATTATGAGGTAAAACTGGTTCACCGCAATGAGAACAGACCCTCAGGTCTATTTTTTTAATCTTAAGATGAGAGCGTCTTTGGTTGCGTCTGGAAGTTGTGTGTCTCTGTTTTGGGACGGGCATGAATCAATAAACATTAAAAATGAATAAACATTCTTTCTTGCGAAAGTACGACTTTCCTTGGAAAGTAAAGTTAATGGTAGCAAATAATCTTGGAAAAGTAAAGAGGGGTTGGTCCTTTTACAAAAAAGAGTAAAGTAAAAAGCTTAAAAGCCAGCCTAAAACAGCTCCGCCCACAATATCAATCGGCCAATGAAGACCGGTAATGATTCGACAAATACCCACTATCAGGCCCATGACCAATACTACCGAACCAAAGATGGGTGAAAAATAAAAAATAATTGTTCCTGCGGCAAATAAAGGAGCTGCGTGTCCCGAAGGAAATGCCGGATCATTTTTTTTCTTTTTTAATAATATTTTAGTTTTTTTATTAAGATATGGCCGCTCTGTGAAATGAAGAGTCTTAATTAAAACTGCTGCCACCCATGAAAAAGTGCTAATCAACCCAATAGCTATTAAAGAATAACGGCTTAAGCCAAAGATTTTTGCTAACGAAGGCACCAGAAATAAGATTCCTAAAAAAATTGTAAAATAAAAAACAAAATCTCTTGCCCAGAAGATAAAAAATCTATCAAGTTTTTTCGATCTTCCTACCAAGTTATTTAGTTTGAAAAATATTACTCTGTTCATCTTTTAATTTTACATATGCTCACCGAGCTCGCCTTTGATTATATCTTTATGTTCTGCTATTCTCTTTTCAAAAACTTTTCCCAAAATACCTGCCAAGAAAATTGAAAGTGCCGCTATTGGAAAGAAAATAACAATTCTCGAGTCAGGAAAGAGCAAGAAGAAAAAACCAGCAAAAGCGTAGATAAAAAAAGTACCCAAGTTTTGGACAACTTCACAAAAGACAATAAATCTCCCTTCATGAATCCTTTCTCTTTGGGTCGTATCATAAATATAGGCAGTTAAAGGAGTTGTATCTAAGGTATCGCCAATTTGAAGGAAACTTTGAGCGGCGACCGCTGAAGGAGCTCCTTGGACAAAAATTTTGGCAATTTGACCAAGTGATGCCAAGAAACAGCCCGATCGAAACACTTTTATTTTATCGTACTTATCAGTTGCATGAGCCGTATAGAAAATTATTACTAAAGAAAGTAGTAGAGATATAGAACTAATAATTCCCAAATTGGCGTAATTGATTGCTATAATGAAAAGGAAAAGAGGCCAAAAAATTGTACTAATCCCAGAGTCAACTCCGTAAAGCATTAAAGATAATGTTTTTAATCGCCATCCTTTTTTGAAAATAAGACCAATTGCTGATTTATATGAATCTTGATAATGGGGCTTAATTTCAATGCTCAATATCAGAGGAATCATAGATAAAAGAAGAATAATCGTAACAATAATAAATAAAATATGAAAACCAAACTCTGTTAAAATGAAAGCTCCTATCAATGGTCCCGCAACTGATCCAGCTAGCGTGATGACATTTAAAAAGCTTAACTGTTTTCCCCTTTTCTTTCTGCTTGATAATTTTGCAAAATCGGCATGAAAAGCCGGAAGAAAAGTGATTCTATAAAGAGTTGCTGCTATGGGCGCCAAATAAATTAACCAAGCCATTTTCCCTGAAAAAAATAAAAGAAGATAAAATGCCATTAAAAACGGGATTGAAAGAAGCATGCTATGCTTAACTCCGTACCTGGCCATTAATCTGCCACCAAGAGGAACAAGTAAACTGTGTCCTCCTAAAATAAAAGCGTAAAACAAAAAAACCTTAGAAAGACTATTTCCAAAAAAAGTATAAAGAAAAATTGGTTCGTAAAGACCAATTAACTGAATGCCGAAACGTCTTAATCCAACACTGTAATAAATCTCATCTACGCTTCGATGAATGAAATAATTGAAAATATGTTTGGGTCTATGAAAAATCATTGTGTGTCTTTTAATTAGTCTCTGAGGACTTGTCTCTCAGGGCTAATCCCTGAGGACTTGTCTCTCAGGGTCAATCCCTGAGGATTCTTGGAACATTTCCAGAAGCATCAATCACTTTTGATGGCTTATGTTCTTCCAGTTCTCCGCCATCTAAAATTAAATCTGGCCTTATCTTTTCTTTTTTAAAAATTTCTATAATCCTTCTTATGTCATTCCCTAATGGTTCACCAGAAAGATTGGCTGATGTTTGAGCAAGGGGAAATCCTAGCTCGTCTATGAGCGCTATTACTAGCTGGGAATTGGGAATACGAATACCAATTGTTTCCTTTTGAAAGGGGAGTTGTCTTATAAGTGGTAAAACAAAAGTATTGGCCGATTCTAATAATCTTTCCTGGTCTTTTCTTATTGTAGCATAATCTCTGGCCATCAAGATATCCCCAACGAAAGTCCCTATTGGCTTTTCTATGTCTCTTTTTTTTATCTCGAAGATTTTTCTAATCGCTACCTCGTCAGTCGCATCACACACCAAACCATAAACCGTGTCCGTTGGCACAATAACCACGCCGCCTGATTTGATCACATTGGCAGTTTTTTGAATAACTGTTTCATTTAAATTTTCCAAATCAATTTTTAAAATTTCCATAATAGACAGATTTTAACATTCAAATTATAAAATAAAAAGGTCGGAGTTATTGCTCCGACCTTGTCATTTTCTCAAGCACTTCTTGTTTCTTTAGTTCTTCTTCTAGTTTATCTAGATACTTGAGAACTGCCCTCCGTTCTTTTTGGCTAAGACCATAGAAATTTCCTTGCCTGAGATGATCCATAGTCTCCCGTAAGATTGTGATTCTTTCTTTTTGAGAAAGTCTTAATGCTTCCTCAAAAATTCTTAATCTATCTTGTCTACCCGCCCTAACGACTGATATTTCATCTTGCGCTTCTACTTTTCTTGATGCTTGCAATTCTTCTAATGCGCAATCGATAATATTACGAATTATGTCTTTTTGATATTCTGCTAAAGATTCAGAGTATCTATTAGCTGCTTCAAGCGCGTTAACCAGTCTCAGCGAGATCATTATTTCCTCCTTTTTGTTAGATTTCTTTTTCTCTCCGTATCGTATCACGCTTAGAATAAAGAGTCAAGACATATAAAAAAAGGCGAGCCTTGCTCGCCTGTAATGATTTACATCTTCCTCAAGGCTTCATCAACAACTTGAAGCACAGGAGTAGTCTTGTAAGGATAAACACCCTCCACTGCTCCCTGATGTTTGCCAGATTGCCAACTGGCAACGATTTTCCCTGTTGGTTTAAACCCCTCTAATTCATAAGCATTAACCACTCGGTTAATAGGCTTATTACCAACAACTTCTCCATCGAGAACAATTAGATCTCCAAGCTTACAATCTAGCTTCAGGTGAAGTATTGTAAGAACATCAATCCCTCTAGTTTTGCGATCCAGACAAACTAGTGCTTGACAAATACGTTCTTTGCCTCGCCAAACAACTTTTACTTCCTGCGTAAAAGGAGTATCAATAAGAGACGCTTTAACTTCGTACAAGGGAACACTGCTTAGCTCTGAAAAAAGCCTTGATCCGCTTCTAACAATTTCTTCAAGTGCCAAATCAAAACCGAAATGATCTTGTTCAAGACATGGGCACACTAGACCGGTCGGCGTCTTCAGGAAAACTTCCTCTACCCCTTCTCTTAGTGCAGTTCTCAGAGGATAACATATCTCTTCAATAGATCCTCCCAGACCTGAACCAATCGTATCACAATCAGGATAACTAGGCGCTCCTTTATCTCGATGAAGAGCCAATAAAACTTGCTGGCCATCGCTCAATTCGACAATCATCGCTGCTCCACCAGCTGGCCAACGCCAATCAGTGTTTGAACTAGCCTCAATGACCTTGCGGCTAAGCTTATTGACTGCCACAGAAGGATTATCAGCTATTTCAACTCGCAGATGTCCTGGTGTAATAGTAACATCAGATGTTTGTACTAGTAAAAAGGTCTCTTTTTCTTGAATTGCCAACAACTCCGCTAGTGTCAGCAAGGGAATCTGTCTCACCTCATCCATCTTTGTTCCTCCTTTATAGAACAGGACTTTTTGTCCCGCACCATAAACACGTTGTTTAAAGTACTGTATCTGTATTCTATGGTATTTTTTTAAAAAAGTCAATCTATTTAGTAATATTATTGACAAGTTTGAAATAATTTGATAGGATGTTGTCAGTTCTCAAACAAAGCATAAAAGGAGACGCAATGACTTTCAAACAATTAAGCGAAGTGACTGGTCAAAGAGTTGATCTTTTGACTGTAAGAACAACTAATGCTAGTGTTTTTCAGAATCAATTAGTAGTTCATCTTAATCCAGATCCCGAAGTTTTAACAACTTCTCGCGAGCGAAGAGAGCACGGTCAAAGTGACAATCACGAATGGCTTAAGTCCCAGATTAAAAAAGTAGAGAGTTCTTCTTCTATAGCAATTATTAATGTAGCTGACCAAGATCATCCTCTTGAGGTTGTCACGGGAGATGTCTGTGTTGTCCTTGTCGTTGAAGGCAAGCGCTATATTGTGAGCTTGTTGCGAGATATCTGGCCTGTGGGCTGGCTTAGTCCGGGAGGATGTCCCAGAAGTTTTATAGAACTTTTGAATATTGTGGCTGTGGCTGAAAGAGAAGCTTGTGAAGAACTGATCATTGCTGACACTGATATCAATATCTATGTCTTAGATTCTCCTCAAAATGTAGCACGTCACAAAGAAATACTAAGAATTCTTGGACTTTATGAACACAAGCAGAAATTCCATTTCCTCTGCACAGCACAGGTGCGAGAATTAAGTCCCTATCCTGGACATGCTAATCGTTTAACTATCTACCAAGGCGGAGAACAACTTTGCGATATCGGCAATCTCAATCTGTCTATTGATCCTGTGACAGCTTCTGTCGCAGCGACGCTTTATTGGGAAATTGAGCTGCCTATTCCTTTGTCTAAACTTCGCCTGTTTGATGGAGAGCTTCTTCCTGACGGATCACTTCTCGGTCGCCCGGTAAGACTAACCCAAAAAATTGCTCTTGCCGAAGCGCCAAGTAATGACAAAGACGAAGTTGCCGCGCTTTTCTATCGCGGAATCAATGTTCTTAATACCAGCTGGCTAAGCCCGACCATGGCTTCCAGAATCGTTGATCCCAAACAACCTGTTCTTTCTTAAGATTTGAATACAACTAGATATGTACGAGGTTCGACCTCGTACATTTTATTTATCAATATTTATTGATTAAAAAAACAGGGTTTTCTTTTACAAAAAACCCTGCTATTTCTAAGTTGCGGTCGCAATTTCCCTTCTAATCTGATCTCTGATATCGGCGTCTTCACTATCTGTTAAACCAAGGGCAAGTCTCATTCCATATAATTTTTGCCATGTATCGCTTTCCTCTTTAAGAGTGTACTCTATTTTGTGCTTCTTGCATTCCTCTGGTCTTAATATAGATTTTTTTACTTCTCTCTCATAAACTTCCCGCCCTTCTTCGATAGTTTTGTGCATTTTCCCCTCCATTAGAGATTGTTGCTGAACTACAGTGAAGTTAGAAACTCTTAGGTCCCGGCTTGCCGGGACCACATTTATTTCCAAGAACTATCGACATCCTAACACATTAATAATTTTTGTCAAGAATTCAGCGTTCTCTGTTCTGAATTCTATATTCTAACTTCTGACTTCTGGTTTTTATTCTATTTTCCCCATTTCTATTTTAAACCACGGCGCATAAATTTCTGGATGGTTTTTTATGTCTTGTTTTAAGTCTTCAATATCAACCCATTTCCATTCTTCAATTTCTTCTGGATTTGGTTTTATTTCATCGCCCTCATATTCTCCAAAAAAAACTGAACACAATTCATTCTCAGAACCAATATCTTTATATTTTACTTTATAAGAAAATTTAAATTTATGTTCCAATTCAGCTTCAATGCCTACTTCTTCTTTAAGTCGTCTTTTTGCCGCATCAAGATATTCTTCGTCTTTTCTTGGATGGCTGCAGCAAGTATTCGCCCAAAATCCTGGCCAAAGCATTTTACCTTGCGCTCTTTTTTGAATAAGCAATTTTCCTTCACTATTAAAAATAAAAATAGAAAAAGCGCGATGCTTTTTTCCTTCGCCTAGATGAGCTTTTAACTTTTCTTCGCACCCTAAAATATTATCTTGTTCATCCACCAAAACTAAAATATCTTGTCGCATAAGTTTAAAAAATTCAAAACGCAAAGCGCAAATCTCAAAGCCACAGCTCAAAATTAAAAACTAATAAATTATAAGATTAAAAAGATTTTAGTTTTAAGTTTAGTTTTGACTTTTGAACTTTGAGTTCTGAGTTATCAATGAGTTAATTCAAAATTCTATAATATTATCCCAATATCTCCATAATCGTTTTTGCCAATTTATCCGAATCATGACGAATCAAGGTTCGTTTTAATAAATCACTTTTTTCTTGTTTGTGAATTTCTCTACTTAACAAATTTTTACCTATAAATACCTTGCCATCTTTTTTGAAATTCTTTTCAGATGGAACCTTTACAAGTTCGCCTTCTTTATTATATTTATTAAGTAATTTTTTGTCAGGCGTTTCTGTATTAAATAAAACAATGTCAATTGTATTTTTTTCTAGATAACTTTCAATGGTTTGAACAAAATCAAATACAGAAGAATTGTCAGCCTGACCATGTTTGGTCATTAAATTAATATTATAGAGAATCTTTGCTTTGGTTTGTTTTAGTGCTTTTGTAACACCATCAACTAAAAATAGAGGAATTAAGCTTGAGTAAAAATTGCCCGGCCCGATGATAATCAAATCTGCTTCTTTGATTGCAAAAAATGCTCTTGGATTTATTTTCGCTTTTGGTTGCAAAAATATTCTTTTTAGAGGATGTTTCCTTAATAATTTACATTCGGTAATTTCGTGTTCGCCAAAAAGGATCTTGCCATTTTCTAGTTCTGCCAATAATTTTGCTTTATTTAAAGTTACAGGAATGACTTTGCCTTGCAATGCTAAAATCTGATGGAGTTTTTCAAGCGCTTGATCAAAGCCACCTTCCATTTTTTCCAGCGCGGAGATCAAAAGATTGCCTAAGTTATGGCCCTTGAGTCCTCCTTTTGTAAAACGGTAACAAAAAAGCTCGCGCATAATTTCAGAAGATTCTGAAAGCGCTACCAAGCATTGTCTAATATCTCCGGGAGGAAGCACGCCCAATTCATCGCGTAAGATTCCGCTTGAACCGCCATCATCGGTCATAGCAACAATCGCGCTAAGATTAACTGGGTATTTTTTTAATCCACGCAAAACTGTATAGGTTCCAGTTCCTCCGCCCATAACAACAATTTTTTTTGTTTTAGCTGTCATTGGAATTAATATTTTAAAATAATGAATTTTTCCAGCACTTTTCACTTTTAATTTTTAACTTTGCATTTCTTATTATTCTACTGTTACTGATTTTGCCAAATTTCTCGGCTTATCAATGTCGCAACCACGCAACACCGCTACATAATAAGCAAATAATTGAAGAGGGATAACGCTTAAAATCGGCGTTAACATTTCAAGAGTTTTCGGAATATAAATAATGTCTTTAGTTATACTTTGTATTTTTTTATCTCCTTCGGTCGCAATCGCTAAAAATGGCCCTTTTCTTGCTTTAATTTCCTCCATAGCTGAAACTATTTTTTCATAAACACTGTCTTTGGGAGCTAAAAAGAAAGTCGGGAAATTTTCATCAATCAGAGCAATCGGACCGTGTTTCATTTCTCCAGCTGAATATCCTTCAGCGTGAATATAGGAAATTTCTTTAAGTTTCAATGCTCCTTCTTCTGCGACCGGAAAATTATATTTGCGTCCTAAATAAAAGAAGTCGTTGTAGTGACAATATTTTTTCGCTAAAGATTTAATAGTATTTTTTTTATCCAATACATTTTCTGCCAGTTCCGAAAGTTTGCCTAACTCATCAATAATTCTTCTTCCCATTACAAGTGACATATTTCTTTGCCTTCCTAAAAAGACCGTTAAAAGGGCTAGTACAACCAATTGAGATACAAATGCTTTTGTTGAAGCCACACCGATTTCCGGACCAGCATGATTATAAATTCCCGCATCAGTTTCTCTGGCAATCGTCGATCCGACAACATTGATAATTCCCAAGGTTAGTACTCCTCTTCTTTTTGCTTCTCTTATTGCTAATAAAGTATCAATAGTTTCTCCTGATTGAGAAATTGCCAAGATAGCAGTATCTTCGTTCAAGATTGATTTTCGATAACGAAATTCAGAAGCATTTTCAACTTCGACAGGAATTTCCGCATACTCTTCAATCATGTATTTCCCAACCTTGCCCGCTAAAAGGGCAGTTCCCATGCCCAAAATAATAATTCTTTTTATTTTCTTTAATCTGTCTTCCACTAGCTCTAATCCACCAAGTTTAACCATTCCATCTTTTGGAACAATTCTTCCTCTTATCGCATTCTCAATAACTTCTGGGATCTCATTCATTTCTTTCAACATAAAATGATCATATCCTGATTTCTTAGCCTGTCCAATGTCCCAATCAAGATAATTAGCTGATCTTTCTATCTTTTTATTGTCAAGTGTTGAAAGAGAAAAATCTTTATCAGTAATTACTCCTATTTCTCCATCATTTAAATAGATAACTTTTCTGGTGTGAGCCAAAATTGCCGCTGCATCAGAGGCAATAAAGTTTTCGCCATCGCCCAATCCAACAATTAAAGGACTCGAGTTTCTGGCAAAAACGATTTTTTCAGGATCTCTTTTCGAAATTACAGCAATTGCATAGGCACCAATAACTTGCCTTAGTGATTTTTTAACCGCTTCTTCGAGAAGATTTTCAAAATTATCTTCGATAAGGTGAGTTAGAATTTCCGTATCTGTTTCGGTAATAAATTTGTGTCCTTTTTTTTGTAGTTTTTCTTTTATGGTTTTTGCGTTCTCTATAATGCCGTTATGAACAAGATAAATTTCTTTTTTGCAATCCCATATGGGATGGGCATTTTTATCTGATGGCTCTCCGTGAGTCGCCCACCTGGTATGAGAAAGACCAGTATTGCCAGTAATTGTTTTTCCTGAAATTGTTCTTTCTAAATTCTCTATTCTTCCTTTCTTTTTATAACAACCGCCCTTGCCATTTTTACCAATTACAACTATGCCAGCTGAATCATAGCCACGATATTCAAGTCTTTTAATGCCTTCCATCAATATAGAAAAGGCTTGTTTTTTACCAACATAACCAACTATTCCACACATGTTAGAATTTTTTGATGAATAAAATGAATCTTAAAAATTCTTACACCCTTCCGTAGTCCCGGCTTGCCGGGACGAAGGAGGATTACAATAACTAAAAATTGAAAATTGAAAATTTAAAATTGCTTCTTTTCCCATTATATATCCCAACTTCAAAAGCACAATAAAAAAAGGCCCGTTAACTTTTAACGGACCTGATTTTCTACTGAAGAACTTGTTCTGGCAACACAATATCAATCTCAACTGGGATTCCTAGTTCTCTGAATCTTCTTATGAAACAATCAAGTGCGCTTGGTAAGCCAGACCCCTCTGAAGAAGCAGAGCATTCTTCAAGCCTGTTTACTACAGCCAAAACATCGTCTTCTCTGTGCCCTTTTTGAGCAAGATGTCTTTCCGCGGCTTCTCTCAGATGATCAAAGCCACCTTCTGCAATAACTCTCACGCCTTCCCCGTCCATTTTTCCCTCCTCTCTTAGAGTTTTTTCTTGAGCTCTGCGAAAGTTAAAAATTCTTAGATCCTGAGCGTAGTCGAAGGACTACATTAATTCAATTCAAGAACTTACATTCTCTCAAAGAACTTAGTATGAGCTATTCATACTTCGTATGATACTATCATACAATTAGATCTTTTCTTCGTCAATATTGGGTTATCCACAGGGTACCGTATGGTACCCCGCAAGCAGAGTAAATAAAAAAAGAATCTTCCGATTCCTGCAATATTTATTCTAAATTCTAGCTTTTAAATTCTATATTCTCACAAATTACTCTTTCCACTCTCGAATCGCTTTAGCGTAAGTTTCGGGTGTGCCAATATCAAACCATCTTCCTGATAATAAATATCCGTAAAAATTATTTTCTTGAATTAACTTGGGAAAAATTTCCTTTTCAATGCTGATTGTCTGGGAATTCATATAGTCAAAAATTTCGTATTGAAAAACAAAAATACCAGCATTGACTACATAAGACTGAATATTCTTTTTTGCTGGTTTCTCTGAAAATTCTTTTACCCGCGATCCTTCCAGTTTAACCGTTCCCAACCCCATTGGATCGGATACCGATGAAAGTGCAATTGTTCCCAACGCTTTATTTGAAATATGGAAATCAATTAAATCGTCTATATTAACATCGGCAATTTCGTCAATGTACCAGAGTAAAAATGGTTCTTGTTTAATAAACGGCTTAACAGCCAATAAGGCTGGCGCCGTTCCTTTTTCTTTCTTGTCGTCAATATAAATGATATTAACGCCAAATCTTTCACCGTTTCCAAAGTAGGCTTTTATTTTTTCTCCCAAAGTTCCAACAACGATATAAATATTTTTTATATTATAACCTCTGAGATAATTAATCGTGTGTTCCAAGATCGGCTTGCCCTTGATCGGAATAAGCGCTTTAGGAATTTCGTAAGTCAAAGGTCTCCAGCGCACGCCCTTTCCAGCAGCCAAAATTACCGCCTGATTAATGCTCGGCCTTAAGCTCTTGGCAATCAAAGATTCGATGGCATGAGATCGATTGCGGACTTTTTCGCCATCAACCAATCCATCAATTTTGCCAAGCAATTTTTCGTCTAATGTAATTGTAATGCGTGATTTTTTTGTCATACTTTTTCTTATCTATATCTTGCCATAATTTAAAAAATATACAAGCGATTTTGTCATTCTGAGAAACTGAAGAATCCCGCGTATCTTGAGTAGTGTTAATTTTACTTGACATCTGATAAGAATGTGATAATATATAAGCAAGTGAGAGAAAAGGAGGAGAAATGAGTCGAGAAATTGTCCAAGCGGGATTAACAGGATTTGTTGGACCGATTGAACATAGCCTGCTCGATGCCCTAAACAATGCCTGGGATAACCGCACTTCGAGAGATGAAGATGGTTTAAAGAATACGCTTAGTAAGAAAATACAGAGTTTCGTTGGTCCTTTATTTAGAATAGCTACTAGTGACGGATATAAATGGTTCTGGGCAGCCAATTTCAAAATTGGCGCTGGGAAGTTAGTGTTGCTTTTCCCTTGGAGCCAAGATTGGAAGAAAAAAGACAGATCTCAGATGGACCGATCAATCGGTATTTATACAGAAGGAGAAGTTGACGACGACGCACTAAACACAGTTCTTGTTCAAATCATTAGGGCTCTTGAAAGACCAACAAGATAAGAATCCAGAAGGAGCAGAAGAAATCTGCTCCTTTTTTTAATTTATTGAAGTCCGACTTCGATAAACGCATTATCCTAAGTATAGCGAAAAATCTCGCGTTTAGTTATTTCCCTTAAAATTCTTCCTCCTACAACGCTACAACATAGAGTCAGGATGACAAAAAAAGCACATAATTATTTGACATTAAAAATTATTATGATAAGATAAAAACCGAACGGATAAAGGAGGCGTCATGAAACAACCAAGTTCGGTCGAAAAAAACACTCCAATGGCTTTAATCCGCCAGAACCTGTTTGGATGGCTTGATAAAAAGGATTGGACGACACAAGAGCTAGTCGATTGGCTTACTGGTTACAAACTCTTAGAAATCTTAAACACAGGATGCGACGACGAACCATATGGCTTAATCGTAAAAGCGCTTGAAGATGGAGTCGAGAGAAATCGGAAAAGACTCCTCAAGGATGAATTAGCGAGAAGAATCGCTAAACTCCTTAATGAAGGACCAGATGTTAACGGACCATGCGCGTCTCAGATAAGAAATGATCAATTGCTTTATAATTTGCTTTTATTAGCAGCTTGCATAAAACGTTATCGAACTCTCCAAAGACCTCTTTGTGATATGCGACAACGAGGCAAATTAATAAACAGAAATTACTTAGCCATTAGTCTAAAGAGACTCCTTGATGATGCAATCTCACATCAATACAAGTAGAATAGAAGGAGCAGAAAGAGTCTGCTCCTTTTTTAATTTATCGAAGTCCGACTTCGATAAATTATCTCCAATATTGACAAATAATAAACCTTGTTTTAGGATTGGGACAGTTCTTAAAAAATCTAACAAAGGAGAAAAGATGAATGAAAGAAGAAAGACAAAGAAAGAGATTCGAGCAGAGTACGAAAGAAAATGGACTCTGGTAATGGCTCGATGGCTTGGCAGATTTGTCAGGAAGCCCAAAAATAATGGTGATATCTTCGTGGGAATTTTCGGCGGCGAAATCGAAATATTTAAAAGACCTGTATATATGACAGATCTCCAAATATCAAAATTGTCGCCACTGGCTCAGGTAAAAGAAGAAACTAGAATACGGATGAAAAAATTTCCACCATCAGGAAAAAGATGGAACCCATTTAATGATTTCACTCCATGGATGGGTCCAAAAGGATTGCTTAAGAAAATTAGGACAACAGGTCTTTTGAATGTCTTTCTGGCAAAACTTGATCTTAGCAACCAACTTAATGGTATCGAAGAACTCTTTGGTTGGTTGGAAAATGATCCAAGTGTATTGGCAAAACTTATGGCCGAAGCGCTTGTCGAGATTCTCGAAGAAAAAAGTTTAAAGCCATAATCGTTTGTTTCCAAAAGGAGGAAAGAATGACACATGAATGGATGAAAGGGATCAGAGGGCTTGAAGTAGAAGCTGGTGCGCCGGCAAGGCTTTGGTATCCTGGAACAGGAGACGGAATAAAGATCAGTGGAAAATTTGTGATTACTTTTGAAAACGGAGAAACGCTCGTGGGCATTTGGGAGATTTATTCTTCTCAAATGTATTTAAAAACTAGTGATGGAAAACGCATAAGGAAAGATCATTCTTTGATCAGTCAAGCATTGCGCATAGAAATTGCAAATAGAGTTAATGAAGTCTGCAGAGTTTCATTTACCACAATGATTCTTGAGAGTGCAATAAACGCAGAGCTTATCGATTAGTAAAAGAACAAATAGAAACACAGAAGGAGCGAATAGTCGCTCCTTTTTTTCATTTTTTACCCAAGAATAAATGATTGGTTGTAAAAAATAGAACCCGCCTTTGGCGGGTATTACCAATCAAAATCGGAGGCTAAGCCTCCGATTTCTTATCTTACAACAAAATTAATCAATTTATCTTTCACCCCGCAAAATTCATTGCATTCATCGCGGGGCAAGCAAAAATCTAGATCACTTAACTACAAAGTTTATTAGTTTATCCTGAACGTAGATCACTTTGACGATTTCCTTATCTCTCGTCCAGCCAATAATTTTTGAAGAAGAAAGCGCTTTTTCTTTTGCCTCTGATTCTGAAATACCAATCGGACACTCAATCATTTCTCTGACTTTCCCATTCACCTGAACAACCAAACTAAATACGTCTTTTTTAATTAATTTTTCGTCATACTTCGGCCAAGGCTCTTCTGAAATTGACCTGAAATTAGAATTTGTTTCGGATTTCGGATTTCGGATTTCGGATTTGAGGAGTTGATATAACTCCTCTGTGATATGAGGCGCAAATGGTGAAAGGATTATTAAGAATTTTTCAAAAACTTCTTGTGCTAAATCCTTCGCTTTTTCAATTTCATTCAAAAAGATCATCATTTGAGAAACTGCCGTATTAAACTTCATCTGCTCAATGTCTTCCCCGACTTTCTTAATCGTCTGATTTAATAATCTTTCTAAATCTTTTGATTCCTGACCTTGAATCTTTGATCCATGTTTTTCGCTTTTCGCTTTAAGCTTTACGCTTTCTCCTAAGTCCCAAACCCTACTCAAAAATCTATTCACTCCAATAACACTTTTCCCTTCCCACGGAATTGCTTGATCAAATGGCCCCATAAACATTTCATAAAGCCTGACTGTGTCAGCTCCATATTCTTTTACGTAATCATCGGGATTAATGACATTGCCTTTTGACTTTGACATCTTAATTCCGCCCTCGCCCAAAATCATGCCATGAGCGGTTCTTTTTTTATAAGGCTCCGGTCCGCATTCTCTTGGAACTGCTCCAATATCATAAAGAAATTTATAAATAAATCTTGAATATAATAAATGCAGTGTTGTATGCTCCATCCCGCCATTGTACCAATCAACCGGAGTCCAATATTTCATTTGTTTCGTATTTCGTATTTCGAATTTCGAATTTTCGCTTATAGTATAAGCGATGTAGTACCAATTAGAACCCGCCCAGTTGGGCATGACATCGGTTTCTCGCCTTGCCTCGCAACCGCATTTTGGACATTTTACCTTGACCCAGTCTTTTGCCTTTGCCAATGGCGAGTCACCATCTTTCGTTGGTATAAAATCTTTAATTTCCGGTAATTCAATCGGCAAATCTTTTTCTGGCACCGCAACCCAGCCAGGATTCAGAATTTCTCCTTCGTTGTGTTTCGTATTTCGTATTTCGTATTTCGTATTTTCCATTAATTTTTTGCACTTCGGGCAAAATATTAATGGAATCGGTTCTCCCCAATATCTTTGTCTTGAGAAAATCCAATCGCGCAAATGGTAATTGATTGTTTTATCTCCTAATTTATTTTCCTTTAGCCAAGCGATTATTTTTTTCTGCGCTTCTTTGGTTTCAAGTCCATTCAAAAAACCAGAATTAATATTAATGCCATCGCCCTCGTAAGCTTCGCTTTCCGCGAAGTTAGAATTTTGAATTTTGAATTTTGAATTTGTTTCGGATTTCGGATTTCGGATTTCGGATTTTAAATCATCCGTCGGCTTTACCACAATTTCGATCGGCAAATTATATCGCTTCGCGAATGCGTAATCACGAGTATCGTGTCCCGGTACTGCCATAATTGCCCCTGTTCCATAATCCATTGAAACATAATCTGCTATAAAAACAGGAATTTCTTTTTTTGTTGCTGGATTAATTGCCTTAATTCCCTTAATCTCAACTCCCGTTTTTTTCAACCCAAGGTTGACCAGCCTCGGGCTGGCTTTTTTTATATCACTAATATACTTTTCAATTTCTTCATAATTTTCGATTAACGATTCACTATTAACGATTAACGAATGATCAGGAGCAATCACCAAAAATGTCGCCCCAAAAATCGTATCTGCTCTTGTTGTGAATACCTCCAAATAGTTTTGGTCATTTGGATTTAAATTATTAGATATTGTTTCGGATTTCTGATTTCGGATTTCGAATTTAATGCTTGCTCCTTCCGATCTACCAATCCAATTAATTTGCTGATTCTTGATTCGATCCAAATAGTCAACATTTTTTAAATCATCGATCAGTCGATCAGCATATTTAGTAATTTTTAGAATCCATTGTTCACGTTCTTTTTTTATAACTTCGCTTCCGCATCTTTCACAAACTCCACCAACCACCTCCTCATTAGCTAAGCCAATTTTGCAGCTTGTGCACCAATTAATATTTTCTTTCGCTTTATAAGCTAAGCCATGTTTGAATAATTGGAGGAATATCCACTGGGTCCATTTATAGTATTCCGGATCGGAAGTTGAAAGCACTCGCGACCAATCAAAAGAAAATCCCAAAGATTTTAATTGCCTTGTGAAAATAGCAATATTTTCTTTGGTAATAATTTTAGGATTAACTTTTCTTTTTATGGCATAATTTTCTGTCGGTAGCCCAAAAGAATCAAAACCAATGGGATAAAGAACCGAATATCCTTCCATTCGGCGTTTTCGGCAAATAATATCCATCGCGGTATAGCTTCGTGGATGACCAGTATGAAGCCCATCTCCAGACGGATAAGGAAATTCTACTAAACCATAAAACTTCTTTTTTTCCTTATTTTCTTTAGCGTGAAAAATTCCTGTCTTTTCCCAAATAGCTTGCCACTTCTTTTCAATTTTTTCCGGATCGTAAGGCATAATGATTAACTCAAAAATCAAATCTTAAAACTCAAAGCCAAAACCCAAAACTATTAAGCTATTTATTTTTTAGATTTAAGTTATGGTTTTAACTTTTGAATTTTAAGCTTTAAGTTTAACTTAATAATATCATAATATAGTACTATATTATCTAAATTTGCTTAAAAAGAAAAGAGCGCAGCTTTTACTACGCTCTTTATGTCTAATGATTTTTATTTCCTCTTCTAAGATTAGGGTCTTTGAATGAATACTTCGCCGCTAATACTTTCGCCAGCTCGTTTAACCCATGAAAGAGGAATACCGTGAATGATTGTGCTATCTGTTGGTCTTTGACATGTCGTTGCCTTGGCTTCTCTTCCTGCGACCAATTCAGCAATCTGGCTAGATAGCATCCAAAGATCCATCAATGGATTTGCATCATCACTCTTCTGTAAAAGCACTTCGTCACCATGACCTTCCACTGCGCCAATTACACAACTAGGTGAAATGTCTCTAAGACATAAGCCACTGCTTCGTTCTGTGGTATAAGCAACAACCTTTTCTCTTTTATTAAACCTAACTAAATCATCTGGTCTGATAAAATAAAAAGTTCCGCATTTTCCCGATTGATTTTCCATCTTTCCTCCTCGACTTTTCCTATTTGCTGAGCTTTTGAAGAACTGTCAATATCTTAAATCAAAATTTATTGTGTGTCAAGTCTAAAAGAAAAAAAAGGCGTAGCTCTTGCTACGCCCATCATGTTTTTGTGACTATGTTTCAATTTCAGCGCTTGCCTCTACGCCTTCACGCTGCGGCATCGCGCCTACAAAACGAGCAAGTCTCTCCAAGTATTCACGACAATCGACATGCGCAGATTTGCTTTCCGTCCCTTCGCTTTTGAATAATATAGTAGTACCATCGTCTTGATGCCTATAATCAACACGAGCACAACCCTCAGAATATTCAAAAATTACAATGCGAACACCATTGTCAAGACAAAACAACGCGTAATCTTCGGCGACTACCCAACGAGATCTTTGACTACAAGTACCTGTAACAGACGGCTTCTTCTGAACTTCAAAGTACTGATTCTGTGCTCCATGTCTCTCTCTAGTATAGCCAACAATCCAATCAAAAGGAATGTCGCGCATACATACATGCCCCTTCTCTTCGTCTACCTGACCAAGTGCTACTTCGCCTTTTAGCAAGTAGTCTACCTGATGAGGTAAAAAGTAAAGTCTCTCGATTGTCTGTGCGCTTCCCATCTTTCCTCCTCGACTTTTCCTATGCGCTGAGCTTTTGAAGAACTATCAATATCCTAAGTTATAATTATTCAAATGTCAAGCTAAAAACAAACAAATCGTATCAAATACGATTTATAGTTCTGATTAATTCATTCCTAATTCTTGATTCCTAATTCCAACTCGTTAACCCATTAACACGCTAACCCGTAACTTCTTTTCTGCAATACGGACAATGTTTCCATCCCTTTTTTATTGTTTTTCCACAATTGGGACAATGCTTAAAAATCTCACCTCCGCAAGAAGGACAGAAAACAAAGTTTTCTTTAATCTCAAGACCACATTCGGGACAACCAAAAACATCTTGAGATAAATTTGAGAGTTCTTCTTCATAAGCCCTTTCTGATTTTGTCCTTGCTGGTCTGATTAAAAGATAGCCAAGTAATCCCGGCAAGTGAAAAAACAAAGGAAGAAGAATAACAAGATATTGAGATACCGATTTTTTATAGCGCCTTCTTGCGTCTTTGGCGACAAAGCTGACTCCGCCTAACCAAACCACAACAAACAAAACCCAGAGTGAAGTTTTTAATATTTTAAAAAATTCACTTTTTGCTATTAAATCTAAAATTTGTTGAAACTCTTCCATTTTATTGCTGAATCATAGACACAATTTCTTTGGGTGGATTTTCTATCGCGATTTTCATAATATCTGCCCACAGAGGAATAGCTAGCTGTAAACTATCAACCGTGCTTTTTAAAAGAGAACTATCGTGATTCCCCAACCAGATGCCTACAATTATATCAGAATTATATCCAATTGCCCAAAAATCTCTTGGACCGTTACTGGTACCAGTTTTAACGCCGGTATTTTTTAAAATCGGATCGGCAGCAAATTTCTTAGTGGAAGAAAAATTATTTAAACTTTTTTTAAGAACGCTATCTACTTCGCCAATCGCCTCTTTTGAAAAAATTTGACTTGAAGAAACTTCTGGATTTGCCATCAAAACCTTTCCGTTATTTTGTTTAACTCTGGCAAAATAATTCGGCTTGAAACATTTTCCTTCGTTCGCTAGTGCAGTATAAGCCGAGGTAATATCAAGTAAACTTGCCGAAGCTCCGCCGATTGCCATTGAAAGACCCGCTTCTTTATTAAGATTTAAATGACAACTTGAAAGCGCATCTGTGAATCTTTTGGTGCCAATCTTTTCAAGAGTTGCAACTGCAGGAAGATTTAATGAATTCACTAAAGCAGATTCTAGAGTTACTTTTCCTCTGAAATAGCCGCTAAAATTTTTCGGCTTATAGCCATTAAAATCCATAGGCTTGTCTTCAAGAATAGTTTTTTTTGTCCAGCCAAGATCCTGAATTGCCAAGGAATAAAGAAACGGTTTAAGAGTTGATCCCGGCTGCCTCAATGAAATTGCGCCGTTGTGCTGACCATATTCTTCTTGATAAAAATCAGGAGAACCGACCATCGCCAAAACATCACCATTTTTCGCATTAATCACAACCACCGAACCATCATCAATTAAATATGGTTTCTTATATTTACTAATGGCATTTTTAAGAATTTTCTCTGTTTTTTCTTGAAGATTTAAATCAATAGTCGTTACAATTTCAAGACCTTCATTGATAGATTCTTCTGAAAAAATATTTTTGACATTATCTAAAACATAAAAGGAAAAATGAGGCGCCAAAACTTCTTTTTTTTCGCTTTGAAAATTTATTGGCTCCTTTTTTGCTTTATTTAATTCAAATTCATCAATAACACCCCTTTCTTTCATCAAATTTAATAATTCTTCTTTCTTTTTTGAAAGCTCTTCAGGATGATCGTAAGGAAAGAGACTATTGGGTGATCTAGGAATAGGCGCGATTGTTGCTGATTCAGCTAATGTTAAAAATTGAGCAGATTTTCCAAAAAAAGCGCGACTCGCCGCTTCAATGCCATAAATATTTGAACCAAAAGGAATTTTGTTTAAATAAAATTCTAGGATTTCCTTTTTAGAATATTTTCTTTCTATCTCACGAGCAAGAATCATTTCCTTTATTTTTCTTGAATAGCTGACGTCGCGTGTCAAAAAGAAATTAGTCGCAAGCTGTTGAGTGATAGTGCTCGCCCCGCTAATAACCCTCTTGTAATAAAAGTTTTGCCAAAGGGCTCTGATGTTCGCCCAGAAATCAACACCAGAATGAGTGAAAAAATATTGATCCTCAGCCACCAAAATTGCCTTAAGAAAATACGGTGAAACATTTTCAACTTTTGTGTAAATTCTTTGCTCGTCGCCAACTTCTTCATAAAGCAGTTTTCCTTCCCTGTCGTAGATATGGGTAATCGTTGGGTAATCCTCCTTAGTGATCTTAACTTCCGGAAGATCCTTGGAATAATATTCATAGACCTTATCTAGTATAGTCATTCCTAAGAAATTAATGCCGACAATGAGCAAAGTCACAAAACCTAAAAGTATGAAAAATTTGGGAAGCCAAAAAGAAAGACCCTTTGATTGTTTCGGTAAATATTTTCTTTTAAGAAGAATTTTTCGTTTTTTGCGTTGCATAGGGCTTGCGATTATGGTTCACTTCGTTTATTATATAATATGTTAGATTTTTCTGCCAAGAAATCGCAAAGCAATTGCGCGGCTTGAAAAATCTTTATATTAGAGAATCTCTGTTATAATTATAATAATATGATAAAAGGATCAAGACAACAAACAATAAAGAGAAAAAGAAAGTTTGGTTTTCTCAAACGAAGTCTCACAAAAGCCGGACGAGAAGTTTTGGCGCGTCGCAGAAGAAAGGGAAGGGCGAAGTTAACTGTTTAATTCTCGCTCTGTGGCGACATTCTATGTTAAAAAAGAAATACCGTCTTTCAAAAAAAGACTTTGAAACTGCTTTGAGAAAAAAAGGGACTTATCTAAAAGTAGATTTTTTGAAGTTCAAAGTAATTTACAATAATTTGGAAACAAGTCGTTTCGGTGTTTCTTGTGGTGTCAAGATTTCAAAGAAAGCAGTTATGCGTAATCAAATTAAGCGCCGCATTAACGAGTCTTTAAGACTCAATTTTTCTTCTATAAGACTTGGTTTTGATGTCCTGGTGATGCCAGATCCAATTGTTATCGAAAAAACTTACCAAGATATAGATAAAGCAATTTTGGAATTCATAAAAATATTAAATACTGGCAGCTCCAGTTAATATTTACCAATTACCAGCTACTGATTACCGATATTACTACTACTTAATACTTATTACTTAATACTTAGTTTAATATATGTCCCTCTATAGCACTTTCATTCTACATCCCATCGCAAACCTAATGGTTTTGATATATAACTATCTTCCTATTAAAGATCTAGGTTTAACGATTATTATTTTGACTATTATTATTCGACTTTTATTGTTGCCCTTATCCTATAAAGCCGCAAGAACACAAAGAGAAATCACTAAAATCCAACCAAGGCTTAAAGAAATCCAAAAGCAATACAAGGATAATCGCGAAGAACAGGCAAAGCTTTTGATGGCTCTCTATAAAGAGCACAAAATTAACCCTCTGTCTGGTATTATTCCAATCTTAATTCAATTACCAATTCTGTTTGCCCTTTATCGTAGTTTTATGATGTTGATCAAGGGAACAGCGGCTATAGGTTCTAGTTTAGGCGCTTTAGTCGCCACCACGACAACTTCAACAATTGCTGTAATTTCTACCACAACACCTGCTATTGCTTCATTACTATATAGTTTTGTTGTCGATCCTGGCACAATTAATCCGACATTTTTGGGCTTAGTTGATTTATCTCAAAGAAATATACCGCTAGCAATAATTACGGGTCTTTTGCAGTTTGCCCTTTCCAAAATGATTGCCGGAGGAGCCCAGAAAACAAAAAGTGGTGATAAAAAATCTCCCAGTATTGGCAACATGATGGGAACCCAAATGACCTATATTTTGCCGGCCATGACTGTTTTGTTTGCTCTTCAATTACCTGCCGGCCTTCCCCTTTATTGGGCAACTACAACCCTTTTTAGTCTTGGTGAGCAGTTCTGGATAAAAAGAAAACATCCTGATCAATTAATAAAAAACGACCAAGAAATAAAAGCTTTATAAATTTAGTGTTATGAGCGTTTTTCGTAAAATTACCCTAAATACTTTAATTGCCTCTGGAGCGAAAATAATTGATACTGTTTTCGCTCTGTTTTTAATTGCGCTTTTAACTCGTTATTTGGGCACAGAAGGATATGGTAAGTACACGACAATCATTGCTTATGTCAACATTTTTATCACTTTTGCGAATCTGGGACTTTACAACATTCTTCTTAGAGATATTGGCAAACCGGGAGCTGACGAAAGCGAGCTTTCAAGTATTGCTTTTACTCTAAGATTTGTCGCTGGACTAATTATTGTTCCCGTATCGATTTTGATTGCTTTTCTTTTGCCATACCCGCCCATCTTAAAAATCGGCATCACTATCGCAGGCTTATCAACACTTTTTCTTTCTCTCTATCAGGTTCTTGTGCCTATTTTTCAAAAACATTTCAAAATTATTTATGTATCGATGGCGGAACTCGCCAATCGAATTATTTATTTAGGCCTTGCCTTTGTCCTTTTTACAAAATTTAATAGTGGTCTTATTCCTATTGTTTGGGCAATGGTCATTGCAAGTTTTGTAAATTTCATTTTGGTTTTTTGTTTCGCTCAGCGCTTTACTAAAGTTAAAATTAGTTTTGATTGGAAAAAGTGGAAGCTTCTTTTAAAAGAAGCTCTTCCTATTGGAGCATCAATTATTTTCACTCTCATTTATTTCAGAATTGACACTGTTATGCTTTCGATCATGAAACCAGCAGGAGATGTGGGCATCTATGGTCTTGCTTATAAAATTCTAGAAAACCTCATATTTTTCCCTGCAATGTTTGTTGGTTTTGTTGTACCAGTTTTATCTCGTTATTATGTCGAAGATCTTCAAAAATTTAAAGAAACCTTCCAAAAAGTTTTCAATATTTTCATTTTAGGAATTGTACCTCTCGTGATTGGCTTAATTTTTACGGCCTCCCCGATTGTAAGGCTTTTAGGAGGAGAACCTTTTATGGCTGCCTCACCAGTTCTTCAAATTCTCTCAGTCGCGGTCGGTTTCATTTTCCTAGGAAGCCTTTATGGACAAGGAGTGATTATTATAAAAAAACAATTCGTCGGTATGTGGATTTATATGGCTGGCGCTATTTTTAACATTCTTATTAATCTTTATTTTATTCCTCGTTTTTCTTATACAGGCGCCGCTATCACCACCGCCCTGACTGAATTGTTTATTACAATTTCTTTAATTTGGATAGTGAGTCGAAAAACCCATTTCTTTCCATCGCTTAAAATTTTCTCTAAAGCTTTCTTGGCAATTCTTCCTGTAATTATTTTTCTTTACCTGTTTGGAAATTTGCATATTATTTTATTAGTCGCTATAAGCGCTATTATTTATTCCGCCGTTGTGCTTTTATTGGGAGGGATCTCTAAAAAAGATATTAAACTTTTCTTGCATCACGCTTAATATGAAAAAGGTCCTTCTTTTCTTTTTTTTCTTTCTGCCATTTCAATTCGCCTTGAACCCTGCGCCCGGAATTGATTTAAGTATAGCAAGACTTTTTATTGTTCTTGCTTTTTTTGTTTGGCTCATCAAAGGATTAATTAAAAACGGAGTCAAGATTTCTCATAATTATATAACCTGGGGACTTTTAATTTTCTTGTCCTTTGGATTGTTGTCTTTCATTAAAGCCGAGGAAACGGGCTGGGCGATAAGAAAGTTCTTGGTCTTTCTTTCGATTTTTCCTCTTTATTTTTTGGTTTCATCTGTCTTTCAAAAAAAAGATTTTTCAAAACTCAGTCTTTCTTTAATAATTTCAAGTACTATTGTTGGTTTTTTGGGAATCCTCCAATTTTTAAGTCAATTTATTCTTGGTCCAGATGCCGTTTTCAATTTTTGGTCAAAATATCTAGCAAGATTTTTCTTGGGAGAATCTTTCGGTCAAGCGGTTGTTGCTAATCCTAGCTGGTGGGTAAATATTGGGGGACACACTTTGCTTCGCGCTACTTCAGTTTTTCCTGATCCTCACATGCTTTCTTTTTTTCTAGGCATGATTCTTCCCTTATTTATTCCGTTGATAATAAAGAAGCGCCAGTCCTTAAAATTACCTTGGCTTTATGGGTTTATGGCTAGTATAGTTTTTGTCGCTTTGATTTTGACATTTTCTCGTGGCGGTTACATTGGACTTTTGGTTTCAGGATTATGGCTCCTGTTTTATTTATTCTCTAATCGCTTAAATGAATTTGGTAAAAAGCAAAAAATAGGATTAGTTTTTATTGCCTGTATTTTATTATTAATAATCTTTTTTGTTCCTTCGGTAAAAGAACGACTTTTTTCAAGCCTGAATTTTGAGGAAGGATCAGTGGCTGGAAGACTAGAAATTTGGCATCAAGCTTTTTCGGTTTGGCTTAAAAATTTTTGGCTAGGGGTAGGCATAGGCAATTATTCATATTATCTAAATCCACTTTACGAATACCGCCTGCCCGTTTACGCCCATAATACTTATTTGGATATTGCTGTTGAAATGGGAATTTTTGGGTTAATCGCTTGGCTTTCAGTTTTTGTCTATACATTTTATAAATTAATAAAACTCCAATGGTTGAAAGTTGAAAATTTTCAGCCCAAAGCTGGTCGTCCTTGGGACGAAAGGTTTAAGGTACAGAGCGCCGCTCTGATTGCTTCTTTAATGTATTTTTCAGCGCATGCCCTTTTCGACACTCCTATTTATTCTCCTCAAATTCTCCCTCTTTTAATAATAATCTTGGGGCTAACAAGTATTATGATTACAAAAGAAAAAACATGATTCATGTGTCATTCCGTACTTGATACGGAATCCAGAAACTTTGTCATTCTAAAACCCCGCACCAATATATGGTGCGGGGTTATTGATTCTGTATTTCTTCACTTCGCTCAGAAACACAATCAATAAAAAGACCAGCCCTAGGCTGGTCTTGCTTCTTATATACTGATACTAAACGTGTTCGCCTCCTCCCCTTAATCCAACGCGTCTCCGTCTTTTTTCATCAGCTTTTCTTTTTTCTTTCTTTTCTTCTTGTAGCGTCCAAAGGAAAAGATAAGTTGCGATTCTTACTTGTTTTAATGCTTGACTGAAAAGAAAATGATCTTGTTCTTGTTCTAATCTTCTTTCAAAAACTGCCTTAACTTCTGTAAGGAAGTTTTGATTTTCGCTAGTGTTTACATGATCATAAAGCATCATTATGGCATCTTCCTGAGAAGGATTATCCAATAAATCAATCCCGTATCCATTTTTGATAAAAACATCAATTACTATTCGCCTAATGGTCAAATTTCTTGTTGTCTCAAATAAATCTATTAAAAATTTCTTTACAATGCCTCTATTAGGGTTAACAAGTCCCGTGTGGTTTCTTAAACATTTCAACAATTCTGTAATGGCCTCTGTCTGTAGTTCAGACCATCTTTCTGGATAAAACATATCTCCAAAATTACATCCCATCAAGTCTTCCAAGAGATGATGAGTTAGACAAACAAGCGTCTGTTTATTACCAGCATTTGCGTAGGCAACATAAATTCTTATCCTTTGCCATCTTTCATTTATCGTTAAGTCTCTAACCTGCGCCATTTTAAAGAACAATCCATCGGCTGTTTCCTGGCAATCTGTTTTCTTTATTTCCTCTGAAAACACATCTAAGGAACTCTCTCCTGGATGCCGAACACCCCAGTCAAAACCTTTTCTGAATGTTTTGACCGCTACCGGCTCGATCGCCTTACCTGTTTGCATTGCTTTCTCCTTTTCCTCGCCCGCCATTCTCGGCAGACATCTATATCCTATGTTATTTAACAAAAATTGTCAAGTATTATATAGTGAAAACAAAATGTACGAGGTTGAATCTCGTACATTTTTATGGTTATAAAAATTATTATTCGGTCTCTGATTTTTTTAACGCCATAAGAAAGGCGAAAGAATCTCTTTTTTCCTGTCCTTCGAGGCGCTCCGAAGGAAACAGTTTGTTCCCTTTTTCGCTCATTGTTGAATATCCAGAAACCTGAATATGTTCTTCTAGCACGCCCGCTTTAAGTAAAGAAGTTTTAATCGCAAGACCGGTATCAAGGAAATAAAATCCGGGTTTTTCCGGTCGAGCCTTAAAGAATGTTGCGACTTCTTCTGGGGTATAAATCGGATTTTCTTCTTCGTCTTTTGCGCCAATAAATTCATTATAAACCTTTTGGTCTACTTCAAAATCTTCTCCGCCAGCGCGAGGACCAATTACTACCAAAAGATCTTCTGGTTTTGATCCATAATGTTTGCACATAGCCTCAACACCTTTGCGAGAAATCTGCTTTAGTGTTCCTTTCCAGCCAGAATGAAAAGCTCCAATCGCTTCATTTGTTGGATCATAAATTCCAACCGGCGCGCAGTCAGCCGCTACAACCATAAGAGGAATCTCTCTAAGATTAGTAATCATACCGTCAGCTAAAACTCTGGCGCGCTCTTTTTTATCTTTGGCCAAACATTCTTCATCAATAACGGCGATATTATTTCCATGTTCAAGCGCAGTTTTTTGAATATTATGAGGGTCAACTCCCGGAGCAATTCTTCGCAAGGCATTGATGATAATTCGACCAGCGCTAATTTTATCTTTCCTTTTTTTAGGATCTTCTTTGTCAAATCTTTCATCAAATCGATCTTGGGGTGCCGTAATTCTAATCCTTTCATTTTCCCGATCAAGAATTCTTTTTAATTCTTTTGTTGTCGCGCCTACCCCTAAGCGATCTTTAAACTTTTCAAAAATCGAAGCTTTCCAAACCCCATCCCTAATGACCTCTCTATCATTTTCAATTTCTTCTTTGATTTCTTCATTGATTTCAATTGTCGAATCTTCTTGTATTGGATCTTCTTCCATTCTAATTTCTGGTTGTTGTTCAAATGACATAGTGAGTTAGTTAGTTTCGCTATAAAGACAAAACAGATTGTTTTGTATATTTTAAATTAAGATTTTTATGAATATTTTTTATAAAAATTTTTCCTGTTTTTTTATTATCTTTTTTCTGTGTCCCATTTTTAATGTGATATTCGATTCCGCTATCTTCACAAAATCTAGTAACTGTTTCAGCGCAATCATGATAAAAGTCCCCCTTATAACTGAATTGTGTCGATTCTACGTTGTAATTCAATTTTCCAAAAATAATTTTATTCACAAAAGAAACTTTTTTTAGAATTTTTAGTAAATCTTGCTTTACCAAATTTTCAGTTGGATATGGCTCCATACTAATCCAGGTTTTCAAGCCTTTGTTGTGTAAAAATTTTAATGATTCAATTCTTTTTCCATAAGGAGCTGTGTACGGTTCAAATCTTGTTTTAAATTTTTTATCTAAAGAAACTAAAGTAATCCCATATTCATTATTTTTGCCATATTTTTTAGTATTAGTTAGGTCTTTCGGGTAAATTCCTTTTGTTAAAACCGTACAACGAATATTGTCTTTATTTAATCTTTCTATAATTCTTAGAGTTAGATCCGTTACTTCTGGGTATTTATACATAAAAGGATCTGTAGAAAAACAGAGATGAACAAATTTAATCTTATTTTTATATTTAGGAATTTCTTTATCCAGTAGCTCTAAGGCGTTAATTACTATTTTGGGTTGTAACCATTCTTCGTAACTTTTTATTATTCCGCATCTTTTTTTCATCATCATTGCATAGCAAGGAAATTTACACCCGTGAGCGCATCCCTCTACATGATTTATACAAAAATCAGCATATTCAACACCGCTTCTATATAATAAAGTTTTTCTTTTTATTTGAGAAATCATATTCTTACTTTTATTATAACATTTTTAGATTAAGCTGAATAATTCTTTTTCATTAAACGATCTTGCACCTTTTCTTTTGTTATTCCTAATTAATTTTCCTTCTTTTTCTAATGAAACAAGAACCTCCTTAAAGTCTTGTTTCCTATAACAGTGTTTTCCTGTTAATAATCTATCTAATATCTTATCCAATGAAATATTAACTGTTCCATTAAATACTTTATACACTTCTATTTTTAAATCTTGCAAAAAAAACAAAGTATTTCTTGTTGGTTCTTTTTTAACAAACTCATCTTTCATTTTTTCCAATCCTCTAAGATTTTTCGTAGCATATATTAAATAGTAAATGTGATTGCCTATTGAATTTTTAATGTTTTTAACAGCATAGTATTTAAAACCAATTGAAATCAGATTTGTAAGATATATGTCTAGATATTTTTCTCTTGCAACTCTTGGAGAAATCCTATTCTTTTTTCTTTCTCGATATACATTCTTCCAATCCTTGCAACCAAAAATTAAATCAATTTTATTTTCCATTTCCATATTGATTTCTTTCTTCTCTTCTAGTGGCATATAACGACTAATTGCCATACCGAAAGGAAAATTAATTAAAGCCTCTGCTTTGCTTCTCTCTCCGATCTTTCTAATTGTATCCCAATATAAATCTCCTGCTTGAGGATCTAGTAAAGCCATAAAAGGTGTATTTTCATTAAATTGCTTTAAGATTGAATCAATTTCTTTATTGCAATCACCATTTTTTATTACAACGTTCCTTTTGGAAAAATCTCCGCTTACAATATTTTTTAAACAATCACATTTGTTTTGATCTAGTTCAATAAAAAAATATTTAGTAAATGGAGGTTCTATGCTTAATGATATTAACGTTGATCCTTTCTTGGTTTCTTTTGTCTTTTTGGTTTTACAAAGCCCAGAGCCAGCAAATGCATCAATAAAACAATATTCTTTAAAGCCTGCAAAATTTAAAATATTTGAATAAGCACCCAAATATTTTCTAATATATTCTAATTTTAACTCTGTCCATTTTCCTATATCGTTACCGAAAACCTTTTTTGCCATATTTTTATAAATTATTATATTTTTTCTTAAATCCATTTTAACGAACAATAAATAATTATGCAAAAAAATACCTGTATTAACAGGTATTAAAAACTTCTATTGAACGGCCAAATAAATCTTTATTCTAACTTAAGGGTATTATTATCAATAATCTTTCCGTAAAAATCTAACCTTTCACCTGTTTGATCATTAATTCCTAAGCTCAAATAACTATTGTCTTTTGCTTTAAAATCCCAAAATCTTTCGCTATCACCTTTTTTAAACATTCCTTCTCCTTGAATTTCTTCAGCGACAGCATGAGTCGAATATAGAAATTTAAATTTTTTTCCTTCAAAATTAAGTTCTTTTGAAAACGGTTGCTGAAAAAAAGTTTTTATTTCTTTAACCAAAAGAAACATATTGCTATTCAAGTCATCCGCAAAAACATAACCATCATTTAAACAACATTTGATATAAAAACTGCCATCGTCAAACCTGAATTTAACCACTTCTTCTACGATAAAATCTTTTCCATCGGCTGATAATTTTATGTTCGGTTTAATTTTTGTACGAAATTCTGCAACTTCCATAAATAGTTTATTTTATGATTTCTTTTTTAATTTCTTTATCATATCAACCAAGGCAATTAAAACACCGATGCCCATCAGTCCATATCCTACTAATCTATTTTCTCCAAAAATAATTCCTGCCAGCACAAAAGCAAAAGCTAAGCCGGCGAGAGGAGAAAGTTTGCTCCCTGATTTTTTTCCTTTCATAAAAAACATCAAGCTTGCGATAACCGCTAATACTGCTATGGCGATTATAATATAAATCTGTTTCATGTTTATAATTTTATAATTTATTTTTCCAAAATAATTTTTAATAACTCTGGAAATTCTTCAGTTCCCATATGGCTTATTACATAATGTCCGTGATTTTTTAATTCAATAATTTTTCCTCCTAATGCTTCGTGAAAAATTTTTAAACTTTCTTTTCCGTCACTTTCTTCATCGTCAGAAGTAAACATGATTATTTCGCCAACTCTTGATTTTATACTCCCGTCAATTTGATAGTTATAAAAAGCTTCTCTCGCTTCATCGCCCAAATCATTAATTTTCCATGGGGCAACAAGGATGAGTTTGGAAATTTTTTTCTTTGTTTCCCCAAGCCAACGAACTAAAAAAGCACAACCACAGCTGTGCCCGATTAAAATTGTGTTTTCCCCAATATCATATTTCTCAAACTCATTTTTATATTTTGTATAATCAGGCTTCCATGGGGTTGGCATGAGGGGCGTTTCCGTTTCTATTCCTCTTTTTAACAACTCTTTTTTAATCCATGGCATCCAGTGTTTATCATAATCCCTTGTTTCCGGACTCATCGCTTTTTCAACATTCGAAGGACAACCATGAATAATAAAAACTTTTCCTTGTGTAAGTTTCATAAAAAACATGAAAATTTATAATTTTATCCCCCGAAATTTCATATAGTCTTTTATAGTTTTGTCGTAACTCTCAGCCAAATTCATTTCAAGGGCTTCTTTTGGACTAACCCACTTATATTCAACTAGTTCTTTGTTATCAATTTTAACATCAGGGGTCTCTGTTTTACAGAAAATATCAAAATAAACAAAATGAGCCGGTCTATCAAAATCCTGAGAGTCAATAAGTTCACCATATGAAATTATCCCTTCTGATTTGAGAGATAATCCCACCTCTTCTTCAGCCTCTCTTAAAAGTGCTTCATTAATTGTTTCGCCAGGCTCAATATGACCACCTGGCATTGTCCATTTATTGTGCCATTTCGGTGATTTGACAAGCAATATTTTGCCATCAGAATTTTCAATGATAGCCGAACCAACCACCTCTACGCCTCTTGGAAATTTATTATCTTTCATAAATACATAAATTATTAATGTGATTTTATTCTGTGCAAGCTGTAGTTAAGTTATTGTAGTTATACTAACCTTTCAACAAATTCAACTTTATTTTTATCTGGATCTAATACGCTAAAGTTTTTACCCCATTTCTGAATAGTTAACTCTTTGTAAATTTGCACATTCTTTTGTTGTAGCAACTCATACCAATTTTCGATTCCACTCTCCATAGAAATAATTACCGTTTGAGCTCCTGGCAATTCTCTTTCTTTGTCTTTCTTCTTGATGCCTAATTTTGCGCCATTGGAAAAAATAAAAGACACATACTTATCGCCATCTTGATATTCAAGATTAAAGCCAAAAATATCCCGATAAAATTCGGTAATTTTGTTAATGTTATCTGTATAAAATACTGCGGTTTCTAGGTTCATATATGAGTTAACCAATTCTTCATTGGCATAACTATGTCGTCAATCACATTATATTCTATGATTAGGCTGGCAATTCCCTTGGTTGTGTCTTTTATTTGTGTTCCTTTTTTTGCTATAACAATTACTTTTTTATTAAGAGTAAAAGCCATGCCAGCTTCTATAGCCCTTCCCGTTGGTTTATTTGTCATATCAATTAACAATACATCTGATTTACTGATTTCGTCTTTGGCTCGTTTCATCAGCTCCTGAGGATTATTAAATATTTTTATGTAATTTTCAATATCTCGGATAAAACAAAAGTCTTCAAAACCAGCCATTCTTACAAGTTCGCAAAGATGTTCAATTTCTTTCTTATTTTCTCCATTTTGAAAACTAGCTGTTATAAAGACTTTCATAGATATACAAAGTAAAATTTCGTGGACTGGGAGGGACTTGTCCCAGAAACTTCTATCCCGATAATTCGGGATTAGAATTTCGGGATCCCGTCATTGTAATTCCGGTAAACCGGAATAACAAGTGACTGGGAAACCCTCTACCTCCCCGGCATGCCGGGGTGTTCTACCATCCTTAATATATGGACTCACCGGGAATCGAACCCGGATATCGACAATGCGAATGTCGCGTAATACCGTTATACTATGAGCCCATTGAAGGAAACTCAAAACTTAAATCTCAAAACGCAAAACCATAACTTAAAACTAAAAGCTTAATAGTTTTAATTTTTGAATTTTGGCTTTAACTTTTGAGCTTTGAGCTCTAAGCTATCCTCTTATCTTTCTCGCAATTCTTCTCAAGGTTTCATCTTCGGCTTTTTCACCCGACCTGGTATCAATAAATCCCGGGTAATTTTCATAATAAACCGTTTCATCAGAAGCAGTCATTTTGGATTCATCATCATTGTGCATCGGATAAAGCTTTATATGAGCATGATCGACTCCGGTACCCTCAATTACCAAAGCGACTCTTTCTACCTCCAATTTTTTCTTTAAAATATGACTGAGCGCTTTTCCCGAAGTTAAAAAATTGCGAAATGTTTCCTCGGGCATTTTTGTAAAATCGGAAGGATAGTGGATTTTTGAAATCACAACTGCTTGTCCCTCGGTATTGGGAAACAAGTCTAAAATTCCGATGCTATTTTTATCTTCGTAAATTTTATGCGCTTCGATCTCGCCTGAAATAATTTTACAAAATAGACACTTAGGCATATTTGAATTTAAAATAATTTAGGCCTTGCTAACTCTTTCCGTGTAATCACCTGTTTCGGTATTCACCATAATTCTGTCGCCTGTGTTTATGAAAACAGGAGCTTTTATTTCTGTGCCATTTTCAAGAACAATCATTTTTGTTCCTCTCTGGGCAGCATCGGATTTGTCTCCCGGAGGCGCTTCTTTTACTAGAAATTCCATTTTAACGGGGATTTCCAAGGAAACAATTTTTTCATCAAATTCCATCGCTCTAACAATGCTGTTTGGTTTTAAAAATCTTACCTGATCGCCAATAATCTTTTCTTCAATCATAAACCTTTTTGAGGGATTATTTATTTCACAAAACCAAAACTCGCCTCGATGGCTATAAAGATATTTAATTTCTCGCTTTGAAATATCGGCTTCTTCAAAGGTATCAGCCGCCCTGAAGCTTAAAGTCAGCACATTTCCTGAAATCAAGTTTTTAATTTTTGCTTGGAGCGAAGAAGCGCCCCTAGCAACAAAAACATGCTTAGATTCTAAAACTCTGAAGGGCTGTTTTTGCCAGAGAAAAACGGTGTTTACTTTTAAATCATTAATAGACAACATAATTAAATTAAAAACTTAAAGTTAAAAATGCCTGCCTGCCGGTAGGCAGGAAAAATAACAATTTAAAATTAAAAATTATTAAATACTTCCGATATTTTTCACTTTTCGCTTTACGTTTTTCGTTTTTCTAATATACCATAATTTATGAAAAAGAAAAGGCCTAGTCGCAATAACTAGGCCTATGGTATCAATTACTGCTCTCTAGTTTTCCTTTTACAGAAGTTAAATTACTAACATGAGTAGGACTTTTCTTAATCAAACATCTTCGTGCTTGTACCGTCTGAACAGTTCTTCCAAGATATTTAGCAAGCTCACGATCTTTTGCTCCTGTAGCAATTATTACTTTCTTAGAATCGATGATTATTTTAAACAAAATCATGATTTCTTCAAGAGTACTATACGCTTCTCCGCTGTTATAATTGTGTTCTGCGCCAATTATATAATTCCTTTTCTTTCCCTCATTTCTTTTGTGTGGATTTCTACTTCTCCATCTTTTGTGATTCTTATAATGACGACCAGGATGATCGGCGCGCCATTGCTTGTTATATTCTCGATCACGTTTTCTTGCTTTTTCAAGATTCTCTGTCCGCCACCAATGATCATAACATCTTCTGCACATGCCTCGTGCATAGACCTTTCTTCCGCATCCCTCCGTCTTGCACTTTTTCTCGGACATTTTCACCCTCCTTTAGAGATTCTTAGCAAAGTCATGAGCTTAGAAACTCTTAAGTCCCGTACCGTGCTTGCTCTGGTACGGGACAGTTATTATCAGCACACCTCTTCGTGTACTTGGCGAAGGACTACCTCACCTTTCCTCCCAAGAACTTCTCTTATTCTATAATATATTTATTTTTTGTCAAGCACTTTCTTGATTATTTTAAAGTCTTCTATAAGGGTTTCTTTTTGATTAGCATCATATACAGCAACAGCGGGGTGATAGAGAGGAATGATTTTTCGCTGTTTTTCTTCAAAAACTTGTCCTCTAATTTTGCTAATTCCTTGAACTTTATCGGTGAAACCAAATTTTTCTAAAATATATCTAGTCGCAAAATTGCCTAAGGTACAGATTATTTTTGGGTTAATAATTTCAATTTGCTTATCTAGATAAGAAACGCAATTAGAAATTTCGTTAGGTAGGGGATTTCGATTATCGGGCGGACGACATTTTAAAATATTGCAAATATAAACATCTTCTCTTTCAAGCCCAATCGCTTCCAAAAGTTCCGATAAAACTTCGCCTGATCTACCGCAAAATGGCCGACCCTGCAAATCTTCGTTTTTTCCCGGGGCTTCGCCAATAAACATAATTCCAGCGCTATGACTTCCTTGGCCAATTACAGGCAAGGTTCGCGTTTTATAGAGCGGACAGTTTTGACAAGCAATAACTTGGTTTTTTACATCAAGCAATCCTTTGTCGGCTTTTGTTAGTTTATTTTTATCCATAATGTTAAAATATTTTAACCTGATTTAATTCTATCATTTTTTAAAATAATCAAAAAGTGTTACAATGAGAATTGTTATATAATTTGTAAATTAAAAAAATGAAAGAAACTCTAAAAAACTTAACCAAGGCCTTTATCGGCGAATCTCAAGCGAGAAATCGCTACACTTTTTATTCAAGAGTTGCTCAAAAAGAAGGTTACGAACAAATCGGCGAAATTTTCCTCCTAACGGCTGATAATGAAAAAGCTCATGCCAAGAGACTCTTTGAGCATATTCAAGAATTAAAGAAAGAAGAAAAAGATTCTAGTGAAGTTACGGTTGAAGCTGGTATGCCAGCAGTTTATGGAACAACTATAGAAAACTTGAAAGCATCAATTGAAGGCGAAAACTTTGAAAATACAAAAATGTACCCAGAGTTTGCTGACACAGCCGAAAAAGAAGGTTATCTAGAAATCGCTAAAAGGTTGAAGGCAATTGCCATGGCTGAACTTCATCACAAAGAAAGATACGAAAAACTTTTAGCGCAACTTGAGGCTGGAACGGTTTTTAAAAAAACAAAAGAAACTTGGTGGGTTTGTCGTGAATGCGGCTATATCCATTTTGGCACCACTCCTCCAGAAGCTTGCCCATCTTGCGATCACCCGACCGCTTTTTATCAGGTCCAGTGTGAAAATTATTAAATATAACTATGACAAAATTAAACCAAATTTATCGCTGCAATATTTGCGGCAATATCGTTGAGATGATTCATGAAGGCGCTGGCCAGCTTGTTTGTTGCGGACAGGCCATGGAATTACTTCTAGAAAAAACCGAAGATCAAGGAGCAGAAAAACATCTTCCTGTCGCAAAAAAAATTGATGGTGGTGTCAGAATAAAAATTGGCTCTGTCGCTCATCCTATGGAAAAAGAACATTATATTGAATGGATAGAAATCATCACTGAAGATGGGAAAGTTGGCAGAAAGTTCTTGCGTCCCGACGACAAACCAGAGGCTGATTTTTTCACGCCAAGTTCGCCAAAAACATTTAGAGCTTATTGCAATCTTCACGGATTGTGGAAGGCATAGTAAAAAATGAATACTAAAGAAACTGTCGGTATTATTGTTCACAAATACGAAAATCCCAATATTTTTTCTGTTCCCTATGGAGAGCAGAATAATTTTTTTAATGAACTATTAATAGAGGCAAAAAAAATAAATTTAGAATTGTTTATTTTCCAACCAAAAGATATTAATTGGAAGAAAAAAACTATTAAAACTTTTGTCAATATAAACAATAACTTTATTGAAAAAGAAATGCCTCTTCCCGACATAGTTTACGACAGAATGTTTTCCAAGACAGCTCAAGAAATCGAAATTTTCAAAGAAGTCCATAAAAAATTTAATCAACTAAATATTTTAATTGTTAATTCGAGAAAGTTTATCAAATTGACATGCAATAAATGGGAATTTTATCAATTGTTATATAAAAATAAATTTTTTAGACCCTATCTCCCCAAAACTTTTCTTTATGAAATAAATATTGCTAAACATTTATTAAAAAAGTGTCGAGCTGTTATTTTAAAACCAAAATACGGAGGACTGGGAACCGGAATTATTAGTGTTATTAAAAAAAATTTTATCTTACCAATCTATATTATTGAGTATCAAACTAAAAATAATAGCATTCACAAAAAATATAAAAAATTTAACATTTCTCTAAAAACAATTTCATCTTTGATCGAAAAAGGTTGGAAAAGAGGCGGTGGTTATATCGTCCAAGAAAAACTGACTGTAGCTCAATATCAAAAAAGAGTTTTTGATCTCAGGGTCATGATGCAAAAAACAAAAAAGGGCTGGTCTGTAAGCGGTATTGGCGGAAGAGTCGCCCCTCTAAAAGGATTCTTGGCCAATATTCATGCTGGAGGAACAATAGAAAATGGAGTAGATATAATAAAAAATGTTTTTCCTAAAAAATCTACAATCATTCTTAGAAAAATTAAAAAACTTAGCGTAGCCTTAGCCAGTTATTTAGAAAAGTCCACGGGACCGGCTATCGAAATGGGGGTTGATTGTATCCTAGATAAGAGAGGAAATATCTGGATTATAGAAGTAAATTCAAAACCTTCGCGATTCATATTTTCTCGAAAAGATATGCTCCATCTTAGAAAAAAAATGATCTTACGACCATTACTATATATGAAGTGGTTAATTGAGAATTAAAACTACTTGTCAAATTTATTAGAAAAACAGCTCGTTAATTGAGCTGTATTTTTGTTTTTTTATAGATTGTTTATTTTTTAAAAAAGACTCTTTGAGGAATTTTTTTTAAATGCCATCGTTCCTTCCATCCTAAATCTTCTACGCCAGCATCAAGGTATTTTGTTCCAAGAGAAATTGCCTTTTCAAAATTCTTTGCTGTTAAGTACGTTCCAAGACTAGGAAAATCTTTTTTGTTTGCCCCTGAGTTTATATAAGTGTAGATGTCTTTATATTTTAGCGCCAAAGATACTGCTTCTTTTTTGCCATTTATAATAATCGTCAGAACTTGAAAACTTAAATCAAGTTTGAGCAAATCTCGAAAAATTTCTTTTCTATGAGGCGTACTAAAAACAGAATCATCACCAAAACTTCTAATATTTAATTCAAATAATTGATCAACGTCTTCAAAATTATTTTCAAGAATCTTTGGTTGATATAACCTTTCAATTCGACGAAGAAGTTTTTTCATTTTGGCGCACGACTTTTGACTGAATTCCCTTGAAAGATAATCATTGGTATTTTTAAGACCAGAAAGATCAGCAACATATTTATATTCCAGAATATCGAATTTCTTTGTAAAATCGTCTTCTCCAATAATATCATCTAGTCCCGCTTCTTGCTCAATGGCCTCATAAAATTTAGGAATATATTTTTCATAACCAGATTTTATGAATATCCGATTATCTTCCATATAACCACCACCAATAAAATCTAAATATCCTTTTTCGGCATTAAATTGTAGCGGAAGCAAGCCAATATTTTCTTGACCAATTCGTCCTACATAAAAAAATAAGGGATGCTGGAAATACTTATAAAAACAGTATCTCACATCCCAAAGATCATACATGATTTCATTAGGACTTAACTCTTGCCAAACTTTTTTTGCTTCTTCTATTTTATCAATTCGGCTAATTTTCAATTTTTGATCACTGCTATCTTTAGGCATCATATATTTAGAGCACGCTCGGTTGGAGATGATGATAGGGAGGGTGATTTTTATATCTTTTTATCGCCATCCTGATAATCTCTTCCAAAAAATCTCCATAATCCAACCCAATTACTTTTGCTGAATTAGGCACAGAGTCGCCAATATTAATCGAAGGGTTGGGATTTAATTCCAAAACATAGGGGTTATTATTTTTATCTACTCTCAATTCGACTCGTCCATAATCATGACAATCTAAAATATTGTAGGTATCAAGAGCAATTTCAGTAATAAGTTTTGAAAGTTTCTTGCTAATATTTTTTGGTGGTCGTTGAATAGTGATTCCTTTGTCATAAGCATCATCTTCTTCCCATTTCGCTTCAAAAGGATAAATGTGCCAATATCCAGGAGGCATTTTATCAAACATAGACCTTGTTAGTGGCAAGACTCTTAGATCATCTTCTTCACTTCCTAAAATTGAAACATCATACTCATCTCCATCAATATATTCTTCTATAATCGCTGGTCGGCCAATTTCCATAATAATTTTTTCAAGTTGTTTTTCTAGTCTTTTTTTATTAGTTACCACCGAATCATTGGTAATGCCGATAGAATTGTCTGTGTTAGCTGGTTTTACTATCAATGGATACCTTAGATCCTCTCTGATATCGTCCTCTAAACTATAAATATAATCCCATTTCGGTGTCGGCATATTGTGGAATGCCAGCAACTTTTTAACCCTAATCTTGTCAATGCATAATCCAAGAGTAAATGAACTTGATCCCGTATAAGGAATTTGAAGCGCGTCTAAAATTGCCGCGGCATGGGGTTCAAGCAGACTTGATTCATTGATTCTTTCGCAGACATTAAAGATAAGATCGACATCGCTCTTTCTTAAATCTTCGAGTACGCGCGAAAGATTATTAAAATCAAAGAAAGTCACTCGATATCCCCGTTCTATCAGGGTTTTTTCAATATTCTTTCCAACTGACATTAAATCTTTCTCAACTGCCCCAGCATTTTCATCATAAAAATTACATGCAATACCAATATGGAGATTTCTCTGATTTTTTATCGACATTCTTCTAATCTTTTCAATTTTTCCGCTCCTAATAAGAATGTCTTGATTGATAGCTGAAGGTGAAAAATGATTTTTACGCAATGTTTTTCCAATCGATGAAGCCGATTGAAAACGAGCCACTTCATAATTAACGCAATCCAAGGCCTCTTTTAGATTGTCTTGAGCATCTAAAGGATTATCGCCAGAAACCACAATCCATCCCAAATATTCGTACCCTTCAGGTGGCACCAAGACGGGATCGCCAATTTTTTTAAAAAATTCGATTTCTTCTACAAATGGTTTCTTCTTTATTTTCTCATCTATGTCAAATTGAACAATAATGCCAGAGTAATTGCTTAAAAAATCATGTGACGCTAAATACATGTAAGGATTTTCTGGCTTATTGATTTTCGGAAAATATATTCCTAGGGCAATTTTGGCAGCTCCTTCGATAAAATCAATACGCCAAGCTTTTTTTATACTGTCGTAAATTTCATCTCCTCCCATTCTTAAATTAACCTCGATTGGCACAGGACCTTCTTTTGTTGATTTAGCTTCAAGATGAATACAGCCATCTTGTATTCCCAGTTTTTCCAAAATTTCATCGGCCATAACTATAAGAGCCTCTTTATTTTTTTCTGGCAAACCCGATGGCGTTAAACGTCCCGTTTCGACAAAAAATGGTTCATTGGTTTTATTATTATCAGAAATAGAATGAAACTTAACTCTGCCATTTTGAATTAAAATATCGATATCAACCTCATCCCCGTCAATGTATTCTTCTATCATTATGTCTGTTCCGTCATTAAGCGCAGATTCCACCTCAGTATTAATGCTTTTTTTAATATATTGATAAGTTGATGTTAATTCTTCTTCATTGTCGACTCTTACAACAAAGGCGCTGCTTGCTCCAAATGTTGGTTTAATCACTAAGGGAAATCCTAATTCCTTTGAAATTTTCTTTAAATCCTCTGCTGATTTGACCATAATATGCCTTGGTGTCGGTAGGTTATTTTCTTGACAAAATTCACGAAACAGATATTTATTTCTAACCCTCTTTGAAATATTAAGAGGGATGCCTATAAAATTAAATTTATCTGTTATTTTTGAAGTCAAAAGAACATCGTCTTCCCAAAAAGTAATTGCTCCGTCAATTTTTATATTGGGATTATTTGCCATAAAATCTTTTATGGCTTGGATTGATTCTGTATGATTGGTGTTATCTGCCAAAATCCAGTGATCAACATAAGGTTGCGCCCAGTTTTTTTCTTTATTGAGCACCACTATTTGAAGTCCCATTTTCTTAAGCTTCTGAATTACAAAACGCTTCTTAATAGAACCAGTATTTACCAAAAGAATTGTTTTTCCTAAAAGAGAATTTACGCCATTGTTTGGATTTAAAATTTTATCGTTATGATGACTATCTTTCATAGTGATATTTTGAATAAAAAAAGACCCGCTTTCTTTTTTGTTCTAAAGAATGATTGCGAGTTTAATTGAACCAAGGTCTTGCCAGGAGGCTCGTCTCCTTCGTCAACGCTAGTCGATAATGAATCAGAAATTGGTTTCTTAAATAAATTTTTCATTCGTTATTTTTTAATTCCTATAAAGATAATATCTCCTTCGTCGATTTTATTCCTATCAGAATAATAATCCCTTTCCTCTCATTGTCAATATGTGAATAATTTCTCTTTTATTGGCCAAAAACGGTTGATTTGTATAGCTATCAAGTGCTTCAGAAATTCTCTTGCTAAGCTGTTTTTATATGATAACCTGAAATTAGAATAGTACTTTTTAAAAGGAGGAAATATGTGCGATAGAACTTTGGCCGATGTTCTTGTTTTTGACATCGGAATAATGGGACGGCAATCACCTAACGGATCTGTTGAATTTTGCAATGCTTTCGTAAGAAAACATCTTGGGGGAATTACTGGAGAGATTCCCAAAATAGCTTGTCCTATATGCAAACAAGGTGTCTTAATTGAAACTGAAAGAGGTGATGTTTTTTCTGAACCAACTCACCTTGGAGAAGGTATTTCTCAAGAAAAAGCATCAATTCCTATCGGAAGAAGTATTCGCCTCAGGTGTTCCGAATGTCAAAAAGTTTTCTCAGGAAAACGCATTTTCCTCACGGTCGCTTAGATAGCAAACCCCGGCAAGCCGGGGTTTTTCTTGACAATGCTAAAAACAATGATAGAATGAAAATGACCTAAAGGAGGTCACATTGAACAAGAGAATGAATAGTTTCGGAGTTTTGATCGTTGCGGTGTTGGTTTTCGTTTCTTTACTTTCCGGAGTAGCGTTGGGAGCAGATCAAGGTATTGTTCTTTTATATAACACTCCCAGGACTGTGATGATTCCTTATCGAGTTGATGGTGTCGATATTCGATATTCGCTCGATGACAATATTGGAGTAAAACTGCAAGTGTATTTTCAGATTCCCTTTGGATCAGAAATCTATCTGGCAAAAAAATATGTTCCAGACTATTTCTTGGGAATGAATTATCAAGTAGAATTACCTCAACTTCCTAGTAATAAAAAATTTATAGGAGCGCCTTGTTCAAAATTGGTCTTTGGAATTCAAACCTATACATGGTGCGATTCGTCAGGCTCTTGGTTTCAATTACTTTCGTCGCTTCCTCCTATGCTTAGTGAACCATCAAAGGACATTCCTCACGCACCCATTAGTATTGATGGCAGCACCAATAAGCTCGTCTTCATTAATGTTCCCGATGGTCGCTGGTTGATGATTACTCTGCCCACCGGAGAAAGCCGCGAAGGCTATTGTAAGGCTTATTTATACAAACCAGTTCTTCCTATAAATCCTTAGAGAAATCCAAGCCCCGGCAAGATGTCGGGGTTTTTTTTGACAATACACAACTAAAGATATAAGATATTTATAGTTCCATATAGCCAAGGAGGAAAATGGCCATAAACGAAAAACAGTGGCAAAAAGAGACAAGGAAGTTTCATAGAGATGCCTTGAAAGTTATTGATTCGGCTCGAGACAAAGTTATTGTTTATAATCCCGGTCTTGTTAGCGATGTCTTTCAAGACGGACAGATCGCAGAAGCGATAAAAAGAGCTAAGGCTAGAGATATCAAAATCACCATTCTCGTTCAGAGAAGTAATTCTGCAAATATTGAAGCATTCTTGGCACAATTTGGTGAAGATGTAGTTTTCGTAGAAGAAGATTTGGATAGGCATGCCTATGTGATATCCGATATTGGATATGTCAAATTCTTAAAAAGAGCCACATGTGTTGAATCAATCTACATTCAAGAAGGCGATGTTGGTTCTATTATCAAAACCATTACTGAAGAACTTAGAAGAGCTAACTAAAGTAGATAGAATACAAACCCCGACAGATATGTCGGGGTCTTTTTTTTATTATAAAACAAAAAATCGCCCCCATTAGCCTGAGGCGAAGAAGACCGAAAGACAGAGCTTTCGGCGAAACATTCCCCGAGGAGTAATCCAGCCTTACCTAGGAGTAGATAAAACCACATTATCCGTATTCTAAGGAAATGCCCCACCCCGACAAAAATCGGGGGTTCTCGCGCCTACAGACTAATAAGGGCGAAACGAAAAAACCTGAACCCTCCATAAGTTCATTATATTCGCTCCTATTCAGTTTATATACCTAGTATAGCAGAAAAAAGAAAAAAGTCAATAGTTTCGACCTCAGCATGAGTAGTTTTGAGTTATTTAGAGAAAATTTGACATCTATTTTATAATGCTTTATGATATTGATAGTACACAAATTTCGCCTTTTTAAAGGAGAGAAAAAGGAGAGAAACATGGACGATATCCAAAAAAGAGACGTTAGGACAATATTAGATGCATCTACTGAGGATGCGAAGTATTTCTATGAAAACCTCGAATCATTAAGGCAGCAATATCCTGACAAGTATGTGGCTATTCACGACGGAGAAGTTATCGCCTCAGGCAAGAATTATTCGAAACTATTACAAAGATTGCGTACTCAATATGGACAAAGGGCTGTCTCGTCTTTCTTTATAAACTTCGTAGATCTTCACCCTGTTTCGTGGATTCTTTCTGCAATGTCTGCTTAGTCCTCTGTTTAGGGAATGTCAAAAAAACATTCCCTCTTTTTTTAATATATGAAAAATTATCTAGAGAATATGGATAAAATATGCTTGAAAATGCTGAATGCTTTTGACTTTACCGATTTTTTTGGTAAAATTCATTTATTATAAACTTTAAATTTTTAATTTTAAACTTTTAACTTGAAACATGTCTGGTCATTCAAAATGGGCAACAATTAAACATAAAAAAGCCTTGCTCGACCAAAAACGAGGCAAAGTTTTTTCTCAGTTGGTTCGACAGATTCAAATCGCTGCTAGAGATAATCCCGACCCATCTACTAATCCAAGTTTGAGAGTTTTGGTTGATAAAGCCAAGGCTTCTAATATGCCAAATGACAATATTGAGCGCGCTATTAAAAAGGGTAGCGGTCAAGAAGATGGTTCTGTTATTGAAGAGTTAACTCTCGAAGCATATGGTCCTGTTGGTAGCGCTTTTTTAATTGAAGCGATTACTGATAACCACAATCGAACTGTCGCAGAAATGAAACATCTTGTAGAAAGAAATGGCGGCCATATGGCTGAAAAAGGTTCTGTCGCCTGGCTTTTTGAGAAAAAAACTATTTTCAAAATCTCTCTTTCTGATTGGAATGAAGATTTAGAACTTGCCTTGATTGATGCCAGTCTTGAAGACAGTCAAAAAACAGACGATGGCGTTTTGCTTTTATTTAATCCTCAGTTCGAATCTCAGGCAAGGCAAATTTTCAAAGATAAAGGAGTAACTTTAATATCAGAAGAGCTTGATTGGCAGGCGAAAAATCCTATCGAACTTTCTGGAGGAGATTTAGAAAAAGTTGAAAATTTCAACGACCTCATTGACGAAAATGATGATACTAAGGCAGTATATAATAATTTAGGTTGATTAATTAGATTCAAAAATATGAAAATTCTTGGCATCGATCCTGGTACTGCTAGAACTGGTTATGGTTCGATTCGTTCTGTAGGTAAAAAGATGACTTGTCTCGATTATGGTTGTATCGAAACTTCTCAGGAGGAAAGCGATGCCAAGCGATTAACTAGAACATATCATGCTGTCAAGAAAATTCTTGATAAGGAAAAACCTGACCTTGTCATAGTTGAGCGCCTTTTCTTTTTTAAGAACATGAAAACCGTTATGACTGTTTCTCAATCCAGGGGTGTAATTTTGATGGCTTGTGAACAAAAAAAAGTTCCTATCATTGAATATACCCCTCTTCAAATTAAACAAAGTCTTTCTGGTTATGGCAGAGCTCAAAAGAAGGAAGTTCAAGAATGCGTTAAAAAACATCTTGGACTTGAGGACATCCCTCGTCCCGATGACGCTGCCGACGCTTTAGCGGGAGCAATTTGTCATCATCTGCGCAAAAACGAAAAAAAATGATAAAAAATAAAATAAATCTATTAAATTTTGACCATGACTACTATTCTTTCCTATATAGTTAATCAAGGTGTCTCCGAACAAGTTTTGTCATATATCTTGTTGGCACCGCTCGTAGCGACCTTGATTGTTTTTTTAAGGCAGGTAATCGGATTAAAAAGCTTAGGCGTCTATCATCCTCTTCTTTTGGCTTTTGCCTTCGCTAGCGCTGGATTAAAAGAAGGGCTGTTTTTTTTCCTGTTAATTGTCCTTCTTGCTAATGCTATAACATATGTAGTTAAAAAGTTTCCCCTTCTTTACCTTCCGAGACTGACAATCGTTGTGACAGTCACCACTCTAGCTTTAATTTTAGTTATATCAATTATTCGTCTTTCGGATTACAGTTTAGCGCTAAGTGGTTACTTTCCTATTATCATCATCCTTGCACTAAGCGATAAGTTAGTCACCGCTCAAATGAAAAGAAATATAAAACCCGCATTGATTTTAACTGGCAGCACCCTTGCAGTAGCTCTTTTGGGATATTTTATTCTTAATATTGTTTGGTTACAAAACATTGTTTTAAATTATCCTTTAATTTTTCTTCTGGTTATAGTCGTGATAAATATTTTTCTCGGACGTTTTCATGGTCTTCGTTTAAATGAGCTCTGGCGTTTTCGTCATCTCTTAAAATTACCTCCAAAGAATTAATGTTCAATACCCTTAAAAACTATCACGGCATTTTGGGACTTAATGCTCGAAACTTAGACTATGTTATCAAAAAACATGGTCAACGTCTTGATGTTGCCAATAATAAATTGTTGACAAAAAAAATTCTTCAAGGCGCTGGTTTGCCGATGCCAGAAACATATTTTGTTATTCGCAATAAAAAAGATTTTAATAAATTTAATTGGGACCTACCTAAATCGTTCGTTATCAAACCAAGTCGCAGCTTAGGCGGCGAAGGCGTGTTGATTGTCTATGGCAAGAAAAAAAATATTCCTACATGGATTAAAGCAGGACAACGATTAATAGACTTAGAAGAAATCAAACACCATATTTATAATATTCTTGAAGGTAATTTCAGCCCTAAGGAAAAAGAAGATAGGGCTATTTTTGAAGAACGCGTTAAGTTACATCCCGCTTTTAAACCGTATACATTTAAAGGAGGCATTCCTGACGTTAGAGTTATTGTCTATCAAAAGATTCCTATAATGGCTCAACTGAGATTGCCCACAGAAGAATCAGAAGGACGAAGCAATTTACATCTTGGAGGTATTGGAGTAGGCATTGATCTAAAAACTGGCATTACTACAACCTCTATCCTCCATGATCATTTTATAGATAAAATTCCGGGCACAAGACACATTTTGTCTGGCATTCAAATTCCTTATTGGAAAGATGTTTTGAGAATTGCCGCTCTTGCTCAAAAACATGCTGGCATCGACCTTCTTGGTATTGATATCGCCATAGATAGAGAAAAAGGTCCGATGATTTTTGAAATAAATTCAAGGCCAGGCATTGCCATTCAAATGGCAAATCAATCTCCGTTAAGAGAAAGATTGGAAAGAATTGAAGGACTTAAGATCAAGTCAGCCAATCGGGGAACAAAAATTGCTCAAGAACTTTTTGGCGGAGAAGTTGAGGAAGAACTTGAAGAGATTAGTGGACGAAAAGTTATTGGTTTGTTTGAATTTATCGATATTATTGGTCCAAATAATAAAAAACTCAGACTGACTGCCAAGATTGATACTGGCGCCTATCGAACTTCTGTCGACAAAGATGTAATAGATAAACTTGGCTTGAAGGAAAGTAAAAAAAAGATTAAATTTGTTTCATCTCTCGGAGGAGAGGAAAGATCCCTTGTTGATTTGGCTTTTTCTCTTGCGGGGCAAAGCATAGAAACAGAAGCTTCAATTGCTAATCGATCAAATTTAAAATATAGCATAATTATTGGCAGACGCGATTTAAATCTTTTTCTGATTGACCCATTAAAGAAGATTAGTTAATAAATTATTCATAACATGGCAAAAAGAAAATACTACCGCCATCAGGACGGAGTCGGTAGTATTCCTATAAATAAAAAAAGAAAATATCATGCTTGGCGCAAAAGAAGTTTTAGTGCTTACCTGCGTCTATTTTTTAAATTAAGTCTTATTGGGATTGCTTCGTTGTTTTTTGTTATTCTTCTGGCTTTCATCTATTACACCAAAGATCTTCCTAATCCTCAGGAAGTCCTCAATAAGCCATTTGATCAATCTACAAAAATTTATGCTCGTGATGAAAAAACTCTCCTTTATGAAGTCTTTAATGGTGGAAAAAGAACTGTTGTTGGCATTGAAAACATTTCTCCTTACGTCATAAATGCGACCATAGCCATAGAAGACAATAATTTTTATAAGCATCCCGGTATTGATTTCAGGGGAATTTTGAGATCTGCCTGGATTGCGGTAAAAACCGGTGGACAATATGTTCAGGGAGCATCAACGATTACTCAGCAATTTGTTAGAAATTCTCTCTTAACTCTTGATCGGACTATCAGTAGAAAATTAAAAGAAATTATTTTGTCATTGGAACTAGAAAGAAGATACACAAAAAATGACATTTTGGCTTTCTATTTAAATCAAATACCCTACGGATCAAATACCTACGGTGTTGAATCAGCCAGTCGGGCCTTTTTTGGAAAATCAGTTAAAGATGTCACTTTGGGAGAAGCCGCAATTCTAGCTGCCATACCCAAAGCCCCATCAAAATATTCTCCTTATGGTACTAACCCCGAACTTCTTTTGGGTCGCCAGAAATTAGTCTTAAAAAGAATGAAAGATCTTGGATATATTACAGAAAAGGAAATGACTGATGCTTTGGCAGAAAAGATTGAATTCCAGAAACAAAAAACTGGATTTAAGGCTCCTCATTTTGTCATGTATATCAAAGAACAATTAGAGGCAAAATATGGTAAAGATGTTATCGAAACGGGAGGGCTTCATGTTTATACAACTCTTGATTGGGATTTACAGCAAAAAGCTGAAGAAATTGTCTCAAAAAATGGTGTTCAAAATGAAAAAGAGTTTGGCGCAAAAAATGCTGCTTTAGTTGCTATCGATCCTAGGACTGGTGAAATTTTATCTATGGTTGGTTCCAGAGATTATTTCGACACAGAAAATGATGGCAATGTAAATGTTGCCCTTAGACCTCGCCAGCCCGGATCTGCCTTTAAGCCTTTTGCTTATTCAACTGCTTTCGCAAAAGGATATACGCCAGACACAATTCTTTATGATGTTAAAACTGAGTTCAATCCTTATTGCCTCTCTAGCGCTGTTCAAGCCAAGGATCAGTTCGGCTTAGACTGCTATCATCCTAATAATTATGACAATAACGAGCGTGGTCCTCTCACGATGCGCTCAGCCTTAGCTCAATCACTTAATATTCCTTCCGTTAAAACTCTTTACCTGGCAGGAATAGACGACACGATTGCGCTGGCAAAAAAAATGGGCATTTCTACCCTTGAAGATCGATCACGCTTTGGATTAGCTTTAGTTCTTGGCGGAGGCGAAGTTAAGCTTCTAGAATTAACCTCAGCTTACGGGATTTTTGCTACCGAAGGATTAAAAAATAATTATTACAGCATTGTTCGCGTTGAGGATGGTAAAGGAAATATCCTTGAAGAATATAAGCCCGAACAGCCAGAAAGAGTTTTGGATCAAAATGTTTCTCGATTGATCACTGATGTTTTATCAGATAATAATGCTCGCGCGCCGATATTTGGCACTGCCAGCTCCTTGTATTTTGGAGATACTCCTGTAGCGGCAAAAACTGGAACAACTCAAGATTATCGAGATGGTTGGACAATTGGTTATACGCCAAATTTCGTCGCTGGTGTTTGGACCGGCAATAATGATAATTCATCTATGGGTAAAACTGCTGGCATCAGAACTGCCGGACTGATTTGGCATGAATTTATGCTCGAAGCTCTAAAAAATAGAGAAAAAACAAGCTTTAATCCGCCAACTATTGCTGTTCCAGATAAGCCGGTATTAAGAGGAGTGGTCGGCGGAGAGACTGTTAAGATAGATACTGTTTCTGGCAAGCGAGCTACTGACTTAACACCGCCGGAATTAATAGAAGAAAAAACTTTTTTGAAGGCCCATTGCATTCTTTACTATGTAAACAAAGATGATCCTCAGGGTCCTGCGCCAACAAATCCAGCTGATGATCCTCAGTTTAATAACTGGGAACAAGCTGTTAGGTCGTGGGCGCAAGATCCAGCAAGAGGCAATCTTGTCGAAGAAATCCCTCCTCAAGAATTTGACAATATTCATACGCTAGAAAATAAACCGATTCTTGAGATATTATCGCCCGGCAACGGCGATACGCTCAGAAGCGATACTGTTAGAATTTCCGCTGATGTCAGGGCTAATTATCCAATTAAAGAAGTAGATTTTTTCTTTGACGATATTTTCCTGGGATCAAAAGTTTCCTCTCCTTATGATTGGAGTTTTAAACCATCAGGAGATCAATTGTTGGGTCGTCACAAAATCACGGTTAAGGCCTATGACATCTATCTAAACTCATCCGCAAAGAGTATTAATATTACAACTGATATTGGAAATATTTCTGATAGCAGCGAAGCAACAGGTACCATTATAATTCCGTAAAAAAAGAGGCTTGTGTGACGTTGTATATTGATTTGTTAGACACTGATTTGTTAGACACCGAGTGTCTAACAAGTTTTTTTATATTAGCAAAAAAGTGCCATATGTGTGTGCACATTACCATAAACTATTGACTTTTGATATATAATATGCTACAATGAGTAGTATTGAGTATCGGTCCTTTGTTGAAACATCGAAGGGCAAGCAATTGCAAAAATATTATAAAAACAACTTGCTTGCTCACCGAAGTTTCAACATGCTCCGGTAGCTCAGTGGACAGAGCGACGGCCTTCTAAGCCGTGGGTCGGGGGTTCAAATCCTCTCCGGAGTACCAGAAAGGGTCCGTAGCTCAGTTGGATAGAGCAGCCGGCTCATAACCGGTAGGTCTCGGGTTCAAGTCCCGGCGGACCCACCAGAGCAGCAGGGCGCATAACTCAGCGGAAGAGTAGCGGACTTTTAATCCGTTAGCCGCGGGTTCGATCCCCGCTGCGCCCACCAGCCCCGCACTAAACAGAGTTAGTGCGGGGATCTTTTTTTTATAGACTATTGACAACATTTTTGTTTATCCTATAATTGTTTTTACTGGGGGCGGGCGTCGCAGATGGTTCGGTTGTTGGTGTAACTTGTGGTTACAGACGCATAGTTGCAGACGCAGACTCGGATCTTGTGAGAGTAGGTAAGTAGCTTTCAAGTCTCCATCAATAGACGGCGTTCTCGGGCTGCGCGCCTCCCCCTTCTTCATTCTAAAAGTTCTTTGAATCAAATTTCGTTCATAAGCGATACTCCCGAGAGAAGCATAGGCTTCTCTCTTTTTTTGTTGCTTTTCGGGGAAATAGTTGACAAATAAATATATAGTTGTAGAATGACAATATCTAAGGAGGTTTCTATGGCAAACATGTCATTAGTAGGACATGAGAATGTTAGGGTTGAAGTTGTTGGCATTAACAATCGAAAAGGTGAAATCAATATCGTTATTTCTTATACATTAAAACAATTGCTGAGCAGCGAAACAGAATCACTGGTTATTCCATCAGAAAAACAAGCTCTTATAAAAACATTAATGGGTTTGACTTCAATAGAACTTGATTCTCTCCGTGTTGCATTAATATCGTTACGAGGCGTTATGCACGATAACGATAAAAATCTTAGTTTTTCAATTCTTCGAACTATTGAATTTGTTCGTAACTGGAATCCGGAAAAAGAAAATGACTAATAGATCAGTTCTCCCGAGAGAAGCATAGGCTTCTCTCTTTTTTGTTGATTTTTGGAGAAAATGAAGTGATAATTATTTAATTATGAAATACGATTTAATTGTCATTGGCGGAGGACCAGCCGGCATGATGGTAGCTGGAAGAGCGGCAGAAAATGGCGCTCGTGTTTTGTTGATTGAAAAAAACGATATTCTTGGAAAAAAACTTCTATTAACCGGCAAAGGAAGATGCAATATCACTCATGCCGAATTTAATGTTGAAAATTTTTGCCGTTATTTTGGAAAAAGTAGCTACTTTTTGAAACCCGCCCTATATCAATTTGGCCCCAAAGAAATCATTGATTTTTTTGAAAAAAGAAATGTTGGTATAAAAATCGAACGAGGAAAGCGCGCTTTTCCAAAAAGTGATAAATCTCAAGATGTTTTAAGGGCGCTTATTGATTATTTGAAAAACACGAATGTTGAAATAAAAACTGGATCAACCGTAAAATCAGTAATTACAGAAAACAAAGAAATAAAAAAAATAATCTTATCAGATGGCAAGATCTTTGAAGCAAATAATTACGCAGTCTGCAGTGGCGGACAATCTTACCCATTAACAGGATCAATAGGCGACGGTTACCTGTGGCTCGAAAAAATGGAACACAGTATTGTACCTCCAAGACCCGCCTTAGTGCCAATTATTGTCAAAGAAAGATTTGTAAAAGATATTGAAGGGTTGAGCCTAAAAAATGTTTCTATTGCTATTTTTCAAAACAATAAAAAAATAGACTCACGTTTTGGCGAAGCTTTATTCACAGATAATGGTATGAGCGGACCAATTATTTTAGATATGAGCAAGAAAATTGGCGAGCTTTTAAAGACAGGTAGCGTTGACCTTGAAATAGATTTTAAGCCTGCGCTAAGTTTTGAAATTTTAGATGAACGGCTTTTGCGAGATTTTAAAGAATTTTCTGGAAAGATGTTTAAAAATTATCTTGATGAGCTTCTGCCAAAAAAAATTATTCCTTTAATATTAAAACTTTCCGGTATTGACCCAGAGAAAAAGATTAATTCTATATCAAAAGATGAGCGAAAAAAAATAATCCATCTGCTCAAAAATTTCAAGCTTACTATTGATAGAACTGACGGATTTGAGAATGCTATTATAACGGCTGGCGGAGTGAGTTTAAAAGAAGTTGATCCAAAAACCATGAAATCAAAAATTATAAAAAACCTCTATTTAGCAGGAGAAATATTGGACATAGATGGTCCAACCGGAGGTTTTAACTTGCAAGTTTGTTGGTCAACTGGTTTTGCGATTGGAGAAAATTTTAAAAAAATTAAATAGAAAAATATGAAAATTGGGCTCAAGATAAAATACACAAGAAATGCTTCTTCGATTTTTCCATATCTAGATAAATTGCGTGGAAAAATTGATTATCTTGAATTAGGAACACGTCCAGAAGAAGATTTTCATCAATTCGAAATTTTAAAAAACCAGGGATTTTCTTTTACAGTCCATGCCCCTATGCAAGAAAATAATGTTAATATTGCAGAGCCAAAGAAAGATGTTTCTAGTCACCATGGCATTGATATCGCTAGGCAAGCCGCTGACCTTTTCGATGCACCTGTTATAGTTATTCATCCTGGAGATGTTGAAACTGAAAATTCTTCTATCGAACATATGGTAACATTGCTTAATGAGTATCGTGATTCAAGATTCTATATCGAGAATTTATATGACCAAGCAAGATCTCTCCCATTTATAAGAATTGCTTACGATATCAATAATCTAAAGCGCACAAAAAATGAAGCAAAAACAGGATTTTGTTTAGATTTTGGACATGCTTTAGTTCAGGCTTCGCGAGAAAAAAGAGAATATTACAGTTACATAGAAGAGATGGCAAGAGAACTTCACCCGACCTATTTTCATCTTCACAATGGCGATGGGCTGGAAGATAAACATTGGCCTATTTCTTACCGAAAAGGGTTTATTGACTACAAAAAAATTACCCATCTTTGGCCAGAAAACGCTATGCTTACCCTAGAAATCGCTGTCTTTGATGAGAATAATGCCTTTAATATTAAGAGTGTTTTAGGGGATGTGGATTACTTGAGAAATTTGCTTATTGACACAGGGAAAATAAAATAGAAAATATTAATTAGAAAAGGTGATTGCGTCGATCCATTTTTTACGGACCGAAACCGATCACCTTTTTGTTTTAAAATAAAAGCGCAAGAAGTCTTTTCCTGCGCCATCTGTTGTGAATACATTAATCTATGAGAAGCCTATTGCTTGCTTTTAGAGCAGGCACCCTACAAAGCATAGCAATTTCCTCTGGAGTCTTATAACACAAAGTTAAAAGAACTAAAAAGAAAAGCAAGGAATTGGGAACAAATACTCCTTGAAGAGGATATTCAATCAAATGAGCATCTTCTTCGTGAAGATCTTTCTCGTTAACCCATGTCCATTTCTTTGTACCACCATGAAATAGCGACCACCCAAGACCAAGCGGTCCCCTAAGAAGTCCTCCTTGAATCCCTCTTCCTTCAGGACATTCAAAGATTAAGAGAAAAAGAGGATTCACTCTTTCTTGGTCTGATTTTAGATATACCTTGACACATCTTGCGGGTTTTAGATCTATTCTCTCAGCCTCGTCTGTCATTCAACCTCCTTTTAATAATTCTAAAGATTAATCTCTGTCTTGCGACGCATCATCGTCCAGGAAATACTACACACAACATTGCCAATAAGTAGCAGAAAGACGAGATAGCCCGCCTTAGCACCACAAACAAGTTTTTTTCGACAAATTATGATTGTCGCCACAGAAATAATACCCACCGAAAGAAGCGTTAGTGTGAGGGTTGTGTTTGATACGCTAAAAAATGATCCAATTAAAGTCGTTATACTGACATAAGTCAAAAGACAGCCCAAAACCACCCACCAATCGTATGACCTAATCCACTTTTTCATCTTTCCCTCCGTTAGAGATTCTTAACGAACTTGTGAGTTTAGAAACTCTTACGTCCCGGCTTGCCCTGCCTACCGGCAGGCAGGCGGGACAACCTTAGTTATTTTTAAAGAACTTGCCAGTTTTAAAATCTTATCATTTTACTATTTTATAGTCAAGGATTATATATAAAAACAGGGAGACGAACTACTCGTCTCCCTTTTTCTCTAGTAAAGATACTTTGGATCGATTTCTTGTCCTAAATGGATTGCTCGGACAACATCTGCTAGCATTTGCGCAATTGAAATGATTTTCGTATTTGGTAATCGTTTTGTTGCGGGAATTGGCAAGCTATTGGTAAAAATAAATTCAACGCTAATTCCTCTTGATCTTGCTAATCCTACGATATGGAAAAGTTTTTTATTAGCAAGTCCGCAAAGAACACCATGGGCAGAAATATAGATAAATCTTTTAAGGATTGGGTAATTTTCAATAAGATCAATTGCGATGTCTTCAAAAGTTCCACCTTCACTGATCTCATCGTCAATACCAATGACGATTTCTTTAACTTCTCCATCAATTCCAAGAAATTTTGATTTACCATCACCCGATCTGCTTTTTTTGCCATGAATTACTGGCAACCTCATTTCTTTGGCGAAAGTTGCTAACCGCTCTTCCCGTCCTCCGTCTGGAGTTAAAAGAGTAACATTGTCAGCCCCAATCAATCCTTCTAACTCCTCAACGATCCGATATTTTGCCCCCAAGTGAATTACTGGTACGCCAAAATATTCTTTGACATCAAGATTATGAAGCATAATAATAACAACTTGGTCAGCGCCAGCAAGTTTTATCTCTTCGGCATAAAGCTTGGCTCCAATGGGAACACCTTTTGGTTTTTCCCGATGCGATCTGCCGTAAGAGAAATAGCCAATAACTGCAATAACCTTTCTGGCTCCATTTTCTTTAGCAGCACGCATCAATTTCTTAAACTCAGCAAACTCTTCCTCAATCCCTCTAGTCGGTGCAAAAGTATGAAACACGAAGACAGTGCAACCATCTACATTAGAACCTTCTTCTTCTATGAGTAACTGAGGTAGCGTGTTTTCGTTTGGAAACTTAAGTATCTGATGGCGAGCGTGATCAATGCCAAGAATTTTAGCAACTTCTTCCATTAAATCTGGATGAGCACTGGTGCTTAACAGCCGAACTTTTTCTAATCCCGTTGCCATAACACACCTCCGTTAGAGATTCTTAGCGAACTTTTGTGAGCCTAGAAGCTCTTACGTCCTGCCGTAGCTCCGGTTTACCGGAGCGAAGGAGGACCGCCTTTATTCTATTGTGAATGAACTTTTCCCCTTATTCTTCTTTTATCAAAGTTTTAAACGAATGTCAAAGAAATCGTATGTTATATTATGTAGTGTTACCAGGTAACACTAAATAAACCCCGCACCAATTTGGTACGGGGTTCTTAATTTTGTTTCTTTTCGCTTTACTCAAAGACAAAATTAGAAAAAAGCGCCGAGTCTGACTCAGCGCCATGATTTAGAACTAAGCATGCGGAAGTTGTTCTTCCCACAATTGCTTATCTTCTCCCAATAACCGATTTTTAATCGGCTTAAGTTGAATGGCAAGTTCTTCTTCACTTAATGTTCTTGGATCAACTCCTAATTGATTTGTTAATTCTTTGCGAAAACGCCTCATAACTACTTCGATTAACTTACTCTTAGGAACCTGACATGCTTCTGAAAGCACCTCGAGAAAATCACAGACATCGGCTGTAATATTAAATTTCTATTCAATTGTTCGCTTCGAGGTACCCACGGTACAGTACCCAATCCTTCACGAACTTTAACATCTTCTCTTTTCATCTTTCCTCCTATTAGATTCTCTTTGTGAGTTTACGAACATCAGAAAATCTTACATCCTGAGTTTATCGAAGGATTATTTTTAAGAACTATTAATATCTTACTATTATTTCAATTTATGTCAAGGGTTAATGTTGTTATTAATCAAAAAGGAGACACTTTCTCTGTGTCCCCTCGTTTTATACAGAAATACTTTTTTTCAAAGAACGATTTTTGAAATAGGCATAGATTTTCCCTCGCCGCCTTGTATACCTCTCTGGACTCCACGTCCAAACATCATGAATGGGAATTCCTGCGATAAGAAACGAGATGCAAGGTCCAATTACAGCAAATACCGCTGCGCCAAATACGCACATTATCGCAAATTCAACAAAACTCAATTCCATTTTTCCTCCCTTTGGCTTCTAATAAAATGATATCAAAATTTGTTTTTAAATCAACTTTAATCCACTTTTAGTCATCATCCTTTTAATGGTATAATAGATCTAATGAATTAGAAAACATAAATAGTTTTTGGTTTTGTTGTTTGTTTTTATTGTTTCTATGAATACTGTTTCTTATGCCATAAAAGGATTGTTGCGAAGTTTTTTGGGATTTTTTGGCGATTGGTATCTCGTTTTTCCTCAAATTTATTGGAAAAAAACGCTTAAATTTACCAAAGAACTTGATAAAAGTCTCGCCTTTAGAGAAATGGCGCGTAATTGGTTTAGTCCCCTTTATCAGGACTACAATATCGTTGGATTTTTGGTTGGTATTTGTATCAGAACTCTTTGGATTATTTTTGACTCTATTTTTTATATTTTCTTTTTCTTTTTCGCCAGCCTGATTTTTATCATCTGGCTTTTGATTTTGCCTTGCATTATTTATTTAATCTTATATAACCTCGTACCGTGAATCAAGAAACAAACAATCCCAAAGAAGAACAGACAGAAAAGACTTTTGGTTATTTATATTTCAAAGACCCACTAGTTGAGCTTCCTAAAACATTTCGCTTCCCCCTTCTTTTAATATCTTTTGCTGTTTGGGGATTGATAACTTTAGTTAGTTTTCTGGGGATTCTTTTTGGTATATTTCGCGTACTAGAAAACGGCAATTTCGAACCAGATCCGGTATTGTCATTTTTTTGGTTTGGAATTATTTTGATGCTTTACGCAATTCATCATTTATACAAATCTAAAAAATCTTGGAAATCTCTCTTGGATTTAGGAAAAAGAGGTGATTTGTCCAGTACAGAAATCAATATTGCTGAATATTTCAATCCCAAGAGTAAAAAAATTCTATCTCTAGCCTATAACGAATCTAGGGTTACCAATGACCCATTAGAACTGGTTCTTTTCAAGACCCTAATCTCTACTCCAGAAACAGAAGATTTTTTGAATCATCTTGAGCTCGATTCTGAAACCATAAACAATGAATTTAGAAATAAGATTAAAACATTTAATAGGGATTATGAATTATCAAAAGAAACGCCGAGACAATCTCTCGAAGAAATAACCCAAAGGAGCTTTGTCGAAGCCTATAATACTGGGTCATCAGATATCAGATCGTATCATTTCTTGATGGCGCTTTTTTCTAAACCTCATCCTGTCCTAGAAGATCTTTTCTTAAAACATAATATTGAGCTTGAAGATGCACGAAATGTTGCCACTTGGCTGCGCATGAAGAATAATCTTATTGTTTCTAGGCAAAGACCTCGTCGAGTCAAACATAAAGTAATGAATCGATCGTTTACGGCAAAACCGACTTATTTTCTTGATAGTTTTAGTGATGATCTAACTGATTTGGCGCGTCATGGTGTTTTTGCTTCCCTTATTGGCCATCAAGAGGAATATAAGGAAATGATCAATATTCTAAATCAAGATGCAAGAAATAACGCTTTAATTGTCGGAAGCGCCGGTAGTGGCAGACAAGCCATCATCAACGAATTAGCTCGAAGAATTTCAATAGACGATATTCCAAAAAACCTCTACGACAAAAGATTGGTTTGTTTAGATGCAGGCAGTATGCTAGCGGGACTCAAAACGCCGGGAGAACTCCAAGAAAGACTTCAGAAAATTATGGATGAAATTATCGCCTCAAAGAATATCATTCTAGGCATTCCCCAGATTCACGACTTAATCCGTGCTGTTGAAAATCAATCACTTTCCTTTATGAGCTTTTTTGGTCCCGTATTTGAATCTGTTAATTTTCCTTTAATTGCCTCAACTGATGAAACTAACTATCACCAACTTATCGAAAAGAGAAGTGACCTAGCTGGAACATTTAATATTGTAAAAATAAAAGAGATATCAAGAGAAGATGCTTTCAAGTTTTTAATAAGAGAAGCGATTGTTTTTGAAAAACAAGGAGGAGTTGCGATTGGTCATTTTGCCATAAAGGAAGCTATTGATTTATCTGAGCGTTTCATTAAAAATCGCCTCTTGCCAAGCAAAGCTTATGATCTTTTAACTCAGGCTGTTGAAGAGGCAAAAACAAAAGGAAAGAAATTTATAACCCGAGAAGATATTGGCGTTAGTCTTTCAAAATCAACCGGGATTCCTGTTGGTCAAGCCAGTACTGGTGAAGCAAAAGAACTTTTAAACTTAGAAGAAAAACTTCATGAAAAAATGATTGATCAAGAACCTGCCGTTAAGGCGGTAAGCGAAGTCTTAAGACAAGCTAGGGCAGGGCTTGAAAGACGTACTGGCCCAATCGGCACTTTTCTTTTTGTTGGTCCAACCGGCGTCGGTAAAACCGAGCTTGCCAAGGCATTAGCTGAAACATATTTTGGCGGCGAAGAAAGAATGGTTAGATTTGATATGTCAGAATATCAATCATCCGACAGTATTTACCGATTAATTGGAACCAAAGATAGTGGAGGATTTCTGACAGAAAAAATCAAGAATCAGCCTTTTTGCCTCTTGCTTTTAGATGAATTTGAAAAAGCTTATCATGATGTTTTAAATCTTTTCCTTCAAGTTTTTGAAGATGGTCGTATTACCGATGAATTGGGAAATGTTGTTGATTTTACCAATACGATTATTATTGCCACTTCAAATGCCCACGCTGTTTTAATTCAAGAAAAACTCAAAGAAGGAATGGCAATTCAAGAGCTGCAAAAACTTATTAGAGAAAAACTTACCGACATTTATCGCCCAGAACTTTTAAATAGGTTTGATGAAGTTATTGTTTTTAAAACCTTAGAAGCCAAAGAATTGGAACAGATTGCTGTTCTGAAATTAAAAACTCTTTTTACTAGACTTGAAGAAGAACAAAGTGTAAAATTCTCAATAACCCAAGAAGCGCTCAAGAAAATTTCTGAGCTTGGCTACGATCCCCAAAACGGCGCTCGCCCCATTAGACGCGCCATTTCTAAATATATAAACAATTTAATTGCCAATGCCATTTTGACTGGAGAATTGAAAAAAGGAGAAAGTTATAGTATAGATTTTATAGATAATAAATTTATCATAAAAGCGTAAAATGCAAAGCGAAAAGCGTAAAACAACAATGCAAAATTCAAAACTAGATCTAAAGAAACGTGCTTATGTTTATGCTTTAGATATTATAAAATTTATCAATACTTTGCCCAATAATAAAACGGTTGATGTTTTAACAAAACAATTACTAAGGAGCGCAACAAGTGTTGGTGCCAATATAATTGAGGCACAAGCAGGAAGAACCCGAAAAGATTTTGTCAATTTTTTTACACATGCCTTGAAATCGGCCAATGAAAGCGTATTCTGGCTTTGTCTTTTAAAGGATAGCCACAACGCAAATTTAGATTCAACAGAAAAGCTCATAAAAGAAACTCAAGAACTTGCAAATATCTTAGGGGCAAGTATTTTAACTCTTAAGGGCAGAAGATAGTTTTAAATTTTAAATTTTTATTCTACGCTTTGCGCTTTACATTTTAAGTTTTTATGTCTAACCAAGAAATATCTAAAATTTTATATGAAATATCGGAATATTTAGAGATGGAAGATGAGCCGTTTCGTCCGATTGCCTATAACAGAGCAGCCCGCGTGATTGATTTGCAAAACCGAAGCCTTTCGGCAATTTATGATCGTGAAGGCATCAAGGGACTTGATAGAATTCCTGGCATTGGCCAAGAAATTTCCAAGAAAATTGAGGAATTGCTTTTGACTGGTAGATTACAATATCTTGAAAAACTCAAAGCCGAATCGCCCGTTGATGTATCAACCCTCACAAAGATAGAAGGATTGGGCCCTAAAAAAATAAAGACACTTTATCGCGAATTAGATATTCGAAACCTTGATGATTTGGTAAAAGCTGTTCAATCTCACAAGATCAGAGACCTTGATGGTTTCGGTGAAAAATCAGAAGCCAATATTTTAAAAGGGATTGATGCTTTAAAAAATCAAAAAGAAAGATTGCCCCTTGAAAAGGTCCTGCCTGTCGCCCGAGACATTAAGCAAAAATTGGCATCGCTTCCAGAAGTAAAAAAAGTTGAAATCGCTGGATCGATTAGAAGGAAAAAAGAAACCGTTGGTGATATTGACGTTTTAGTAGTATCTGATGATCCGAATAAGGTTGCTGATTTTTTTGTAACCCTTCCTCAGATCGTTGATGTATACGGTAAGGGAAAAACCAAGTCATCTGGAAGATTAGATATCGGCATTGATGTTGATTTGCGAATTGTTCCGGAAGATTCCTTTGGAGCAGCACTTCAATATTTTACTGGAAGCCAAGTCCATAATATTAAATTAAGAAGCCTTGCACGTAAAAAGGGCTATAAATTGAGTGAATACGGACTTTTTAAGGGAAATGAAAAAATTGCCGGTAAAACCGAAGAAGAAATTTACCAAAAACTTGGTATCAGATATATCGAACCAGAAAAAAGAAAAGGAGAAAACGAAATTGTCATTACTGATACCAATATTCACGAAAAATCAGTAGGCACAGTCATTTTTTATAAAACACAGAATAAAAAAATTGAGTACCTGTTACTTCATTATCCTAAAGGAGTAAGAACAAAATTTCATGGACATTGGGACCATGTGAAGGGCCATGTTGATGAAGGGGAAAGTGAAACAGAAACATTAATCCGAGAAATTGAAGAAGAAACTGGACTTATACACGGTGACCTTGAAATCATAGACGGATTTAGAGAGGACATCCATTACAATTTTAGAACCGAACGCGGTCTTCATTATAAAGAAGTTATTTTCTATTTGGTCCGTTCGAATACAAAAGAAGTTCATATCTCTGAAGAACATGATGATTACAAATGGCTCTTGTACGAAGATGCGCTTGAGACAATTACTTTTCAGGGAGGAAAAGATATTTTGACAAAAGCAAATGCGTTTTCTATAAAAATGTTTCATGACCAATGATTTCCAAGAAAAAGTTTATGAGGCAACAAAGAAAATTCCTTGCGGCAAAGTATCAACTTATGGTATGATTGCCTGCGTTATTGGAAATTGTCTGGCATCCCGAGCGGTCGGAAACGCACTTAATAAAAATTTCAGTACCGATATTCCCTGTCACCGCGTTATTAAGTCTGATGGGACAATTGGTGGTTATCGTGGAAATATTTCCCAAAAGATTATAAAATTAGAAAAAGAAGGTGTTAAAATAAAAAATAACAAAATCGATTTAAAAAAATTTGGTTGGCTAGAAATTCCATAATTAATAATTTTATTAATATGACAAACGAATTTGAGAACAAAAAACCCGAATCCCTCGATCAGCAACAACGAGAATTGAATAAGGAAGAAGGAGAAATTATAAATTTAGACAATGAGTTGATTTTTAAAAAATTACACGTCAAGAGAGATGAATACGAACAGCGTATTAAGAAATACGAAGATAAAGTAGCTTCAGAAACCCTAACATTTGATGATCTCCGTGAAATTCGCGATGCGATTCACAAAAAATTAGTTCTTGATCATCTTTTGGCAATCGGCAAAACAACTTTTGATTCAACAAAAATTTTCGTTAAGCAGGAACTTCTAAAACCAACAAGAATAGGTAGTCGAGAAATTGATATTGGTTACGATGTTGTTGATATGATTAATGCCTGGCACGTAATTGTAGATTATGTTAAAACAGGAGGAGGAAATGTTGATGGAGGAACAGGATTACCTGAAATAGAACAAAAATGAAACAAGAATATCCAAAATATAAATATATCTTTCTCTTTTTCGAAGCCATTGAAGACACGCTTCATTTTAAGCGTTTAATCCCTTATTGGTTTCCTGCTTGGTCTTGGGTGGTTTTTATCTGGTTTATGTCAAGTCGGTCAAGTTTTGATAATATTCCATGGCGACTAGATCCTGCTTGGCACCTTTTCGCTTTTGGTTTTCTTGCTTTTTGGATTTATCGCGCCTTTAGAAGCTACACATTCTCCGTATTAGATTCTTATATTCTTGCTGCCGTAGGATCATTCCTTTATGGAGTTCTTGACGAAGTTCATCAGCTTTTCGTTCCGGGAAGAACATTTAGCGTTTTTGATATGCTAACAGACCTTGTTGGTATTCTTGTTTTGGGACTCATTATTAGATTAGTGATTCAGTTTAAAGAAAAAAATACGCAATCAACATGAAAATTACTAAAAAAACTCTCATATATTCAGCTGTCGTAGCAGCGATTATTACGCTAGCCATTATGGCTATTTTTAGAGGAAATGAAGATGATTGGATTTGCGAAAATCACCAATGGGTAAAACATGGCCATCCTTCAGCTTCTATGCCATCAGAACCGTGCGGCAATATTGTCCTTGATAAACCTACTATCAACGAAGAAATAACAAGCCCGCTTTTGATTGAAGGACGCGCCCGAGGCACTTGGTATTTTGAAGCCAGTTTCCCTATTAAATTAATAGACGGTGCTGGTAATGTTCTTGCTACCGGTATTGCTCAAGCTCAGGGCGATTGGATGACAGAAGATTTTGTGCCATTTAAAGCAAGCCTTGATTTCAAAGTAGATACGCTGACAATTGCCAATCTTGTTTTAGTAAAAGACAATCCCTCTGGTCTTCCGGAAAATGACGACCAAATGAGTGTGCCGATTAATCTTATTTCTTCTGAAAAAATGACCATTAATGTTTATTTTAATAATTCCAAGCTCGATCCAGAAATTACTTGTGAAAAAGTTTTTCCCGTTAAAAGAGAAATTCCCAAAACTCAAGCAGTCGCTAGAGCTGCCATTGAGGAACTTCTCAAGGGTCCAACCGATGAAGAAAAACAAGAAGAATATTCAACTGCCATCAATGACGGTGTTAAAGTTCAAAGCCTAACTATCGATAAAGAAATCGCTAAGATTGATTTTAACAAACAATTAGAATTTCAAGTTGGCGGATCGTGTCGAGTCGCTGCGATTGCTCATCAAATCACCGAAACCTTAAAACAATTTTTGACAGTTAAAGATGTTATTATATCAATCGATGGTCGAACTGAAGATATTTTACAGCCTTAAAAAATAATTATTTATCAAAAAACCGCGTCAAATGCGGTTTTTTGTTTGACAACAGGTATTAATTATGATAAATAGATACTAGTCCTATAAATCAGTTCTTTTAAAAATCCTTCGACTTCGCTCAGGACAAGCTCCTTCGACTTCGCTCAGGACAAGCTCCTTCGACTTCGCTCAGGACAAGCTCCTTCGACCCTTCAATTAAATTCAGGGCAGGCTTCGCTCAGGATGTAATTTTTTCTAAACCTCACATCCGTTCGGCAAGAAAAACTAACAGGAGGAAATATGGCAAATCGGAAAATAGAAATCACGAAAAGCATAAAAAATTTTCTAGGATCAGTCCTAGTAACTTTTAAGATGATGGAGTTAATTATGTTTTATTGCCTTTTCTACATAGATTGTCCTATTTATGTGGATCATGAGAATGCTACTGTTTATGCAAAGACTGAAAAAATGACAAAGAAAAAAAGAATCAGACGATCTGTGTGGGCATACATTATGTCTACGTTCCTATTTCTTATAGCGCTTGCTATTATGTCAACTCCTAGTGAACTCTTTGTTGTCGGATGTATTTTAGGAATCATGTCTATCGGTTTAAATTCTATAGCATACTTCGACTTGACTAAGGTCACATCTATAAAAGCGTAGAGGAGGAAAGATGGCACAGGAAAGAACTTTCAGGAAAATCCGCATCGATAAATACACAAGAGATCTTTTGAAAAAAGCAGGAATTGAAAAAGCTTCTCGCTTTCCTCTTAAGGTCTCACAAGATCAAGTTGATGCGCTGAAAACAACCCTGGAGGCAATATTGCCAAAAGAGCGATCTGATTTCAGGTTTACAACCGCAGAAGACAGTTCTGGTATCTATATTGTTTGTCTAGGTCCTTCTGGTTTTACGGCTACGCAATTCCTGAAGATAATGAGCTTGAATCCTGGTGTTGATTGGAAAAAGATGAGAGTTTATAGTCCTTTTTGTCGAAGACCTCCGTTCTTTGCCTTCGCTTGCGCTTAAACAAAAAACCCCGGAAAGCCGGGGTCTTTTTTTTATTCTAAATTCTTTATGCTTTCACTTTCGTCACAATCTTTTCAAATATAACCGGATGATTTTCAGCTAAGTTAGCCAAAATTTTTCTATCAAGCTCGATTTTTTTCTGCTTCAATATATTGATAAACTTTGAGTAGGTTAAACCATATTGACGAACACCGGCGTTAATCTTTATCTGCCAGAGCTGCCTGAAATCCCTCTTTCTAACGCGTCTATCGCGATAAGCATAAGTAAGAGCTTTATAGACGGCTTGTTTTGCCGCAACATATTTTGATTTGCGACCCCATCTGTAGCCCTTTGCCATTTTTATAATAGCTTTTTTTCGAGCTCGTTTTGCTTTTGATCGTTTTACTCTAGCCATTTTTTTATTTTACAGCCTTTCTAATTTGGCGCGCAACACATTCAGGAAGCACTCGAGGATTGCGTTTTTTTCTTCTGTCTTTTCCTGATAATTTTGATCGGAAATGATCTTGTCCAGCGCCACGATAAACAACCTTACCATTTCTGGTAATTTTGAATCTTTTTAAAATTGATTTTCTTGTTTTTTTCATAGTATTGTTCTAATTTTCTGAAAAATACTTACTTTCTTGAAATGGTCATTTGTATTCCTTTAGGATTGTTCTTTGGTGCTTGCTCTACATTGTATGCCTCTGATATCTTAGAGAGAAAATTGTTAAGCTTTTCTTTAATTACATCTATGTGTGCTTTTTCTCTTCCCCGAACAATCATGTCAATCCTTACCTTGCATCCTTTTTTGAGAAAACTATTAACCTTGCCTGCCTTAACATCGAGATCATGATCTCCTGTTGCATAAGCAAAACGAATTGATTTAAGCTCTCCTGTTTTTTGCTTGAAACGGCTTTTTCTATCGGCCTTTGACTTCTTGTAAAGAAACTTGCCAAAATCCATGATTTTTACCGTTGAAGGGTTGGTTGCTGGATTTACTTCAACCAAGTCTAAAAACTTTGACTGGGCTAACGCCAAAGCTTCAGAGGTATTCATTACTCCTAAAGAGTTCCCTTCGTTATCAATAACCTGAACAGTGGGAATACGAATTTGATTATTAACCCTAAATTGTTTCAAAAATTGCAAAGGTGCGACGGATTAAAAAAGATTCCTCCTGTCGCGAAACTATTATTACGAAACAATAATAGCACTATTTAAAGAAAATACAAGAGGCTACCCAATTTTCAACATATTTAATATTAAATAAAAAAAATGTCCCGGCAATAGGAGTGCCGGGACCCAGAGTTTGAGGTAACTAGTCAGGTGGAACTATTCGCGGAAACCACGGGTCTATCCAGGATATCTTTTCCGCCAATCGGAGAAGAATACCTGGAGCCTCGTCTTGATTGGCATACACACCGCAACAACCGATGACGAACAATTCCTGATAGCTGTAGTTAATCTTCGGTGTAGGGGGCGCCTTATCGCCCACCTTATCGAACGGCTGAGTCTGACAAGCTACTCCACATAGATCGTCTTTACAAGATTTCTCTTGCTCTCTTTCAGGCGTGCCAAGGCACATTAGTACCAGAAAGAGAGCGCATGCCACAGCCACCACAACTGGGGCAATTAGTCTCTTTCTCACACCTGGACCTCCTCTTCGAGACGAGATGACGATCGTAAAGAACTTGTATTGTCTATTGTAGTCAAATTTGTTTTGCTGTCAAGAGTTTTGGCGTTTTTGTTGATTTTTTGACAATCTCTGTTAAAATAATTACACGACTGAGAGAAAGCGCCTGTAGCTCAATTGGACCCCGCACAAAGACAAGTCTTATGCGGGGCAGGTGCCGCACCTGTTTCCTGTAAAGGCGCGCATTATGCATCTGTAGCTCAATTGGATAGAGCACCTGTCTTCGGAACAGGGGGTTAGAGGTTCAAGTCCTCTCAGATGCGCAAAATAAATTTGAACTGTTTGATTGTTCTTCACATTTTTATATTCTATGGTACAATGTATTTAATGAGTAATGAAACTTTAAAAAACAAGGTTATTGACTTAAGAAAAAAGGGCAAAACTTATCGACAAATTTGTGATATTTTAAAACATCATATTCCTAAAAGTACTCTATCGTATTGGCTAAAAGGAGTAAAATTATCAATTATCCAGAAAAAAGAAATTCGTCGACAAAATTTAAAACATCTATCTAAAATCAGAAAGATCGCTTTGGTAAAAAAACAAGCTTTAAGAGAAAAATATTTTCAGACAATCTTAACACAGAACAAAAACTTAGGGTTTATAGCAAAAGATTGTCAGGTAGCTAAGATTATGCTAGTTATGCTTTATTGGTGCGAGGGTTCTAAAAGTGGAAAAGGAGCATTGACATTTGGTAACTCTGACCCGAAAATAATAGAATTATTCTTACGGTTAATGAGACAAGTTTATAATATAGATGAGAATAAATTGCGATGCACGGTTCAGTGCAGATATGGGCAAAACGCTTTGGAATTAGAAAGATTTTGGAGAAAAATTACTAGCATACCCAAAGACAAGTTTTATCCAGCAGTTATCGACGAACGCACAAAGGGGAAGCCCTTGAAAAAGAAAAACTATAAGGGAGTTTGTCGAATAGATTGTTTTTCAGCGAATATTTATCACGAATTAACGACTATTCCCAAAGTATTTGAATAGCTAATTAAAATGGGCCGTTGGCTCAGTTGGTAGAGCGTCTCCGTGGCACGGAGAAGGTCGCCGGTTCAAGTCCGGCACGGTCCACGTAAAAAAAACAGGTCATACAAATAGCCTGTTTTTTGTTTGAAAACAAAACCCGCATGGAAAATGCTTAATCCATGCGGGAAGCTTAGCTTTCTCTTGCTACGCTAGTTCGTAGTCATTGAGACAGTCCACTAAGATGAACCGATGACCGTCTTCATATTCACACAAGAATCCTTTCTTTTTATTTCCTTTTTCTATCACCCGGAACTTGGCATATCCATGCTTCTTACAGGAAACCCAGATTCCGAGACCGTGCTTTTCCACCAGTTCACTCACAGACATTCTGGTCCTCCTTTTTTAACAAGATAACCGTATCAGTTTCTGCGCTATACCCCTCTATGATAGCATATTTTATATCAAAAGTCAACCATTTTAGCGTTTTTAGTCTAATAAAAATTGTTTAATACTTACGAATAGGCTCATTCTGTCGGATTCATTCGTAAAATTATGATCACCGTTTACTTCAGTATATTTTATATTCTTGATTTTTTTGTATTCTTCAAAATATTTATTTTCTAAAATATCGTCTTCTTTAGGTTTGAATATAACTAACTCAGTCTTACTTCCCAATTCTTGAATAGATTCGCAGGGATTAATCGCTCTTATGGTTTTCCAAAACTCCTCTCCAATTGTTTGAACTTCTCCGTTTGTTCTCGGGTAAACCGTTAAATCATTTTCGTCTACTAGACCACCTTTTGAGGTAATTCTTTTTTTAAGTTCATCGATAACGAAGTCTATATTTGCGTTAGGGATGGATGTAAAAACCACTTTTTTAATATTACTTGGAGACAAAAGACTGACAGCAAAAATACCGAAAGAATGAGCGATAATATAAATCTCTGATTCTTTAAAATGTTCGCGCGCATATTTTATTACAACATCAACATCTCTCGCCGCCTTCTCAAATTGAAATTCATAATCCTTGCCCTCGCTTTTACCGTACCCAGATAGATCGAATCTAATTGTTAAAAAATCATCTTTTAAATATTCTGCCAAATCAAGAAAAAACGAAAAGCCTTCGTTTTTGTCAGTCCCAAATCCATGAACAAATATAAGAGCTTTGTTAGATTTAGAATTACCCTCAATTAAAACATCTAATTTTTCGCCAAAAATGTTCTTGATTTTCTCTTCCATGCTTAAAGTTGATTATTTTTATATAATTCAATTTTATCTTTTAGGACCAATTAAAGCAACGCTATTGGATAACCAAAAAGAGTCCACCTCAATCGCGGACTCTTTTTGAATCAGAATATTATTAAATTAGTTGAGGATTTCTACTTTTAGGCGTTGAACGCCGAACTCTTTAGCTTCAGTTCTTGAAGGAAACCAAATGTCCATTTTGTGATTATTTTTTGTTGCCATTCTATCTTCAACGGTAAAAACCTTGTCTCCATACATGTCAGGAAATTTAACCTTTGTACCAAAAGCAAGAAAGTTGCAAGCCACAATACCATCCTTAACATTCTTACCATTAGCCGTAATAAAGGGTGAAGCGTCTGTCTGATCAGCCGTTGAAGAATAAGCCGTTACTGTTGTTAAACAATAGCTTGTATTCGGACTGTAGGCGCAATAAGGCGCATACTGAGGATATCTTTGCGCAATTGGCATGACTGGCTGAATGAAGGCAATGCTTCCCATTGTGTGGAGCGTATCGTCTGAGGTTTCTTTTACCTCTTTTGTTTGATTCTCAATAGCAGCTTGATCATCTCCAACAATTCCAAACCATGACCAGAAACCGCCATTTGATGCTCCAACTAACTGAGGCAAAATGGTACCAATAATGGCAACACTTGCCAGACATGCTTTTGTAATTTTTAGATAGTCTCTTTTCATATATGCTATAGATGGAAACTAAAACCCCCATTTAGGAGGTTATAATACCATTGTAGCATATTGTAAGTCCAATGTCAATGTTTTTACTACATTTTCTCTATTTTTTCGATCCCGATGACATCAAAAAGCCTCTCCAGTACTGATTTAGCCGTTTCGACTAGCAAAAGACGCGCTTGAGTGATTTTTGGCTCTTTTTCGTCAATAATGTGACAATTTTTATAAAACTGGTGAATCCTTTTTGCTAGGGAAGTTGCATAAGTAATTAGGTGGTGAACCTCGTGATTTTCTGCAATTCCCAGAATTAAATCAGGAAACTTGATCATTTGCTTGATTAGTGCTAATTCTTCATCCTTTTTTAGTAGCCCTGCCTCTTTTGCTCTATCTTTGTTTATAATTTCCTGTGCATTGCGCAAGACGGAATAACAGCGCACAAGGGCATATTGAACATAAAAAACTGGATTCTTCTCTGATTTCTCTTTGGCCAATTCTAAATCAAAGACCATTTGACTTTTAATATCAGATGAAATCATTAAAAATCTCACAACATCGCTACCGACTTGGTTTATAAGCCATTCTAAATCCACCACTGTTCCGGCTCGTTTTGACATCTTCTGCGGTCCTTCTTTGGTTTGCAGGCGCAGCATTTGAATAATGGGAATTTCAAGAACACCTTCGTATTTTAGAATATTCATTACTGCTTGCATTCGTTTTTCGTGCCCCTGATGATCAGCGCCCCAAACATTAATAATTCTGTTAAAACCGCGACTGATTTTATCTTGATGATAAAGAATATCTGCCAAAAAATAGGTAACATCGCCTGTTTTTCTAATAATCACCCTGTCTTTTTCATCGCCAAATTCTGAGGTTTTGAGCCACAAGGCGCCACCTTCCTCGTATGACAATCCTTCTTTTTTAAAATATTCCAATATTTTTTCTTTGTTATTGCCTTCGTATAGTGTTTGTTCTGAAAAATAATTATCTATTTTTATATTAATTGATGCCAAAAACTTCTGGAATCGCTCCAAGTAATACTTAGCAATGACTCGCCCAGCTTCGCCGTATTCTTTTCCTTCTAGTTCTTTTTTGAGTTTTGCAACGGTATCAACAAAATCTTGGGTTTTGTACTGTTCGCCTTCGCCTTTTGCCGTTCTTCCTGCCTCTTTTATTTGAGTTGATTCTTGGGCATCGTTCACATAAAATTCTCTTTGAACATCATATCCGGCGTACTCCAAAACCCGCGCTAAGGTATCGCCATAAAAACCGTTTCTGCCATGACCTAAATGGAGTGAACCTGTCGGATTTGCCGAAATAAACTCAACTTGGACTTTTTCCGGTTTTTCTCTCTGAATTTTCCCGTAATTTCCTTCATTCTCTTTTATTTCTTTTAATTTATTGATTAAATAATCCTGACTCAGAAATAGATTAACAAAGCCATTGCCGGCTATTTCAATTGTTTTAAAAACATCCTTGCGCATCAATAGTTTGTTTTTAAGATCCTCTGCAATGTCTTTAGGAGATTTGCCAAGTTTTTTTGCCAAAATAAAAGTAATGTTGGTCGAATAATCGCCAAATTCTTCTCTTTCTGTCTCTAAAATTTGAAAATCAATCGCCTTTTCTGCGATTTGTTCTTGAATAATTATCTTTAGTTCTTCTTTTATGGTCATAACCCTAAGTTTAACAAGTTTCATAACGAATATCAATAAAAATAGGGTGAGTCCGATATGGCTCACCCCTCCTGTTCTCACAGATGAAAGCATCTGAAGCTCAAGCCCACTGAGCTACTCGACGGCAGTCTCTGCGCAAACAAGAACTCCGAGTCTTTTCTTCATGGTTACCTCCATTAGATTTCTTTTGAGAGCACAGCGAACATTAAGAAATCTTATGTCCCGCCGAAGTTCCGGCTCGCTGGAACGAAGGAGGACAATACTAGTTCTCTGCACTCTGCCAAGGAACCTTTCCTTGGCATAATCTATTATAAGAAAAACTAATGAAATATCAAGTCGAAACTATCCTTCTCTTCCCGGCAAACATAGAACCGATATCTCTTTCTTCGATGATCGAGCAATGGGTTCGGGAGAACCATTCATGAAATGCCGCCATATCTCTGCTCCTGTCACCGAGCCTTTAACTCCGACTATATTGAAACTAGTAGTTGCTCCTGCAGGACAATCGCATGGAAGATCATTATTGCCAGTATCAACGATTCCCGTGTCATTGCACTTCGTACAATTTGGCATCGTGCCCTCCTTAAGGCATTGATCCAGTTTCTAATCCTAAGAGGCTACCATGGAAAACTATGCATGTCAAACAAGATTTGTTATCAAGCGAAATATGGTCAAAGATCAAATTTATGATAAACTTAGAAATATGTCAAAACCATACGCATTTAATAAAAGAGCAAGATTTGATTATGAAATCTTAGAAACTCTTGAGGTAGGTATTGTTCTTGAAGGACAGGAAGTAAAATCCGTTAGAGCCAGCCATGCAAGCCTCAAGGGCGCTTTTGTTGTTATTAAAGACGGCGAGGCATTTCTTTTAAATGCGACTATTTCACAGTATCAGCCAAAAAATACGCCCTCAGGTTATGATCCGGAAAGATCAAGAAAACTTTTAATAAAAAAAGAAGATATTAACCGCCTGATAGGAAAAATCAAGGAAAAAGGATTGACTTTAGTAGCAATAAAGATGTATAATAAGCGAGGTCTAATTAAGCTTGAAATTGGTATTGGAAAAGGCAAAAAGAAGTTTGATAAAAGAGAATCGCTTAAAAAGAAGGATGTAAAAAGAGAAATAGATAGGATTTTAAGAAATAAAGATAAGTAGTCCCGAAGTATAGTCTTTCAGACTAACTACGGGACCCAAGATTTTGTATCATTCATTACACTCATTAACAAAATCTAGGGGATGCCGGGCTTCGATAGGAAGTTGCAAGATTACGCGCAAGCAGAGGATTTCGGAACCACTCTTTAACTTTCCGAAAACAGCGAAGTGCTAACTACGACTTTGCGCCAGCTTACGCTTAAGTAAGCGCTCAATTGGCTAACTCCTGATAGGCTGATTGAGCAACAATATCAGGATAGAAGGCAAGAATGTCTTGGCTTGCTTTCAAAATTAAAAGACTGGGAAATTAAGTGTTTTGTTTATTTTTTAGCTTAATTTCCGAGAAAAACAAAAATAAACTAAGCTTGTAGAATCGTCTTGGCGTAGCTTTCTAGACGGGGGTTCAACTCCCCCCATCTCCACTCGACTCGTTTCTCGTCTTCGTAAAACTTAGACTCGTCACTCGCTCGTGGCAAGCCACTTTATTCATTTTGCACACATCAAAAGAGGAGAGTGCCCTGAGCGACAAGTTCTCTCGCAGAGAGAACGAGGAGTCGAATGGGCATTTAATTTTATGTATTACGCCTACATCGCTAAAGATAAGAGAAATAAACTTTACGCAGGAATTACTGAAAATCTACAAAAACGCATTAATACTCACAATACTAAACAAGGTGCGCTTTTTACTAAATCAGGTAATTTTCAACTGGTCTTCTTTGAAGAATACTCAACACTTATCGAAGCAAGAAGACGCGAAATCCAGATTAAAAAATGGCGCAGAGAAAAGAAAGAAAACTTGATTATGAAATTTAATCAAGGATTGCCGACAAAAATATCCTAATATAAACTACTTTTAAAATATCCAGGCTTGTTCTGGATTATTTTTTATATAATTTCGTATTTTCCTTAAAAACATTGACAACTAATCACTGTTGTGATAAATTGTTAGTAGCTCTTGTAAAACATACGAGAGACATAGGGGAGGAAGATGGATAAAAGAATGGTTCCGACACTAACACAAAACGAAATCGCTCAGATGCTCATGAAGCTCATGGCACAATGCTATGCTTCGGGAAAAGAAGCGATTAAAAATGAAAGTGTTTTGGCAAAACTTCGTATTCCTATTGGATTTAGAGCCTACACGGCAGAAGAAGGCAAATGGCTTTGTGTTGATGCTTATGCGGTCGGAGAGATGGGTTATAGTTGGGGATTTGTAGTTCTTTATTATGATGGCAAGCCAATTTTCTTCATGAATTTTGGCGGATATGTTTCTCTTTACCTTTGTAAAGAATTCGATATCGATCCAAAACAAGTAACAACTTTCTTAAAGAAAGCTTTACTCAAACAGTATTCTAGGTGGGAAGAAGGGAAAAAAGCATTTCTGGGTTGTCGCGGACCAGCTAGATTCATTGATCAAGAATTAGTTGTCGGTGATAACCGAAGACTTATCTATTATAATTCTCCCTTCAGAGATGGAATAATTCACGACGTACGTGGCGGTGATAAAATTGATCTTTTTGACCCAACAGGAACAGAAAGAGAAGAATGTCTCTATCGTCATGATTACTTAGGGGGGTTGTTAATCAAAGCAGATTAAACAATAAAGGGGCATCCACGGGGATGCCCTCTTTTTTTTTATTGATTGCGTTCCCGAGCATAGCGAGGGATTACGCAATCAATAACCCTAAAGTCAATTTATTGTACTTTGAGGTTATGTGTTTTTACTATTTCTGCGTTCTCGAGCAAAAAATGAGAAACCATCTGCTATTTTCTTGACTTTTAATATAAGGTGTGATAGGATGAGGGTGCTAGCTGATTCGGCTCTCGACAAGGCGCTCTACGGAGACAACCTTGCGAAAAACAAAACCGAACAGTATAGGGAGGAACAAAATGCCAGAAGTAACAGCGCGAGTGTATCTGGAAACAGAAAAAGTGACCGGGTCAAGGGAGTTTGAGGTTAGGCCCAATAAAGGCAAAACATATCATGGCGAAATTCTCTGTTACGAGACCGCCAAGCTAAGTTATATTGATTGGCCATTGAATCGTGAAATTCCAGAGGAAATGAAACCACTGATTGTTTCTGCATCGATCAAAAAAGATTTTTTGTGTGAGTTTACACAAAGAGAAATCGGCGTTTACGAAGACCTTCAACAGTTTGGTGATTGCAGAGCTACGCTCGATATTGAATATGCAGGACGAACTGACAATAGGTATCTCGTTTACGAACTTGAAGCAAGAGGAACAGATCCCGAAAACCTGCGCAAGCTCTACGAGGCTATTCGTGGTGGAACTATTCATCCCGCAGTTCATTACGATGGTTCTCCGAATAGCAAGTCGCGCGCAGAGCTAGAAGCAGAACTTGAAGAACTCCGTAAATTCAAGAAAGCATGGAGTCATCCGACCCAGGTTTCTCTCGATCATATCCTGCAATCGTTAACAGAGAATATTCGCCTGCCTATTCGCGAAAAGGAAGTTATCGTTTCGCTAATAAATAAGCTTTTCGGCCAGCAAATCACCGTGGTATTGAACAGTGACACACCGACATCGGGCTGATATATAGAAATACTTTCCCTCTCCAATAGTATTGGAGAGGGTTTTTGTTTGAAAAAAAGAGAGAAATAAGATACAATAAAAATAAACTCAAATCTCAAAAATCAAAAGTCAAAACTAAAACTTAAAATTCAAAATTAATTGATTAAAAAGTTTTAAGTTTTTGCTGTTGTTTTGAACTTTGCGCTTTAAACTTTACACTTTTAAAATCATTGAATTAATTAAAATGCAGATCCCTCCGGAGGTCATTCAAATCATTAATAAATTAACCAAAGCCAATCATGAGGCCTATATTGTTGGTGGCTGCGTCAGGGATTATCTGCGAGAAAGAAAGCCTAAGGATTGGGATATTACCACTTCTGCAAAACCAGAACAGATTCAAAAACTTTTTAAAAGAAGTTTTTATGATAATGCTTTTGGCACCGTCGGTGTTCCCATTGAAACCGAAGATGAATCTTTAAAAGTTATTGAAATCACCACTTACCGGACCGAATCTCAATATACCGATAAACGCCATCCCGATAGAGTTGAATTCGCCAAAACAGTTGAAGAAGATTTAGCCAGGCGCGATTTTACGGTTAATGCGATTGCCTATGATCCACTGGAAAAGAAAATTATTGATCCATACGACGGCAAGAAAGACATTAAGGGCGAATTAATCCGGACGGTTGGCAAGCCAGCTGACAGATTTGGCGAAGACGCTCTTCGTCTTATGCGCGCAGTTCGTTTTGCAACTGAACTTGATTTTGCCATAGAAAAAGAAACCCTTGAAGCGATAAAGAAAAATGCCGAATCAATTAGGGAAATTGCCAAAGAACGAATTAAGGATGAATTAGTAAAAATCATAATGTCGCCTCGAGCTCACTTTGGCATAATGTATCTTCACGAAACCGGTCTTTTAAAATATATCTTGCCTGAACTTGAGACCGGCATTGGTATTTCCCAAAACCATCATCATCCTTTTGATTGTTATTATCACGCTATTTATTCTTTGGAGTATGCCACGCAGGAAAAATATTCTCTTGAAGTAAGACTAGCCGCGCTTCTCCATGATATTGGCAAGCCCTATGTTAAAGAAGGATTAGGCACGAGATCAACTTTTTATAATCATGCTCAATTCGGTGCCAAGATTACCGAAACTGTTTTGAAGCGCCTAAGATTTTCCAAAAAAATAATTGAAAAAGTCGTTCATCTAGTTGAATTCCATCTCTTTTATTACGAAACAGACATTGTGACTGAGTCAGGTGTAAGACGTTTATTGAGAAGAATTGGCAAGGAAAACATAAAAGATTTTATGGAATTACGTATGTGTGATCGTGTTGGTTCTCGTGTTCCCAAGGCAAAACCATACAGATTGAGACACTTGGAATATATGTTTGAAAAAGTGGGCGCCGATCCGATTAATCCTAAAATGCTCAAGATCAATGGTAATGAGATTATGAAACTTCTTTCGCTTGAGCCATCAAAAAAAATCGGATTACTGCTTGAGGGTTTGCTTCAAGAAGTTTTGGACGATCCAAAAAAGAATACTAAAAAACACCTAACAACTCGCGTTAAAGCGCTCAATAAGCTCACTTGCAAAGCGCTTGAAAAAAAAGCCCATAAAATCTACGAGCTTAAACAAGAAAAAGACGCAGAAATAAAGGCAAAATATTGGATTAAATAAATTTGACCATTTTCAATCATCAATTTTCAATAATCTACATTGGACGTGTTGATAATTGACAATAGAAAGTTGAAAATTAACAAGAGACGGGGTATGGCCTAATTGGTAAGGCGCACGCTTCGGGTGCGTGAGATTCTGGGTTCAAGTCCCAGTACCCCGACATTTCCACAAAGTCGGCAGTTTCCCAGTCACTTGTTATTCCAGTTTACTGGAATTACAATGACGGGATCCCGAAATTCTAATCCGCCCAAGGCGGATTGAAGTTTCTGGGACAAGTCCGCCCAGCCCGATCCTAGAATATTTTACGAGCAAAGCAAGTTTAAATATTTTTAGACACTCCGCAGTTTTAACGAAGGAGGGTGCTAGAATTAAAATAAAGCATGGAGCTTTTACATCTTCCGTAGCTTAAGCGAAGGAGGATTACAATAATAAAATTTCACAAGCACCCACTGCTTGTTTTTTTTATTGATTTATAAATAGTTATATGTTACAAAGATAGTGGTTCTTAAAAACAGTAAGGAGGAAGAATGTTGAAATCTCTCGTTCACGCGGTTATTGTAGTGGTATTAGCATTAATTTCTTTAACTGTATTGATTTCAATTACATTGTGGTCTCCTGTATTATGGGCAGCATTATTGTCAGTTTTTGTGATTATCCCTGCTTTTGTAAAAGTATCACGATGGTGGAGTAAGTAGTAAAAACAAGGATTAAAGAGGTGCTAGGCGCCTCTTTTTTTAATATATCAAAACGCGGTATAATTAAAAAGGCGAGGATGCTTATCCTCGCCGACGGTGACACTCCGCTATTCGTTGTGCCATACTCGGAACCCTTCTTCTCGTCTGCTCCTTCAGACCAAAAGGAGGATTCCTCAAAACTTTCTTGAGATCTCTTTCTTTGACATCAGACAAATCTGGTTGATCAAATAAGACTAGTGACCGCATATCCGTCATTACACGGAAAATGTCATCTAGAGTAGATCCGCCACAACCGCCAAAATCACTAGGTATTCGAGCAGCTCGAGCAAGTCCTTCAAGAGTTCCGGCTGCAATCGTTAAACTTCTGGACTTACCCATTCCCACCCCTTTTAACTCTGCCGGCGGCATCAAATGCTATAACCAGTCCCCAATCGCCGTCATCCTCGTTAAATTCTGGTACCGTTTTTTCCGAAACGACCAGTCTATCATCGCTGACGACGGAGTTAAGCACGATGTACTTTCCTCCGAAAAGACCCGCGAGAATCCCTACTAACCACTTAAACACTTTTCCCCCTTAACTGCTACTATGGCCAGTGTTGCTTAGGTTTCCGGTAGAGGCAATCGCCTCCCCTAGACAATCCAAGGGAGCAACGACCGCCATTACCATTTTAGCATAATAAATCCTTTTGTCAAGCGTTTTACTTATGGATTACAAAAAATATTATCTAATCATTGTCGTTATTGCATTTGTCGTGTCCATTTTTGTCATCAGAAATATAACTTCTCTCGAAACAACTTGGCTTGGCATTTATAACCCAGAAGGAAACATTCAAAGAGAAACAAAAAATGAATATAGTAATACTTTCTTTTCAAAAAAGCAGTGCGAAACATGGATTAAGAAAAGAAAAGGAAATTCTTTAGTTGGTATTTATGTCTGTGGTAAAAATTGTAATTTTATGGCAATGAGTTTTATTGATTGTGAGAAAATTTTTAAATATTAATAATATGTTTAAAAAAATCTCTATAATTCTCTCTATTCTTTTCACGATTGTCGTCGTGATTGGAATTATTCTTATTAGGCAGTAATTTTACGGCTAAGAATTGTTTTGACAATTATTAATGTCTTTGTAATACTATTGACATGGGCTGAATGAAAAAGATTGAGAAAGAAGTTTAATTAGTTTTTGTTTTATAACTGTGCCTGAACAAATTGCGCCTCAAGAAACTAGTCAGGAAAAATTAAAAGAACGTGAAGCAACAAAAATGGAAGCAAAATGGTATTTTGTTGTCGGCGGCGATCCTGACGAAATTATTATTCATCCAAATGGAAAAAGATATAAAAAAGAACCAACGGGTTATACGGAAGGAGAATGGTTCGTTTTTAATGACTCCGCTAACAGCAAAAACGGACCAGGGTTTGATTATTGCTGGCCATATATAGATGATTTAAAAAAATTAGCTGGTCGCCAGTTCGCTCATGATGTATCACACGCAGATAGACTAAAAGAAGTCCTTTCTGAAGAGCCGCTTTATCGTCTCATTCCCGAATCAGAAGATCATTCAAAAGAACGCAAGGCAACACCAGTAGAAGAAAAAACTGATTATATGGTAGGTGGCGACCCTAAAGAAATTATTATAAAAGAAGACGGAAATAAATATAAAAAAATACATGTTCATGGATATACAGAACGAGAATATTTTAGTCACCCAGGGCCTGGTTGGGATTACTGCACAAAATATGTTATGGCTTTAGAAAGATTAGGAAATAGAAGAATTAACATGGGAAACACCGATTCTTATGACTATGTTTTGGATTTTTCTGATGAACTTTTATATAGACTTGTCCCCATCGAAGAAAAAACTGAAGAATAAGTATGATTAAGATTGCTTGGACAGGAAAACATTTTGGTGAAGAACCGCCGCTAGTTGGAAAATCAAATCAAGGAGTTGGCGGTATCTTTTTTTGCGGTTGTAATTTGCATTGCGTTTTTTGCCAAAACTACCAAATCTCCCAACAAAAAGAAATCGGCAAATACTATTCAATTGAAGAACTTGCCGATACCATGCTTGGATTAGAAAAACAAGGCGCTATTAATATTGATTTGGTTTCGCCGACTATCTGGTGGAAAGAAATAAAGAAAGCAATTCTTTTGGCAAAAGAAAAAGGACTTTCGCTTCCGATTGTTTGGAATTCAAATGGTTACGAAAAAGTTTCGATACTAAAAGAAATTGAAGATGTTGTTGATATTTATTTGCCTGATTTTAAATACGGCATTGATGAAATTGGAAAAAAATATTCTGGCATAGAAAATTATTCCGGAATCGCTCAAGAAGCAATCCAAGAAATGATTCGCCAAAAAGGCAATTTAGTTATAAAAAATGGCATTGCCCAAAAAGGATTGATTGTAAGACATTTAGTTTTGCCCAATAATATTGAAAACAGTAAAAAAGCGCTTGAAATTTTGGCAGGCATCGACAAAAATATTTATTTAAGTTTGATGAGCCAGTATTATCCTTTGAATAACGCGAGGGAATATCCTGAAATTAATCGCCCGCTTAAAAAAGAAGAATGGCAAGAAGTTTGTGACTATGCCATTTCTCTCGGTTTTGAAAATGGCTGGATCCAAGACGAATTAAGCAATAAAATCCTCATTCCTGATTTTAAAAAGATAAGTCCATTTTCTAATTGATAAAGTTCTAATGAAGACGTAAAATGGATGTATGAAAAACTATCAAGAACTTGTTCAACATTTAATCAAGGTTAAGGCTCTAAAAATTTCTTCGATTATTTCCACTTTTGAAAAAATCGATCGAATTGATTTTATTTTTCCTGAACACCGACATCTTGCCTATGAAGATTTTCCCTTAACTATTGGTTATGGTGCAACAATTTCTCAGCCATATACTGTTGCCTTTATGATGGAATTGCTCCAGCCCAAAAAAGGAGAAAAAATTCTTGATGTTGGCTCTGGCTCCGGCTGGACAACAACTCTTTTAGGAGAAATGGTTGGAAATGAGGGAAAAGTTTTTGGTACAGAAATTGTTCCTGAATTAGTTGATTTTGGCACAAAAAACCTCGAAAAATACAAATTACCTTGGGCAAAAATTGTTCAAGCTAATGAAAGAAAATTAGGACTTCCCCAAGAAGCACCTTTTAATAAAATTTTAGTATCAGCGACAGCGTGGAAAACACCCCAAGAGCTTATTGATCAGCTAGCTTCGCCGGGAAGATTGGTGATACCAATAAGAAATTCTATCTGGCAAATCGATAAAGATGAAAAAGGCGAAGTTTCCTTAAAAGAATTTCCTGGCTTTGCTTTTGTACCCCTGAAATAAAAACAGATAATCACAGATTAATAAACAGATTAACGCAGACAAAAATGGATCTGTGTTTTTTTGTTGACAAAATTCTTTGGCGCCATTAGAATAAAACTAGTTCTCTAAAACAAGGAGTGGTCGATATGAGAAAGAAATTGCCCTGGTGTTTTGTTCCAATATTATTTGCATTTTTGGCTATCTACCTTCTTAGAATCCAGGAGTGGAAACTATCTCCCGAAACTGATTTATTCAACGTCACCTTAGGTTCTTTGGCTCTTGCTGGTTTTTCTATTGGAATGCTTATTGGATGGTTATTTGCCATCAGCACAGTTCCTTTAATAAGATGGTTTGGTAAACATTTTAAAACAAGGGGAGCAGAATGAGTCATAAAGATACTCGCATTCTTTGGGCTGATTCAGAGGCAACCAGACAAGCTGATGTCTACAGTAAACTTGCAAATGAATTTGGCGTATTAATGTTAGCAGGAACCGCAAATGAATTATTAAAATGTCTTTATGTTCACGGAGAAAGACTTAATGTGATAATCATTAGTACTCCCATGTCGTTTGACGAAAAAAGTGATTTGGCAGGATATCGAAGATTAGAACTCGAGTTTAAGGGAATTCCTCCGGTAAATACTGCTCTCGATCTTCCTTTTTTGGCTTATATCGTTAGTGTTCTTTTTCCTCGATTACCCATTGTCATCTTCGCAGACGCCGAATATCCTGTAATAGAAAGTATTAAAGAAAAGATTAAGAAAGCTCCGATTGTTGTTAGAAAATCCGATGGCATTGATGCTCTCATAAACGCAGTTGAAAAAGCACTTAGCGTATAAACAAAAGCTCGTCTAGAAAGACGAGCTTTTTTTATTTTTGTTGTTGTTTTATTGACAAAGATTATTAACGATACTACTATGAAATTAGTTCTTTAAAATAAAGGAGAGGTAAATGAAAAAGAAAATTAACAAAGGATTGTTTTGGTGTTCTTTGGGAGTTATTGGATTATTTGGCATAATTTTTCTTCTAATATCAACAAATAGACCATCTTTTAGTGGATTATCTAACATTAATCTTGGTCTGATTTTGTTTATTGTGCTTCCGACTGCGTTTCTCGTTGGATATGATATAATTCCTACACTCTCTAAGTATGTTCGGAAACAACCAAGCAAGTTCTTGTAATAAACAAAAGCTCGTCTAGAAAGACGGGCTTTTTTTACTAAATTTATTCTGAATTTTAAAGTCTAAAGTCCCGTACCAGAATCGCTATGTCGTGGTTTTTGTATTTAAACAGATTTGGTACATAAACGAGAAGATTCGGTACGGGATATAAGAAACTCTAGATTCGTAAACTCACTAAGAATTTCTAATATCTAAAGTTTATAGTTTATGGTCTAAAGTTTTTCTAGGTAACTCTTTCGACCTCGTCTATACTCGTAATGCCTTCCAATATTTTCAGATAACCATCTTGTTTCATTGTTATAAATCCCTGTTTTTTAAGAAGTGCCAAGATGTCGCTATTAGTTGCCCTGCTGAGCACAAGAGCTTCTATTTCTGAATTAATTGTAAAGATTTCAAAAATACCAATACGGCCACTATATCCCAACCCAAAACATTCTTCGCATCCCTTGGCTTGGTATATCTTTCCTATTGATGGGTATTTTTCTCTGTCTTTAATATCTTCTAAGTTTTTTTCGATACTCTTCCTTTCGTCGTCTGTTGGTATGTGTTCTTCTTTACAATGATCGCAAAGTTTGCGAACCAGTCTTTGGGCAATCACAAGTTTAAGCGCAGAAGTTACTGATTTTTCATCAGTGCCTAAATCGCGAAGTCGGGGAATCGCACCCGCCGCATCATTGGTATGAAGTGTCGAAAAAACTAAGTGTCCTGTTAGAGATGCTTGAATTGCCATATCTGCCGTTTCCCTGTCTCTAATTTCTCCGACCAAGATTATATCAGGATCTTGACGAACAATTGCTCTAAGAGCGTGGGAAAAATCATATCCTTCTTCGGCATTGATTTGAGATTGGGTTACGCCTTTAATTTGGTATTCTATCGGGTCTTCGGCTGTAATAATTTTTACTTCCGGATTGTTAATATGTTTTATAAAAGAATAAAGAGTTGTGGTTTTCCCTGATCCAGTTGGTCCAGTTGTTAAAATCAATCCATTCGGTTCCTTCAATGCCTTTTTCACACTGCCAAACATAACATCTCGGATACCGAGACTTTCAATAGAAAGCCCGACAGCGCCTGTTCCTAAAATTCTCATCACAATTGTTTCGCCATCGGCTTCGGGAAGGATAGAAACACGAACATCTATTTTTCTTGTTTCGCCATTTTCTTCAGGAATATCAAAGCTAAAACGTCCATCTTGATTCGTATCGTGAATATTGATTTTAAGTCCCGATAAAATTTTAATGCGACTTAAAATGTGTTCATAGTCGTTTCTTTTTATCTCAACAACATCGTGAAGAACGCCATCAACGCGGTATCTTAGTTTTACTTCATCAGCCTGCGGCTCAAAGTGAATATCTGATGCTTTTCCAAAATAAGCGCCAGCAATAATGATATTTAAAACTTCTGAAGTCAACGGGCTTAATATTTTTTCTTTAAGATTTCCTATATCTTTTATGCCTTGTTTCAAATCCTTAATCATCGCAGGGTCTAGCTTAAATGTCCCCTTGAGGCTTTGTTTCGGAGTAACATAGGTTGCGTAAATTTGCCAGGCTTTTTTCAGACTTGAATCAGAAACAATAAAAATATCAAGATCATAGCCCTGCTCTCTTAATTTATCTAAAAATGTTGCTGTCGCTGGCAGTTCTGTGCTATAGACTACAACTTCCAATCGGCGACCGACTTTTTGCACAATAGCAATCTTTGCTTGTTTCGATTCGTCTTCGGTTATAAGAGTAATCGCTTCTCTGTCTATCGGCGTAGAAGTAAGGTTTACATAGGGAAATCCTTCTTGTTGCGACCGCTCCTCGGCTCTTTTTTCTTCTTGTTCCCTCCTAATAATATTAAGCGGTAATTTCTTGTTTTCGTCGTAAAGCATATTTTAATCTAAAAAATAAGGTAAAAATTGAAATAGCAATAAATATTTTTTATAACAAATCCTTGGGTTCTTTTCTTAAAATTTTCAATTTGTCAAAATCTTTATCGAAAGAAATAACTGTCATTTTTTTATTAAGAATGTCTGGGCAAGAAGCAATAAGCGCATCAATAAATTTTACATTATGTTTCTCGTATAGCTCAAGCATCACAGTAGCGTTGTGTTTGTCTCTTATTTTTAAATACTTCATTTCTGATATGCTTTTTAAGATTGTTGTTATCTGTTGTTTTTCCAGTCCATAAAAACTTTTTAGCGTCCACTGGATTTCTGCTAAAATTAAGGTCGAAATTGTTGCGCTAATTTCCCCTTGTTTAATTTTATTAAACAAAAGCTCGCAGTCCTTGGCGGATTGTTTATCGTCCTTGACGATCATTCGCAAAAAAATATTCGTATCAATAAAATAATTACCCTCTTTCATATTTTTTTTCCATCATTTCTCTAGCCAATAGAGGATCGGTTTTCTTTTTTATTATAATTTGTTCGGCAACTTTTATAAAATCTTTGACAGGCTTCACTTTAATAACTTTCTCGCCACGAGAAAAACTAACAGAAACTTTGTCTGTTCTTGTTAATCCAAAAATATCTCTGATTTTTTTAGGAATAGTGATTTGACCTTTTTGAGTCATTGCAGTAAAGTAAGTCATATTATTAAATTCTTACTTAAAAATTAATTCTTACTTCTATTATAATCCTTACTTTGTATTATGTCAATGTCTAGCTTTACTCAGTGAATCTAAAAGTAGAAAGAATCTGATTATAAATATTCATGTATTTCTCGTGTGTTGCTTCGTGGGCATAGGCAACATAACTTATTGAATAAAACTTACTATTCTTGCCTACTTTTGTAATAGTAGCTGGTCCAGAGCTTGGCGCAGCTCCTTCCTGCCATTGTCTTCCTTCTAGTCCTCCAAGTGTTACAATCTTATAGTTATCTTCTGGCAAGTAAGAGTCCGTGCTCACATCTATTCTTATAATATAATAAGAATTTTCATAAGAGTCCTCTATTCCCGTTATCAAAACCTTTTCTTGTGATGGATCTTCTTTTGTCAGCCCGATTTGATTTAGACCCTCACTGTTCAACTCCCACTCCCTTGGATACCACACTTCATATCCTAGTTCTCGATTTGTGTATTTTCCCCAATTCAGACTTTCTCCCTTTGGCCAAAAGAACCACGCAATGAAGACACCGACCGTAATGATTAACAAAGTCAGGGCAATGATGAAATTTTTTTTCTTCATATGATTTTAATCTTATTGCTCTATTTTACTTTACTTTTTTATATTTTCCAAGTTAAGATATAAGGAATAATCTGATATAATGAAAATATGGAATTCAAAACAAACAATTTCGAAGAAACAGTGAACTTGGGTAAAAAATTGGTCCTAGATTTTTTAGAATCGGAGCAGCACAGAAAATCAGCGCTTGTTATTGTGCTTGAAGGCGATCTGGGAGCAGGAAAAACTACTATTACCCAAGGATTCGCTCAAGCATTGGGCGTCGAGAGCTGGATTAAAAGCCCAACCTTTGTTCTTATGAGAGAGCACAAGATTAGTCCGGAATACGAAGTACGAAGTTCGAAGTACGAAGAAAAAAACAGTAAACCAAATCGCTTAACTACCCTAATTCATATTGATTGCTACAGAGTTGATAATCCAGACGCCTTAATTGAAATCGGGATTAAAGATATATTAGCTGATCCTCAAAATATTGTTTTTATTGAATGGGGAGAAAAAATCGCAAAATTACTGCCAAAAAATATCATAAGAATAAAAATTAAACATTTAAAAGAAGATCAAAGAAAAATTACAATAAATTAAATCCGAAAATCGAAACAATATTTAATCTCGAAATCATAAATTCTAAACGGTTTAAAACATTAAATATTAGAATTTTGAATTTGTTTCGAATTTCGTGCTTCGAATTTCAAATTTGTTATAAGGTTTAGTATGAAACGTTTGCTCATTATCGACTCTCACGCTCTTCTTCACCGCGCTTATCATGCGCTTCCTCCTTTAACTAATTCAAAAGGAGAACCCATAGGCGCAATCTACGGTTTCGCCTCAATCCTTGTTAGCAATATTGCCCAGCTAAAACCAGATTACCTTGTTGCCTGTTTTGATTTGCCTAAGCCAACTTTAAGGCATCAAAAATTTGCTGATTACAAAGCAAAAAGACCGAAAGCGCCAGATGATTTGATTGTTCAGTTTAAGCTTGTAAAGCGTTTCTTAAAAAATCTCGATATTCCTATTCTTGAAAAAGAAGGTTATGAGGCTGATGATGCGATTGGAACTGTTATCGCTCAAGTTACTCAAAAATATCCTGATATGGAAAATATTGTTTTAACAGGAGACTTAGATACGCTCCAGCTTATTAATAAAAATACCAAAATTCTCACTCCTAAACGCGGTATATCTGATCCGATTCTTTATGACGAGAAAGAACTTGATAAAAAATACCCTGGACTTGAACCAAAGCACATTGTTGAATTTAAAGGATTAAAGGGAGATCAGTCTGATAATATTCCTGGCGTTCCCGGTATAGGAGAAAAAACTGCCCTAACGCTCATAAGGCGGTTTGGCAATCTTGAAAAACTTTATGAAACCGTAGAAAACGAAAAAGAAATTGAACAATTGAAGAAAGAAAAAATTCTATCGGTTTCTGTTGTTAAAAAACTTAAGGAAAACAAAGACTTGGCCTTCTTTAGTCGAGAACTGGCAACAATTTATCGAGATGTACCCATTGAGTTCAACCTTAAAAACGCTTCCTGGGAACCAAATCCCGTTAGAGTTGAAAATGCCTTAATGGATTTTGGTCTTCGTTCTTTAGTAAGAAGATACCAAGCGATATCACAGGGAATTGAACTACCAAAATTTGAAAAAAAACCAGAAGAAAAAAAGGAAGAAAAAAAAGAACCCGTAAGGCAGCATTCTTTATTTTAAGATTTATTAAACTCATTAAACAAATCTAATGCCCGAACTTCCGGAAGTACAAACAACTGTCGATGAATTAAAAAAAGAAATTTTAGGTATTGGTTTCTTGGACTTTTGGTGTGATTGGAAAAAGTCAGTAAAGAATCTGTCTCCCGATGAGTTTAAGAAGAAAATCAAGGGAGAAAAGATTTTAAATATTTCACGCCGTGCCAAATTACTCGTTTTTAAATTAACGAATAACAAATTATTATTGGCTCATCAGAAAATGACTGGTCATTTTTTGGTTGGAACCTGGAATTACCATCCCCGCGCCAAAAGAAAATGGCAGTCAACTGATATTGGCCATTTGCAAGATAAGGTTAATGACTATATTCATTTAATGTTTTGGCTGGACGATGGCCGACAACTTGCCTTCTCTGATTTGAGAAAATTCGGCTGGATCGCTTTTTATGAAAATATTGCGCTAGAAGATATTCCTGAAATTTCATTTTTGGGACCTGAGCCGCTAGATAAAAATTTTACGCCCAATATTTTTGAAAAACGACTAAAGAAAACTTCTCGTCCAATTAAACAGGCGATTATGGATCCAAAAATAGTTGTTGGTATTGGCAATATTTACGCTGACGAATCTCTTTTTTTAGCCCAGATTCACCCCCTAGCACCTGCAAATAGAATTCCTAAACAGAACATAAGGAAGCTTCTTTATGCAATCCAAAAAACTTTAAAAACTGCTATAAAACATAAAGGCACAACGATTCTTTCAGGAGCTGAGGAATACAGATTGCCCAGCGGAGAAAGAGGAAATTATCAGGATCAAACCCAAGTTTATCATCGGGAAAATCAACCCTGCCCAAGATGTGGTTCTAAAATTAAACGAATAAAAATCGGTCAGCGCAGCGCCCATTTTTGTCCAAAGTGCCAAAAAAGCGTATAAAAAAAGATCCTCATTGGGTTTAACCCTCAAAGGATCTCTATCTCTGTTTCTAGCTGTCGCTGCTTGTTGCCTTGAGCGTGAGCGCCTCCGCTAGGCTTTCTACGCTCAATCCCCGTTTCAGTGCCTTCGGAAGCCACTCTCCAATCCACTTTCTCGGAGTTGTTGTAACCCTGCCTTCTCCTTTGCACCGATTGCAATCCGAGGAGCGATGGGAGGCACCGCAATCTCCACAGAGAAATTCTTCCGATTCGACTTCCGGACACTGACCCGTACCGTCACAGTGTGGACAAGACATGGTAAATTCCTCGTCCAGTAAAGCAGCAAGAACTGCTGTTCCTTTCTCCACGAGATACCTCCTTATATTAATGCTATCTCCATTATAGCAAATTTAAATACAAATGTCAAGAAAAAAGACTAAAAAAATTAAGGCCATTGGATTTTTAATAATATTATTGCCTTTGATTTTGTTTTTTGTATTGAGCAATAAAAATACAGAAATTAAAAAAGAATCATCGGAAACTCCTCCAACTCAAACACTAAATACAGATTTAAGTCCTATCTCGGGCTTGCCATGCAAAAATTACAATCGCCGACCTTTTGCCATTATGCTTGCCGGAGATGAAGTCGCTAGGCCTTTGTCCGGTCTTCAATCTGCTGACTTAGTTGTTGAAATGCCCGTTTTAATATCAGGCATGAATCGCTTAATGGCTGTGTATGTTTGTGGCAACCCAGAGGAAATTGGTAGTGTCCGATCAGCCAGACATGATTTTATTCCTCTTGCTATGGGCCTTGATGCCATTTTTGCTCACTGGGGCGGATCTTCGTTTGCACTAGATAAGTTGAATGCCGGTATTATGGATAATATCGACGCTCTTTTATACTCTCAAACGGCATTTTGGCGCCAATCTGGTATCCCAGCTCCTCACAATGGCTTTACTAGTATTGAAAAATTAACCAATCAGGCTAATAAACTTAATTATCGCATGGAGAACAAATTTGAAGGATACCCACACAAAAATGTCAAAATTCAAAGCTCAAATGTCAAAAGCAGGTTGATTATTGGTTATCCTGATATTAATAAAGTTTGGTGGGATTATAATCCCGAAACCAACGAATATGCAAGGTGGCGCGGATCAAAAGAAGAAAAAGACTATAATTCTAATCTTCAGGTTAAATCAAAAAATATTGTAGTCATGAGAGCTAATTCTCGTTTTATGGAAGATCAGTACATTGATGTTGATATTGAAGGAGAAGGAACTGCAGAATTTTATTTAAATGGCCAAAAGATTGAAGGCACTTGGAAAAAAGAAGGTTCGTATCAGCCAACCAAACTTTATTTTTATGATAATCTTGGTAAAGAAATTGAGTTTGTGCCGGGACAAATTTGGATCGAGGTTATTGAGCCAGACAAAATTGTAACTTACGAAGAAATAAAATGATTGTTTTTTTGTACGGAAAAGATAATTTCCGAAGTTATCAAAAATTAAGAGAAATTGTAGAAAAATATCAGGAAAAATTTCCTGAATCATTAAGTTTTAAAAGCTTTAACGCGGCAAAACTTGATTTCAATGAATTCAAGGTTACTACTCAAGTTTCGGCTCTCTTCTCAGAAAAAAAATTAATTGTTTTGCACGCAACCTTTTCTTTGAAGGCAGAATTACAAAAAAAATTAATTGAGCTTTTTAAAGAAAAGCATCTAGATAAAGACGAAAATAATATTATTATTTTCTGGGAACAAGGAGAAGCCGATAAGCGCACTTCTCTTTTTAAGTATTTAGAGAAATATTCAAAATCCCAAAACTTTGGACTTTTAAATAAACATCAAACCGAAATCTGGATTAATAAAATAGTTGATAGTCAATTTCCCGACCTAAAAATACATTCTTCGGCAATAACCTTTCTTTCGGAAAATCTCGGATCTAATTTATGGAGAATTTATAATGAACTCGTGAAAATTCACAATTATTTCAATGGATCCAATAAAGTATTAATTACCAAGAGAGATGTTCTAGAATTAGTAAATTTTCCAACTGAAGCTGATATTTTTAAAACGATTGATGCTTTAGCGTTTAAACAAAAAAAACAAGCCCTTAAAGCATTGGCCGGTCATTTTAAAAACCTGGAGCCTGAATTAAAAATCTTAGCGATGTTTGAATATCAGTTCAGGGGATTAATCAGAATAAGATCGCTGATTGAAGAAGGTAGAGATTATCAATTTATCCAGCGGGAAACAAAAATCCATCCCTACGCTTTTAGAAAAATGTATGGATTAGCCAAGAATTTTTCTATGAAAGAATTAGAAAAAATTTATGATAGGCTTTTTGATTTAGACATAGGATTTAAAACCGGATATATTCAAAATAAACAAATCGCCCTTGAAATGTTTATTATAGAAGTATGTCAGTAAAAGTTTAAATCTAGATTCCTTGCATTGTTGATTTCAAACTGTATAATAATGGTTGCGTTGATTTTTCTTGTTTATAATAAATACCGTGCAGAAAAATATTAAAACAGATGTTGCTATTATCGGAGCCGGCCCAGCCGGTCTTTTTGCGGCTCACGAATTAATCTCAAGTGGACTAAAAATAACCGTTATTGATAGAGGCAAAGCCCCATCTGAAAGAGACGGCGACAGAGATATTGTTTACGGTGTTGGCGGAGCTGGTACTTTCTCCGACGGCAAACTTAATTTAATTGCTGAAAAAATTGGCGGAGATTTGACGGTTACCGGAAGAAGCAAATCTTCTATTCAACAAATCATAGAAAAAGTTGATAAAATTTTTACCTTTTTTGGCGCGCCCCTAAACTACTCTGGAGAAAATCAAGAAAAACTTTTTGAGTTAAGACAAAGAGCAATGCAACATGGCATAGAACTTGTCGCTGCCAAACAAAGACACATAGGAACAACTCATGTTCGAAAAGTAATCGAAAATTTTTATAAATATCTCTTAGATAATGGTGTTGTCTTCTCTCTGGGAAATCATATTAAACACATTGCTAAGATAAAAAGTGGTTTTGTTTTAGAGGGAAAAAACAATATTCAAGCAAAGTACCTAATCATTGCTCCTGGCCGAGCCCAGTCTCATTGGTTGAGACCAGAAATGCAAAAACTTGACATTTCTCCTCAGTACGGACCGATTGATATTGGAGTAAGAGTAGAAATTCCCTATGAGATTTACGAACCAATCGGTAAATTAATGTATGATGCGAAACTTCGAATTGTTTCTTCTACTGATAATCTTGTGAGAACATTTTGCACCAACCCAAAAGGATTCGTTGCCCGAGAAGATCATGGTGATTTTTTTCTGGTCAACGGTCACGCAGATTCCGAAAGAAAAACTGAATTAACTAATTTCGCGCTATTGTGCAGAGAGCCACTAACTTGGCCATTATCTGACACAGCACATTACGGAAGGCTTAAGGCGATGGATTGCAATAATCTGGGCGGAGGGAAGCCTATCGCTCAGCGCCTTATTGATCTTGAAAGTGGACATCGATCAACGCCAGAAAGAATAGGAAAGCTTATGTTTGAACCGACCCTCAAAGACATTACTCCTGGAGACATAGGGCTGGGATTGCCTTACAAAACCGTTCGCAATCTCCTTGAGGGCATTGAAAGACTAGATAAAATTATGCCAGGATTACGAAGTCCCCATACGTTGCTTTATGCTCCAGAAATTAAGTTTTATAGCGATCGTTATCCAATAGGTAAATATATGAATACAAGCATCCCGGGATTATTTATTGCTGGTGATGGATCGGGTCATTGTGAGGGTATTCCACAGTCTGCTGCCTCCGGGATTATTGCCGCTCAGGGAATTATAGCTAGTGAAAAATAGGATAACAAGAAATCTTCCTTTTTAAGGAAGACTTTTGTTTGATTCAAAAAATCCCCTATCCGGGGGATTTTTTAGTTTTATTTTTTTTCTTTCTTTGGTTTTTCCGTTTCTTTTTTTGTTTCAACCTTTTCTTTCGAGATTTTATTGATCGCTACTGTTAGTCGAGATTTCTTTCTTGAAGCATTGCCTTTCTTTATAATGTCCTTCTTAGCTGCCTTGTCTATCGCTTTATAAACATCGGGGAGGATTTTTTCCGCCTGGTCTTTCTTTCCATCTTTAATTAAAACTCTGAGATTTTTAACAAGATCTCTCATTTTCTTTTTATATTGATAATTTATTGCTCTCTTTTTTTCTGACTGACGTAATGCTTTTTTTGCTGATTGTGTTTGTGGCATATTAAATTTAATTTAGATTTAGTTGACTATTAGTAACTAAGAATATCACAAAATTATTTTTTTTCAAGATCTATGAGACATTTTGTCCAATTTTTGCTTGTTAGCTTGTCTATATCTAGGGCTTTTTCCAGTTTAAATTTACCTATTTTTGTCCTTGTAAGTTTTTCCAAATAAGCTCCATTGCTAAGCTTTTGGCCAATATCGTGGGCTAATGATCTAATGTATGTACCGGCAGAACATAAAATCTCCAATTGAAGAAGTGGGGCATCATAATTCAAAAGCGCTATTTTCTTTATTAATATTTCAACTGGCTCAAGGTCTATTTTTTTTCCTTCTCTTGCTAATTTATACGCCCTTCTGCCTTGAATTTTCTTTGCTGAAAAAGATGGGGGAATCTGATTAATTTTTCCAATAAAACTTTTTAAAATGATCCTTATTTCTTTTTCAGAAGGGAGCGTCTTCTTATAAACATTCATTATACTGCCTGTTTTATCGTAGGTATCAGTTTCTGCGCCTATTTTCATAGTTGCAATATATTCTTTGTCGCTATTTAGGAATTTTCTTTGTTCTTTTGTTGCATCCCGCCCAATTAAAATAATTAGCAATCCTTCGGCAAAAGGATCTAGCGTGCCCGCGTGGCCAACTTTTTTAGCACCGGTCGTTCTTCTTACATAATTTACAATATCATGAGAACTTGGTCCTGCGGGTTTATTTATTAAAATAATCCCTGATGTTTCAGTCATTTTTTTCTAATTCTTTGTATTTATCTCTAAATTTGGCCGCTTTTTCAAAATCGTAATTTTCGGCAGCTTGTCTCATTTCTTCTTTAAAATATTTAATTATTTCTCTTTTGTTCTTAATCTCAGGGGGTAGTGTGGTATCAATTTCCTTTTTTTTACGATTAATAATGTCTTCCCTAATCGCTTTCTTTATTTGACTAGGACTAATGTTGTGTTTTTCATTGTAATCTTGCTGAATTTTTCTTCTACGATTTGTTTCGTTAATCGCTCTCTTAATAGAACCTGTTACAACATCAGCATAAAGAATAACTCGTCCGTCGGGATGGCGTGCCGCCCGCCCCATTGTTTGAATTAAGCTTGTCTCGTTTCTTAAAAAACCTTCTTTGTCTGCATCCAAAATGGCCACCAAAGTTACTTCCGGAAGATCTAATCCTTCTCTTAAAAGATTGATACCGACAATTATGTCTATTTTTCCTTGTCTTAAGCTTTTCAAAACGTCTGTTCTGTCAAAAGTATCAACTTCGGAGTGAAGATAACAAACCCTAAACCCATCGTTTTTTAGAAAATCTGTGATATCTTCAGCTAATCTCTTCGTGAGAGTTGTTACAAGAATTCTGCCGCCATTTTTTATTTCTTTTTTAAGCTCTTTTAGAAGATCTTGGATTTGATTGTCTTTTTTGCTGTTTTTGTAAGTGGCATACTTAGGATCTATTGGCCTGATCTCTATTTTTGGATCTAAAAGACCGGTCGGTCTAATAAGCTGTTCAATAATTCCGCCAATATTTAAATAATCGCCAACTGTTTTCTTCCCGCTATAATTTATATGAGAATAGTTTCCATGAGTCGCTTTGATTGTTTCGTAATAACCAGGAGTAGCGGATACATAAATAGCATTAGGAATTCTTGTCTCAAATTCTTTAAAATCGAGAGGGCGATTGTCTAGGGCTGATGGCAATCTAAAACCATACTTGATTAAAACTTTTTTTCTTGCCTGATCGCCCATATACATACCGCCAATTTGAGGAATTGTCATGTGGGATTCATCTATAACTAAAAGCCAGCCATCTTTTCCGTAGGCAAAATTAAAATAATCGACAAGAGTTGCTGGTGGCTGTCCCTTTTCCCTAAAATCAAGTTGCCTAGAATAGTTTTCAATACCATGGCAATAGCCGGTCATTTCAATCATTTCTAGGTCATGATTTGTTCGTTCTTCAATTCTTTGCGCTTCAAGAAATTTGTCTTTTTGTTTGAAGTATTTAATTCTTTCTGAAAGTTCTGCCCGAATATTCGCTACAACAAGATTTAGTTTGTCGTGGGGAGCAACGAAATGTTTGGCAGGAAACACTCTAAGGACATCTTTTTTTATGCGCTCGCTAGCGCCTAGAAGATAGCCCGAAAATTCATCGCGTTTAAACTCGTGAGGTTCAATTTCAATAGAAATAATCTTTCCTTTTTCCCATTCGATTTTATAGGTTTCGTTAGCCGAGACTGGATAGATATACAAAACGTCGCCTAAAACTTTAAACTTTCCTCTTTCTCCTGAAATCCTTGTTCTTTCATACTGAAGATCGGTAAGCGCTCGAATAACTTCTTTTTGAGAGATTGTCTCATCTTTTTTTAAGACAAGCGCCACGTCACCGTAGTTCTGAGGGGAACCAAGCCCATAAATACACGAAACTGACGCCACTACAACTACATCTTTCCTAGTCATGATCGATTGGGTCGAAGCATGGCGCAATTTATCTATTTCGTCATTAATTTTTGCATCTTTGTCTATATAAGTATCCGTAACAGGCATATAGGCTTCGGGTTGATAATAATCGTAATAAGAAACGAAATAATGAACCGCATTCTGGGGAAAAAATTCACGAAACTCTTGAAAAAGCTGACCGGCTAAAGTTTTGTTATGCGAAATAATTAAAGTTGGTTTCTGGAACTTTTCAATAATATTAGCAATTGTGAAAGTTTTGCCAGATCCGGTCACGCCCAAAAGAACCTGATCGCGAAGACCAGATTTGAGATTTTTAAATAATTTCTCAATGGCTTGAGGCTGGTCGCCGGTTGGCGAATAGTCAGATTTTAGGTTAAAAATTGACATGAAACTTAAAATATTGCTTTAAATATTGACACCTGATTTATCTTCTGATAAGATTTTCGTAGGCTTACTAGTTCCCTAAAGGAGGGGAAGATGGTTAACAAAAGAGCGGAGATAAATATTCAGTGGGATAAAGGAATTGCTCCTTTGAGAAATCTACATTTCGACAGACAGCACTCCGGTCACATTGTTTATACTCCCGATGACCTTATTCAAGAGATTTCTATTGGTTTTCCTGTATTCCCGAATAAATGGTTTGGACAGATTATTATCAAAGGAAAGCCTTGCTTACGAGAAATTCTTGAAAAAATAGAAAAGCTTGGACAGGAATTTCATTGTTTCAGAGAGACAAGAATTGATCCTGTAGGAGACTTTAAAAGAGATGGCGACCAATCAGAATGTAGTTATGTTTATGAGATAGGAGTAGAATGCAATCCTTTTGTATATTGGAATGTGTGTGCATATATTTTTGTTCGTTATCTTTCGCCTGAATTTTGTACTATTGAAATCATCTTGGGTATCGATAGAATAACAGAAGATAATCACCCTTCTTTTATGGATACGATAAAGTTCGAAGAGTTTGACGCTAATACAATCCGGATGATTTTAAGGGCTTTTGATCGTTGCATGAGTCAATTGCTTTCTAAAATCCACGAAGTTCATGCTGCTAGTAAACAGCAGCCATGGGATCAACTATAGAGCCTCTAAAGGGAGGCTCTTTTCTTTTAAAAGTGCTTAAATGAGATATAATGAAAATACACAGAAAATAATGATTTCTATTGTATTCTATTTATATTCCTTTTTTATCACAGATTCAATAAATGCCTACAGAATTTATTAAAGATAAAAAAATTTGGGACAAGCTTATCACAAACCAAGACTCAGGCTTTATGCAGTCTTGGGATTGGGGAGAATTTAAAGAAAAATTGGGCCATAAGATTTGGCGCATGGCCATTAAGGGAAACGGTCAATGCCAGTATGCTCAAATTATTAAACATCGATTGCCTTTGAAAAAATCATACTTTTATATTCCCCAAAGCCCAATTTTTAACTCTCAACTTTCAACTATCAACCATCAACCAATGGAATTATTGATTAAGGACATCTGTAAATTAGCAAAGAAAGAAAAGGCGGTATTTATAAAGTGGGAACCGCTTGCCGAATCAAGCGCCGATATTAAAAGATTGAAAAAAGCTGGATTTGTTGAATCAAAAAACATTCAACCGAAAGATACCTTAGTTTTAGATCTTTCACAAACAGAAGAAGAAATTTTCCAAAACTTCCATAGCAAACATAGATACAATATAAAACTGGCTCAAAAAAAAGGCATTCAAATAAAAATCCTTGATTCTGATGGTGAATTTGAAGAATTTTACGGACTGGTAAAGAAAACTGACGAAAGAAAGCATATAAAATCATTTCCCAAACAATATTACAAAGAGTTATTCGAGCTTGCTAAAAAATCTGCAAAAACCAAGACATCGCCTGATCTTGAAATTAGGTTTTTTGGAGCCTATTTTGGCAAAAACATCGCTGCTGGGCTAGTTTTGGTTGTTTGGAATGATAAGGCCATGTATCTTATTGGGGCAAACGACTATGAGTATCGACAATGCATGGCTCCCCACCTGCTCCAGTGGGAAACCATTAAAGAGTCTCGAAAGATTGGAGCAAAAGAATATGATTTTTGGGGTATAATTAGAAAAGAGGATTTTGAGTCAGATAAAGAATTTGAAAAACACCCGTGGGCAGGCATCACAAGGTTTAAAATAGGTTTTGGTGGGAAAACTGTACAGTTTGAAAAAACTTTTGACTATATTGTCTCGCCTTTTTGGTATAAAATCTATAAACTAGCGATAAAGCTTAAAATGTAAAGCGTAAAACGCAAAACAACAACTTAAAACTCAAAACTGTTTTGCATTTTCCTGCTTATTGTGGGCAAATGCTTATCTCTTGGACTCCTATGAAATCTTTAATTCGCAGAGTTGTACCTAAGCTAATAGTCAAAATTTATCATTTTTTGATGGCTTTTTGTGTTGCTTATTTCTATGGTTTTCCTTCTAACAAAATGGTCATTGTCGGTGTTACGGGAACAGGAGGAAAGTCGACCACAGTTAAAATGATTGGTTCCATTTTAGAAGAATACGGCTCCCGTGTTGGCTGGCTCTCGTCTTTGACCCTTAAAATTCTCGATAAAGAGTGGGTAAATCCATACCACATGACTATGCTTGGAGGGTTCAAGCTGCAAAAATACTTAAGAGATATGGTCAAGGAGGGCATTCATTATGCAGTTGTTGAGGTAACTTCTGAAGGAATAAAGCAATTTAGACACATTGGGATTAATTTTGATGTTTTGGTTTTCACTAACCTAACTCGAGAACACATTGAGGCTCACGGCTCATTTGAAAATTATCGCAACGCAAAACTAACGGTCTTTAAAAAATTATCATCTAAGAAAAGAAAAAAGCTTTCATGGATGAAAGAAGTACAACCAAAAATCATCATTGCTAATTTAGATGATGAAAATGCGAGTTATTTTATAGAAAACCAGGCCGATAAGAAATTTGGTTATTCTTTAAAAGAAATTGAAGCTCTAAGTAAAGATATTAAGCTTTTTCAGGTAGCGTCTTCAAAAGTTGATGAACATGGAGTAAGTTTTAAACTTGATAGCACCGAATTTAATGTTTCTCTTCTTGGAGAATTTAATATTTATAATGCTCTTGCTGCTGTGACTACTACCAGAGCTTTAGGTATAGATTTTATAACCGCCAAACATGCCCTTTTGAAAATAAAAACAGTTCCTGGTCGAATGGAAAAGATTGAAAACAATAAAAATATTAATGTTGTTATTGACTTGGCTCATACACCGGACTCGCTAAAGCAAGCTTATGAAACTCTTAGAAAAGCCTATTTCCTCGTACCGGGATTTAAGAATATGATTTGCGTTTTTGGTTCCGCTGGCGGAGGTAGAGATAAGTGGAAACGACCAGTTATGGGAGAAATCGCTGGCGAATATTGCGATAAAATCTTTTTAACCAATGAGGATCCGTATAGCGAAAATCCTCAGGAAATTATTAAAAGCATTGAAGATGGCGTTAAAAAAAGCAAAAAAGCTGAAAATCAGGACTATTTCAAAATCGAAGACAGGACAGAAGCAATCAGACAAGCGCTAAAATCGGCTAAAAAAGATGATTTGGTTGTTATTACTGGCAAAGGAACAGAAGCAACAATGGTTATCGGGGAAGAAAAAATTCCTTGGAATGAAAAAGAAGTCGTTAAAAAGGAACTAGATAATCTATAGATTATAAATTAAAATAAAAAAATACTCGCCTATTTCTTTAGGCGAGTGTTTTGTTTAGGAGCGATTTGTACTATTTTGTATTCGCCGACCAAGCCAATCTTTAAACTCCCATTTTCTCCAGCGATGATAGGCAATTACCACCATAGGCATGCCCGTGATAGCTATCAATATCGTTCTTACAAGATTATTTGGACAGAACAGAAAGCCAAGAACTGTAGTGGCTACAAATACGGCTAAAAATATTATAAACACTTTTGCTATCTTTACATCTCTGGCAACTAGCTCATGCAGTCCTTTTGCTTCTGCGGGAGCAACTGTTTTTCCTTTTTTCATTTTCCCTCCTCGGTTTTTGTCCAAGCTAATTTATAAAGAACTCTACAAGACAATGCTATCATGATTAATCTTAAAAAGAAAGACGCAAGTAATATTTAGCTAATAAAAAAGCGGCGCGATTTCTTTCGCAGCCGCTGTTTGTTTCAAAACGATTTATTCTCATTAACCTTTAAATGCCCATTCTCTAAGTAAAGAGAATGATGATATCCGCAAGAACAAATCATCGAGTCTATTGGCATGTGAGTTAGCTCATATTCGTCTATTGGATGAATATATCCGCAAGAACATACTATTCCCCATTCCCAGAGTATTTGGCGATAACCAGCGTCAATGGCTGTATGTCGATTTGTCTTTGTTAAAACAAATTCTTTTGACTGATGTACAATACCATCTTTAACAATGCTTTCTGGCAAAATACTAAGTGGGTTTTTGTGTTCTATTTGAGGTGCCTTTTCGCCAAGAAAAGCAATGCTCAAAAATAATCCCATAAGCATTACAATTAAGACAGATGGCCAGATCCAATCTTTTTTGGATGTTTTCATTTTTTCTCCCTTTTCTTTTTACGCCTTGTTTGTCTGCCTTGCGACAATATTGGGTGTTTTTTTACCTCCTTTTTTAAAGAACTAGGCAAATAAAAAAACTAGCCCCTTGATTTGGGGCTAGTTATGTTTATTAGAATTAATTACTGCTATATTTTACCAAACACAAACTTCCCAGACCAAGGTCGGCTAATTAATAAGTAGTAATAGGCAAAAATGCTTTTTAAATTGTCTAGAAAGTTATTCATTACGATTTATATTATTACCAAAGAGGCGCTTTGTCAAACTTAATTTGTTTTTATTCGTCAACAATTCGCGGTTATTAGCATTAAACTACCTTTACAAAAAACCTCTTCCCTTTACGAATTATGGCAGGGCAATCAGCTTTCTTTATTCTCATCATTGGATCATCAATAATCTGATCATTAACCTTAATGCCTCCTTGTTCCACTAATCTGCGCGCTTCTGTGCGAGAAGGGGCAAGTTTAGTTTTTACGAGTAAATCAATAATAAAATCGTCTTTTTCAAGCTTATAGGTTCCGATTTCATCGGGAATTTCCTTTTTTTGAAAAACTGATTTAAAATATTCTTCGGCTTTACTAGCTTCGCTTTCCGAATAAAGCATTTTGACTATTTCCCTGGCTAACTGCATTTTAACATCTCTGGGATTTCTTACCTGAGAAACCATTTCCGTTTTCATCGTCAGCAAGTCATCATACTTAATATCAGTTAAAAGTCCAAAATAGGTGAGAATATTTTTGTCTGGCATCGACATAATCTTACCGTAGATTTCCTCTGGCGCCTCATCTATTGCAATAATATTTCCTAAAGATTGACTCATTTTTTCTTCACCATCAATTCCAGGAAGAATTGGCATCAATACAAGAGCTTGGGGAACCTGACCAGCTTCCTTTTGAAGTTCGCGAGCTAAAAGTTCGTTAAATTTTTGATCTGAGCCAATAACGGTTAAGTCTGAATCAAGCTCAACCGAATCTTGGGCCTGAAGAATTGGATATAAGAATTCATGGGTCCAGACCGGCTTGCCTTGTTTCGTGCGTTTTTCAAACATGTCGCGTTCCCAAAGACGAGTAGCGCTCACTTTTTTAGCAATCTTAAGAAAATCATCTAGATTGGTTTTGTCCCACCATTCGCTGTTATAACGAATTTCTAGCCTATCTTTATTTAAAATCTTTGTAACCAGACCCACCATTGCTTCAGCATTTTTACGAAGCACTTCTTTCGACTGTCCTTGGCGGGCTTCAAGTTTGTCAGTTGGATCACCAATGCGGCCAGTAAAATCACCCAAAAGAAAGATCACTGTGTGTCCTGCGTCCTGAAAACGCCTCATAACACGATAATTAACGACATAACCTAAGTGAATCTTTGTGGTTGTTGGATCAGCTCCATGTTTTACGCGAAGTTTTTTGCCAGACTTTATCTTTTTTTCAAGTTCTGCCTGACCAATCACCTCAGTAGAGCCCCTAATTATATCATCAAGGTTCATATTTTTATAACTAAAATGATTACATTTTTAGTTTAAGACAAAAAAATCACTAAGTAAAGGATAAAGAATTGTTATCCCCATCCCAAAACTTATCCCCAGTCATCCACACCTTTAAAAAGATGTTGTTTTCATCGTGTTTGTTCGGTTAATTTATTGTCTATTATTCATATTTTATGGGGATTTTCTTAAAAACACCCTAAGTTATCCACAATTGCTTTTCGGTTTTTGTTCGGTTAAAATTATTTGTGTTCGGCCTTCGTTGTCTTTTTTGACATAACTTCGGCCGACAAGTCGGCCTTTTAGCTGTTTTGATGTCTACTTTACTATGCCAACAAAAAAATTTATTATTACAAGACGCCAAAAAGAGATTCTAGACTTTATCTTGGATTTCATGGATGAAAACGGTTACAGCCCAAGCCTACGCGTTATTGGAAAGGCCATGGGGCTTTCGTCGCCTTCTTCTGTCCATGAACAAATAAAGAAGCTTCAGGAAGCTGGCTTTCTTGAAAGAGAAGATGATTCCAGATCATTTCTCCCATCAGGAAAAGCCTTAAATTTAACCGAGAAGTTTTCTGTGCCAGTTCTGGGAACTATTGCTGCCGGCTCACCAATTCAGGTCTTTGAATACCAAGAAAACTTGATGATTCCTAAAACATTAATTTCAAACGGCCACACTGATCTTTTCGCTCTTGAAGTTAAGGGAAATTCGATGATTGAAGAAGGTATTATGGATGGCGACTATGTTATTTGCGAACCGTCACAAAATGTTAAAAATGGCGATGTCGTAGTCGCTCTAGTTAATGGCACGGAAGTAACTTTAAAGAAATTCTATAAAGAGAAACGCTGGATTCGCCTTATGCCGGCAAATTCAAAAATGCGTCCTATTTTATCGCGAAATGTCTTGGTTCAAGGGGTTGTGAAAGCCGTGTTTAGAAAATACTAAATTTTAATTTTCAACTATCAATCTTCAATTATCGACCAATTGTAGGATTGATTTTTTTAATTCAATTTTATCTAGATTTGTGCTAATCTATAAATAAGATTTTGTAAAATTACGAAAAATGGCGAAAAAAAAGCAACCCAATTTATTCACTGAACCGCCTCAAGTTCTGTCGGTTTTTGATTATATTTCCCTTGTTAATTCTAATTTAGAAGTCCTTTCTGATATTGCTATAGAAGGCGAGGTTAGTGAGTTTAAGGTTTCTCAAGAAAAATGGGTAACTTTCCGCCTCAAAGACGAAAAAGAAGAAGCTAGCATTGAATGTTTCACGGTTATTTTCAAATTAAATCAGCCTGTTGAGGATGGCATGAAAATAAGGGTTATTGGTCGTCCTCGTATCTATCCCCGCTATGGAAAATTTAGTATTAGTGTTGAAAATATTGAATTAACTGGCGAAGGATCGCTTAAGCGTGCCTTTGAATTAACAAAACAAAAACTTCAAGTTGAAGGACTTTTCGACGAAGAAAGAAAGCGTCCCATCCCAGAATTTCCCAAGACAATCGGTCTGATCACTTCTCCAGACGCTGCTGCTTACACAGATTTTCTTAAGGTTTTAAAACATCGTTTCGGTGGAATTAAGATTTATTTCTTCTCTGCTCGTGTTCAAGGAAAAGGCGCTGTCGAAGATATTGTCGAAGGCTTTGACTGGTTTAATCAAAATTATAAAAAGCTTGATATTCAGCTCGTTGTTTTAACTCGCGGCGGCGGAGCCTTGGAAGATCTTCAGGCATTTAATTCTGAAGGTGTTGCTCGGGCTGTCTTTTCAAGTAAGATTCCCGTTGTCTGCGGCGTTGGTCATGAAAGAGATGAATCTCTTGTTGATTTCGTTGCTGATCTTCGAGCGTCAACTCCTTCTAATGCCGCCGAATTAATCACCAGAGGAAGAGACGAGGTTGGCGCAGAAATAGAGGGAATTATTCAAAATATTGAATACTTATTAAAACATTCACTGGAAGAAAAACAGAGTTTTTTGAATCACTTTTTATCAAATTGTTCCCACTTTATCAGCGAAAAAACCTACGAGACCAAGCAAATTCTTGTTACCTTTTTTCATCGGATTGAAACTATCGGCAGTGTTATTTTCCAAAAGAAACAAGAAATCGGTTTTATTTTAACAAATGTTGAAAAAAGCATTAAAAATCACCTAGGTACTTTTAATCGCACTGTTAGCCAACAAGAATCATTGTTAAAAAGTTATAATCCTTTAGGGGTTTTGAAGCGTGGCTATGGTATTGTTCGAAATAAAAATGGTAAAATTATAAAAAGTACCAAAGACATATTAATTGGAGACGACGTTGAAACGGTTATTCGCGACGGCAACTTTATTTCTAAAGTTCAAACAATTAAACCAACTAATTCGTAATCAAAAATATGCCCGAAAAAGAATTTAATTTCAAAGAAGCATTAGAAGAGCTCAAGAAAATCAATGAAGAATTTGATTCAGAAGAAATTGATTTAGATATCGCCCTGGAAAAATTCAAGCGTGGCCTTGAACTTGCTAAAAAATGCAAGGAAAAGCTATTAGAAGTCGAAAATGAAGTAATTAAAATCAAGGAAAAATTTTCTGCTTCTACCAAAACCCAAGAAGACAATTAAATCACAAAATTAATCCGTAGTTTTATTTAAGTCCATGGGTCAAATACCAGAAAAAAGACAACATTACGAAGCAAAGGCTAAAAGATCTTTTGATTTTATCGCTAAAAAACTTAAGGGGATTAGCAGGGGACGATTTAGTATCCCTGGTCGCCATCCATCAAGACAAGAGGGGCACGGGAGGACAAAATAAATTAAATGAATTTAAAAGAATTTAAAATAAGTCTTTTTTTAAAACAGGCTTTCTTTTTTATTTTTACTCAATTTCTAGGATTTCTAGCGCTTCTTCGCATTCAAAACCAGCCAATCATTAAAGAAATTGTTGAAAATGAAACTCGAGGAGTTAGTGTTTGGGGATTTTTAGTTCAGTTTATTGTTGTGACCGCGGTATTTCTGGTTTTATTGCCTTTATTTAAGAAGAAGCCAGTTTTTCTTAAAATTCTTTTTTATTTTAGTATTTTCATTGGTATTAGTTTTCTCTTTGAATTGTTCCTAGGAGAACCATTGGCCGCAATTATATCAATCGGATTAATCGTTCTTCTAATTATTAAACCATTTGTTATTTTTCATAATCTTATCTTTTCTGCTGCTTTTTCTAGTGTCGGATTGATCCTAGGGATAACGTTTCAGCCATTTTCAGTGGCTTTGATTTTAGCAATCTTGTCGCTGTATGATTTTATTGCTGTCTATTTTACGCGCCATATGGTGAAAATAGCCCAGGTGCCAGCCTCAGAAGGAATATTTTTTGGTTTATTGATTCCTCAGAAAAATAAATTTTTCTCCCAAACAAAAAATCTTAACAAAATCGGCAGTGGTACGGATTTTTCCTTTTTGGGTGGTGGCGACATGGTTTTTCCATTAATTCTTTCTTTGAGTATAGCAAGAAGTAGTTTTCTTGATGGCATTATTGTGTCTTTATTTTCTCTTTTCGGTCTATTTGCGCTTCATTTGATGTTTCATTTAAGAACAGATACCAAACCAATGCCAGGACTTCCTCCTTTGGTTTTTATGACTCTTTTGGGATATCTCGTTGTAACGATTTTTTAAAAATGTTAAAATTGAGTAGAATTTCCCTTAATTTCTAGTTTTAATTATGGCTGAAACAAAACAGTATTTAAAATATAAAATCTGCGTTTCTGGAGCAGCTAATACAATTAATTGTCCTGAAAATGCCCTAGAAATGGCGGAGAAACTTGGGCAAGAAATTATTTGGCACAACGGTATCGTAGTAACCGGCGCAACAACTGGTATGCCTTACTGGGCGGCTAAAGGAGCTAAAATGGCTGGTGGAATCAGTATTGGTCTTTCTCCTGCTGCCAGCGAAATTGCTCATGTCAAAAAATATCGTCTTCCTGTTGATTATTTCGATGTCATTATTTACACAGGATTTAATTACGCCGGCAGAAACCTACTTCTAACCAGAGCTGCAGACGCTGTGGTTGTAACTTGTGGTCGCATGGGAACACTAAACGAGTTCACGATCGCTTTTGAAGATGATAAACCCATCGGCATTCTCGATCTTGAAGGAAATGACGGAACAACAGATATGATTAGAGACATTATAAAGGCTGCGCGCCGTGGGCAAGGAAAAATTGTTTATGATAGCGACCCTAAAAAACTTATTGAAAAATTAATTCCTCTTATTGACAAAGAGCGGGGAATTGAAACACCTAAACTTTAATTAAAAAAATATGGAAAATCTCATTGTTCATTATTCTTGGTCAGTGTTTCTTCTTCAGCTTGTTTTAGCGGCATTACTGGGAGGTTTTTTAGGACTTGAAAGAAATTATGTCGGAAAAGATGCCGGCACAAGAACTTTTGCTTTAATTTCTCTTGGTTCTTGTCTTTTTACGATCATTTCTGTTGGCGCTTTCCAAAAATTCATAACAACGACTGGCGGTTCTTTTGATCCAGGCCGTGTTGCTTCTCAAATTGTTGCCGGTATTGGTTTTATCGGTATGGCTGTAATTTTTCGTCACGGAACTAATCTTGAAGGTGTAACAACTGCTGCAAGTATCTGGGTTGCCGCTGCTATCGGTATGGCTGTCGGCGTAGAGCTTTATGTCCTAGCTGCTATTGCAACAGTAATTGCCTTTTGTATCCAAGGTGTTTTAAGAATGGCGAATCTCGAAATGAGACTTGAAGAATGGCATAAACAAAGACAGAAAAATGTTAAAAAATCTTAGAGTTTCTCTTAAAGCCATCTCTGTTATTGTCGGCACAATTATTGGTGTCGGTATTTTTGGTTTACCTCAAGCAGTTGCCCGAATCGGATTTTTCCCTGGAATTGTCATGCTTGCTTTATTATCCTTGGCTACTCTTTACCTTCATTATCTTTACGGAGAAATTGTTCTGCGCACTAAATCAAAAAAAAGATTGGTCGGATATGCTGAAAAATATCTTGGCTCTAGGGGAAAAACAATTGCTGCTGCGTCGGCTCTTTTTGGTCTTGTCGGCTCTCAGTTAGCATATCTTATTGTTGGCGGTGACTTTCTTAAAATAATTTCGCGTAATATTTTGGGAAGTAATCCGCTTTTTTATATTGCCATCTTTCTTATTGTTGGATCTCTTGTTGTTTTAAAAGGCACTTCAGCTATTGCAAGTGTGGATTTTTTGATGAGTGTCTTTTTAATAACAGTTATTGTTGTTATCTTCTGTATTGCTTTTCCTCAGATTGATACTGATCATTTCTCAGGAATAAATATGAAAAATACTTTCCCGGCTTATGGGGTAATGTTGTTTTCCCTGTCAGGCGCGATCGCTATCCCTGAGACAATTGAATATCTAAGAAAAAAGAAAAACAAAAATTACAAAACAGTTATTACTGTCGGCACGATTCTTCCCCATCTTTTATATGTTCTTTTTATTGTGGCAACGGTCGGTTTAGTTGGACGCACAATTGGCGAATCGGCAATTGCTGATCTAGAAACCTACCTTGGAAGCAATATCGTTATTATTGGAGCCTTGTTTGGCATAATCGCTATTTTCACATCATTTATTGTTACGGGAGCAACGTTAATGAAAATTCTCTGGTATGACTACAAGATTCCTAAATTGCTCTCTTGGTTGATCATAAGCATCCTGCCCTTAGTTTTGTTTATTGGGGGCATACAAAGTTTTATTCTTATTATTGGTGTTGTTGGAGCAGTTATGGGTGGAATTGATGGTATTCTTGTTATTCTAATTTTTCAAAAACTTAAAAAATCGTCAAACAGTAAGCCTGTGATAGTTTCTGAATTTTCTCAGCTTCTTAAGTGGTTATTGTTAACAATCTTTATTGTCGGTATCTTGTACGAGATTTATTATTTTGCCTCAACAAGATGAGTTTATTTGAAAAAGTAATTTTCTACGCTACGATTTTTCTTGTCCCGTTTAATATCAAAAAATTCGTAGCTAATCCTTTATCTATTGAGCCCTTAACTGAATTTGGCGCTCTTTTTTTATACCTATCAGACATATTAATCTTGATTCTTTTGGTGTTATGGCTCCATAAGAGTATTTCTCAAAAGAGACTGAAAATAAAAAAACTGACTGCCATGATTGTTCCATTTCTATTTTTTGGTCTTTTTTTGACTTTATCTTTATTTTCTAGTAAAAATTTAACTATTAGTTTTTATTTCTTGGTTAAAATTTTACTTCTAATTAGTTTTTTTTATTATATTAGGTTAAAAATTAAAAAAGAAGAACTAGTAAATATTTATAAAATAATCTTTATCGGTGGTATTGTTCAGTCGTTAATTGCGCTAGGACAATACATTAAACAGGGTAGTTTGGGCTTAAGGTATTTGGGGGAAAGTGTTATTGCGCCAAATCTTTATGGCGTTGCCAAAGTTGATTTTCTTGGTCAGAAAATTGTCAGAAGTTACGGAACTTTTTCTCATCCTAATATTCTTGCTGTCTTTCTTTTGATTTCTATCTGTTGCATCCTGTGGCTCGTTTTAAAACACGGGAAACCCATTTGCCTTATCGGATTACCTATTATTGTTTTAGGTCTTACCTTGACCTTCTCACGCACTACAATTTTTTTGGGATTAATCTTTGTTCTGTTTTTTCTTTTTTATTCATGGTTAAAAGCTAAGCAATTAAAATTATCTCAAAAAATGGTTATTGAAACAGCTTCTGTTTTCTTTGTATTTACTGTAGCTTTTGTTATTATTTTTGCTCCCTTAATGATTCAGCGGTTTAATATTCAAAAAGAAGAACAAGCCGTTTCTTTGAGGGTTTTTTACAATAATGCTGCTTTTAATATAATAAAAAAATCGCCATTAACGGGCGTAGGTTTAGGTAATTTCATTATTAAACTCAAAGAATCTTATCCTGGTCTTTCCTCCTGGCAATATCAGCCAGTTCACAATATTTATCTTTTGGTATTTTCTGAAATTGGTATTTTTGGGATTGTCGCCTTTTTATCTGTTTTATTTCTGATTTTTAAAAATTGTTTAAAGTCTAAAATTTATGGTTTAGATTTAGTAGTTTTTAGTGGCTTAGGAGTTGTTTTTTTGGCCATTGGTCTTGTTGATCACTTTTTCTTCACTATCAATCAAGGAATATTGTTGTTCTGGTTGATTTTGGGAATAATTAGTAATAAAATTATATCAGTTCCTGAAAAGTAAGGAGGGTGCCATGGCGGTAGTAATGGGATGCGGTCCGATTCCTATAATTCGCAGGGTTCCGACGAACAAAAAGAAACACAAGTAGTTCCTAAAAAAAACAAAGACAGCGCCTAAAAGCGCTGCTTTTTTTATTCTATATTCTAACTTCCAACTTCTAGCTTCTAGCTTCTAACGCGCCACCTTTACTTTTATTTCCTTAATTAAAGAACCAATCAATACTCGGTTGGTTTTGTCTTTTATTTCATCCTGATAAAATCTCAGTTCTTGCGCCAGATAACTATTGGCACATTTAACATACAGTACCGATCCTCTGAATTCAAACTTCATATCCTGATCTAAGACGCATTTCTCAAAACCTAACAACTTCTCAATAACTTTTCTTGCTTCCTTAAAAACTTCAATTCTTTCAAGTCCTCTTTTAAACCTCGGATCTTTTTTTACTTTATTAATAGCATAATTTATACTGCTGAAAGCCATATTATTCAGTATCGCGAACTGGCATAGCGATATAAGTATACGAATTATCGGTTGCCGATTTCATTAATAATGGCCTTTCTTTGCCGTTTGCTCGTAAAATCACCTTATTTTTATCAGTATTATTAAGTCCGTCTATGAGATAGCGATAATTAAAGACTAGTTTTACATCTTCGCCCTTAACTTCCGCTTTAATGCTTGAATTATGTTCTCCTAATTCTTGAGATTTAGAAGATATTTCAATCAGTCCTTTATTAGAAAAAGAAAGATTAATGTCATTAACTTTTGTAACAAAAAAACTAGCAATCTTAATCGCTTCAATTAGTTTGTCTTTTTCAACCACAACCTCTGTTTGGAATTCTTGAGGAATAATTCTTTCGTAATCGGGAAAATGACCTTCTATTAATCTTGATATCAGTTGAATGTCTTCAATGTCAAACAAAATCTGATTTTCTTTAATTGTAATTTTAATATCCTTATCAATATCACTTAAAATTCTTGTAAGTTCAATAATGGTTTTTAGTGGGATAATCAAGGATATTTCTTGGTTTTGTTGAGGAAGAGCTTTTTTCATTACCTTTTCTGCTAAACGAAAACTATCAGTCGCTACTAATTTAAGATCGCCTTGTTGGGTGATTTTAAACAAGACACCAGAAATCTCTGGTCTAGTATCGGAAAAAGAAGCTGCTTGGTGAACTTGAGACAAAGCTTTGTGAAAATCTCTTGATTTAATAATAAAGAGTGGATTCTCTTCTATTTTGGGAATAATCGGAAAATCCTCAGCGCTCATTCCTTTAATATTTGCGTTGAAATTATTGCATTTAACCATTAGGTCGTGCTTTTCCGATTCGAGACTGACTTTGTCTTGAGGAAGAGAAGAAACAAAATTACTCAAAACCCCGACTGGAACAGTAATTTTTCCATCTTCATCAACCTTTGCTGATACCCAAGTAGTTAATCCGATCTCAAGATCAGTCGCCGAAACCTTGAGTCTGCCTTTATCTGTTTCAATTAAAATATTACTCAAAATAGGCAGGTTGATATTTTTTCCAGTAACTCGTTCAACGATACTAATGGCTTTTTTTAATTTTTCTTGAAGACAAATAATTTTCATAATTATTATTAATATTTTATATATTTAAAGAACTAATTATTACTAAGAATTTTTATTTTGGGGATAAGTTCTAGAAAATTGTTATTTGGCGCGGGTAAATCACTAAAGCTCATACGGATTATCTGTGAATATCTCGGGATTTTTTCTCTAAACACGAGGATAAGTTTTTCAATTTTAATTTTCTGAAAAATATATCCATCGAATTGTACGCGTGATTAACCAATGGTTATCCTCAGCTTTTCCCCAGAAATTAGTAAGTCTATAAAACTTCTTTGACAGAAAAAGCAAACCTTAGGTGTTGTAAAGTCGCTCCTTTATTAGGTTTAACTCCATTACGAGACCTTCATCTAATTGGCGATTGTGTTCGACTTTATCGCAAGCATGTATAACTGTCGTGTGATCGCGGCCACCGAGTTTTTTTCCGATAGAAGGATAAGATTCGTGAAGCTCTTCCCTGAGAAGATACATCGATATCTGACGCGGTTTGACTAATTCTTTTTTTCGGCCTCCCTCAATAATGTCTTCTAGAGGTATTTCATAAAACTCCGCAACTGTCTCTAATATCTTTGAAGAAGAAACACGCTTGGGTGGTCTCACAATTAAATTTTTCAAAAGCTCTTTAGCTTTTTCTAAATCAGGAATACTGTTATTAGATTTATAGTAAGCATGAATTTTATTTAAAGAACCTTCAAGTTCGCGAACGTTTTTTTGAACTTTACTGGCAATAAAATGAATAATATCGTCAGAAAGATTGTATTCTAAGGTTTCAAGTTTAGATTTAAGAATAGCAATGCGGGATTCGAAATCTGGATAAGAAATATCAACCGTCATACCTCCCTCAAAACGGGAACAGAGGCGTTCTTCTAGGGTAGGAATTGCCTTAGGCGGGCGATCAGAGCTGATAATAATTTGCTTATTGGCTTCATATAAAGCATTAAAAGTGTGGAAAAATTCAATCTGGGTTTTCTCCTTTCCGGCCAAGAATTGAATATCGTCAATAATCAAAACATCAATCTTGCGATATTTCTTTTTAAAATCTTCCATTCTTTGGGTGCGGATAGCGTCAATTAACTCACTCGTAAAAGCTTCGGAAGAAATATATTTAACCTTAATTTGTCCGGGATACTGTTTAACTAATTCGTTGCCGATTGCCTGTAAGAGATGAGTTTTTCCTAAACCAACACCGCCATAAATAAAAAAGGGATTATATTCCCTTCCAATGTTTTCTGGTTTTACCAAAGAGAGAGCAGCAGCGTGAGCAAGTTCATTGAACGAACCGACAATAAAAGTCGAAAAATCGTATTTAGGATTTAAATTGGTTTCCTCATCGATGATTCGATTATTAAGCAATCCCAACTGAGGTTCTTGAGCTGATTCTTCAGGGCGACGATTAATAATAACATCAACAACTCTTCTGGAAGCAACAATATATTCCAATTTCTTTACTTCGGGAGAAACATTGCGCAAAGCGCGCAGGATTAAAGTGTTACATCTATTTTCAAGCCACTCGCGAGTGAACTGATTGGGAACTTCAAGTGTACAAATACCTTCATTTCTGGAAACAAGTCGAGCGTTTTTAATCCAAGTAACAAAATTGGCCTTAGAAACAGATAATTCTATTTCACCGACAGCAGCTTGCCAAAGTTCTTCAATGTTCATAAACGAAGGATAACATCTTTAAGGTTATTTTAGCACGGAATCTTTAAATGCAATCTTTATCAACAAATGCGTGAATAATGCTGTTTTAGGGGATTAACCTGCATTTTTTGTTGATAACCTGTGTAAAACTCCTTAATAACATCATTATTCTATATCTAACCCACCTCCAATTGCAATAGATACGCAAAATCAGAAATTCTTACCTAATCTAAAAAACACTTGAGTGTTTTGGGTGGTGACATCAAAACTAAAATGATAAAATAAGAACATGCTTAATTAATAATTTTTAAAATGACAGAGCCAAATTTAGAAAAACAAGAAGCACTAGAAGATAAAAAACCACAAATCGACAAAGAATCATCTGATAATGAGTGGACAGACATGGAAATTAAACAAAAAGAATTTATAAACAAAGTTACTGCCGCTAATCTGGACTTATCGGCAGATCAGGCGTCTGAAAAATTGGTAGCGCTTGAGAAAAAATATGACTGTCAACTTTTCAGAGTTATTTATGGAGAGGGACCACATAAAGAGCTAACAGTTAGGCGCAAAAAATTATCAATTTACAGAGAATTAAATATTATTTCCGATGAAGAAATAACAATATTAGAAAAGCTGGAAGCGGATTTTTCAAAAATAACCAAAGAAATTTGCACAGCAACAGGCGATGATCCAGAAGAAACTCTCAAAAACATTGATTCTATTCTTGAATACCAAATGGCCAAGGATTTATCTGAGGCCAAAGAAATTTTGATTAACGGACCAATTATTGAAGGATTTGAAGAAACCAAGGACCATCAAATGCCCGATGAATCAGTGCGCCAATTTTTAAAAGATGCTTTCGGTTTGGAGGCCTTAAAAAAAGCTAAGGTTGCTCGAGTGACCAAGGATGATCAATACATGATTTTTCTTGGTTATAATTTTCAATACGGAGACAAGGGGGCTAAGTTGGTTAAACAAGGCATTGCAGATTGGGATGGTTATGATCACACAAGATTAATTCTTAAAAGCAAAGAAGATTATCTTAAGGCAGCTATGTTTTTAGAAGAAACTGACAATCCAGATCGGCTTGAACACGCATTTAAAGTTCGAGCATCATCGGGAAACCCTGGGGGTTTTAGTATTATTCGGCTGCGAAGTTTTGGTGTTGAGAAATCTTCAGAGCTTGATTTTTTGACAGACACAACAGAATTTGACAATGAAGACGATAGAATGCGAGCGTTTATGTTGGGGGTAATAGCGCATGAGATAGCACACGGTTATGAAAAACAAGAGAAGGAAGGAATTTTTGACGAATACAAGAGAATTATTGAAGAGGAAAATAGTTATATTAGGTCGCAATATGTCAGCGATTATGTGCTTAAACATAAAGAAAGATACGGAAGTGATCCGCAGGCAATTTTTCGCGAAGACTTTGCAGAAGCAGTGAGAATTTATATTACTAATCCAGAATACCTTCAGCAAAATTATCCAAGAAGGTTCGCTTTTATTAACCAGAAATTTCCTTTTATCAAGGCAGGTGCAATTGGTGTGGCGATAAAGAATATGAGAAAGAAGTAGAAGTTTATACAATATTCAATCTTAATAAATCAAATAAAACAAAAAAACACACTGATTAATAGCGTGTTTTTTTTGTTTCTATGTTTTTAGTTTAATTTGAAAAGCGTTTTTGCATTTTGGGTGGTGACTTGAGCAACTTCTTGAAAACCAATGCCTTTTATTTCCGCAATCCTTTCCGCGACATATTTTACATACAGTGGCAGATTTTTTTTGCCTCTGAATGGTACAGGCGCAACATAAGGACAATCAGTTTCCACCATCAATTTTTCTAGCGGGGTTTCTTTTATAATTTCATCGTATGCCTTAGTAAAAGTGATGACGCCTGTAAAAGAAATTAAAAATCCTAGCTCAATCATTTCTCTGGCATCTTCTTTCGTTCCAGAAAAGAAATGAGCAGTGCCGCGAAGCGGTATTTCGAATTTCGAATTTCGAATTTCGAATTTAAGGATCTTTACAAGATCCTTCCATGCTTCTCGGCAGTGGATAATAATCGGAAGATTGAGTTTTTGAGCAAACAAAACCTGTTGTTTAAAAGACTTCTTTTGAGCTTCTTTGTCTTCTTCTGTTTTTGCGTAAGTATAGTCTAGTCCGATTTCGCCAATCGCAACGACTTTTTTGCTTTTTGCGAGTATCTCATATTTTTTGGCATCAAATTCTTCGGGACGAGATTTAAAACTTGGTTCGACTTCATTGACATCGACTTGGTTGGGAATAGCGTGGATGGGGTGAAGGCCGATGGCGGCCCAAACGCCAGTTTTGTATCTTTCGGCAATTTCAACGGCGCGCTTGCTGGTTTCATATTGCGAGCCGACATTGATTAATTGAATATCATTTTTAAAACATTGATCAATAACCTGGTTATGATCATCTTTAAAGGCGTTGAAATTGAGATGGGCGTGGGTGTCGATTAACATAAACTTAAAGCGCAAAGCTTAAAGCGAAAAACAACAACTTAAAACTTAAAATTGAGAATAGTAGCAACAAACATCTTTTAGTCATTCTGAGTGCAACGAAGAATCCTGGGATCTTTCGGTCGCCTTGGGCGACCTCAAGATGACATTACTTTTATTTTAAAGGTTTTTAGGGAAAAAGAAAGCCGTGAGCTTGTATTTTTTCAATAAAAATATAAAATGAAAATATGCAAAAAGGAGGAATAAAAATATGAACCTAGAACAAGAATCAATCTCGCCAGAACAGTCACAAGAAAAAAAAGAACCGATTTTTGATCAAGAAAAATTTAGGTCACTATGTGCAATATGGAAAGAAGAAGAGACAAAAATGCACAGTTGTATGAAGGCCTCTTTCATAAAAGGAGCAAAAGAACATGAAGGGAAAGCAAAAGAAGCATATGACCAATTATTGGAAATAGCAGAAGCAGCCCTAAAGGAAAGCAATGGAGATAGAAAAATTTTTAACGAAATAACAAGAGCAATTTTAAAAATAGAATCCTATGGGGGGGGATCAGAAACCATTGATCTTACAGATTTTCTTGAAGATTTGGTTTTGAAGATTGTTTCAGAAAGGAGCGAATAATTAGCTTTATTTTGAGAAACAAAACGGCGATAGATGTCGCCGTTTTTTAATTTATTATGAATAAATTATTTATAGCACTCCATTTATATTTAATAGAGGGTATAATAAGATAAGAATAATTATTTTTAGCGGTGTTGTCGCAAATGAATAAATTAATCAATAAAATTCTTAAAGAATTAAGCTATCAGACAGGGCGATATATGGTTTCGCCTGAATATGTGAGCTTAATGATTACAGGAAAGTGCAATTTTCGTTGCCAAACCTGTTCTATTTGGCAAAAAAAGGAAAAAAAGGAATTAAACGAAGCGGACTGGCTTAGAATAGCCCATGAATTAAGCGACGCCTTGAAGCCAGACACTTTTATAGAAATAAATGGTGGAGAGCCATTAATGAGACCTTCTTTAACTATTTCTCTTGTAAAAGAACTAAAGAGGTATTTTAAAAAAGTAACCCTTAATTCGAATGGATCACTGATTAATGAAGAAATCCTTGATCAGCTTAAAAAGGCAGGGCTGGGTACTATAAAAATGTCATTTTATAGCCTAGACGAGAAAATCCATAATCAATTGCGTGGAAATTCCCTGGCTTATGATCAGGCGATGAAGACCATAAGCCTCATAACAAAGAAGCAAATTGAACTTGAAATTGGCTTGCTCATTACTTCCAAAAACATAAAAAATGCGGTAGAATTGGTTATGTACCTTCAAACACTTCCCAAAACATCAATTATCCTTCAGCCGCTTGACGAGAAGATTGGTTTGCCCCAATCTTTGAATAGATCCGACAATAAATTAATTACCAGTCTTTGGCCAAAAAGAGACGACATTGACACTTTCTTTTCTTGGATAGAAAAAAACAGGCAAAAAATAAAAAACTCGTCTGCCAATTTGGAAGCAATTAGGCAATATTATTTAGATCCAAAAAGTACCTTAAGTTTTCGTTGCTTTGCTGGTCAGAGAAGTCTAATTATTCAACCCGACGGCGACGTCTTATTGTGTTTTAAAGGAAAAAGCATTGGAAATATAAAAAATCAGAGCGTGAAAAAAATCCTTAAGAACGCCATAAGCGAACGAAAGAAAATAAAAAATTGCCAGAAATATTGCCGTATTATTGGTTGTAATTTTTCCCGTGGCCTGAAAGAAATGTTATAGGAGAACAAAGGGAAGACTTTAATTATGAGAAATTTTTATGAATCCGACTACATCAATTGTTATTAGAACAAAAAACGAAGAAAAATATCTAGAAAAAGTTCTTCAAATCCTGAAGCAACAAACCTATCAGGATTTTGAGATTGTTATTGTTGACGATCATTCAACTGATCGAACTTTAGAAATTGCGCAAAATTATGGATGCAAGATTGTGTCTGTTCCCAAGGGGAAATTCACTTATCCTTATGCTTGTAACGTCGGTGTTAAAAATAGTGTTGGTCGCTATATTGTCTTTTTGAGCGGACACTCTATACCTATCAATAATGATTGGCTTAGAAATGGATTATCTAATTTTCGGAATGAGGACGTCTCTGGCGTGTATAGCGTAGTCTCGGCTTTACCCAATGCAAATCTACTAGAAAGATTTTTGTATGGCACGAATGTTATTTTTAATAAAAAAAGGACCATCATTGATAGGCCTGAAAAAGTTGGCATGGGTGTTTTGGGTTTTACAAATGCGATTATAGATAAGCATCTTTGGGAAAGATATAATATTGACGAAAAATTTGCCAGGGGTGGTGAAGATACAGCCTGGGCTAGGTATTGGGTAGAAAGAGGGTTTGTCGTGATTCATGACAAAAGATTTAGAGTTTATCACTCTCACAACATGGGTCCAATCGGTCAAGTAAAGCAATTTGCCAATTGGGTGACATTGAGCAAGCCAAGGAAATTTAAAGCACAAGACAGGAATTTTGAGGTTGACTTAGAAGTTCAGAAAAGTTGCTCAACTCCGTCTTGTTATTTTCGTAAGGCGAAAGTCAGTATTTTTTCTTTTGCTAAAAAGATTTTTGAGGAAGAGAATAGTTAATAGAGTAATATCATATATTAACACTTGACAATATTATCGCGAGGCGTTATCATAGATTAATATAAGCATGATTGAGAGTTTTCATTGCAAAGAAACACAGAAGATTTTTAAAAGAGAAACCTCTTCTAAGCTTCCTCATTTAATTCAACGATCAGCCGTAAGAAAACTTTTAATAATAGATGCGGCTGTGTCCTTAAAAGATCTTCGTATTCCCCCAGCTAATCATTTAGAGAAATTAAGGGGGAAAAGAAAAGGACAGCATAGTATTCGCATCAATGGTCAATGGCGCATATGTTTTGAATGGAAACAAGGCAATGCTTATAGGGTAGAGATTTGCGATTATCATTAATAAAAAAACATGACCACAAAAAAAATGAAACCAATTTATCCGGGAGAAGTCCTTAAAGAAGAATTTTTAAAACCCCTTGAAATCTCGGAATATCGCCTAGCGAAGGATATTGCCGTATCTCCCAGACGCATCAATGAAATTACACATGGAACAAGGGCGATTACTGTTGATACGGCGCTTCGTTTTGCCAAATATTTTGGCAATTCACCTCAGTTTTGGCTAAATTTACAATCGCATTACGAATTGGAGATACAAGAAGAAAGCATGAAAGATATCTTGAAATATAAGGTAAAAACCCTTAATTATGCGATGTAAAAAGTACTAATAGAATTAAAAAACAAAAAAACAGCTCTTGATAAGCTGTCTTTTTTTTTATGTTCATTTACTTAATCAATTCTTGGGAAAAGGGATTAGTGCGTCTAGTTTTATATAATACCTTAAGATAATTTTTAAGAATTATTGGCAATGTTTTTGCAAATTTTATCGGGTGACGATATTTTCTTAAACTTGTATCAATATTCATCAATGGGTCGTGTAAAATTGGAGCTTTGTTTTTATAGTGATATTGTCTTTTAACGGTGATTGAAATATATAAATCTTCCAAGCGCTTGTAAGTTAAATCGAAACCACCGATATCTAAAAAAGCTTTTTTCCGAATAGCCATGTTGTTGCCGAAAAGAAAAGTCAGTCCAAGCTTAAAATGAGCTTTTTGAAAATTGTTCGATATAAAAGTAGGGAATCGTTTTTTTTCATAGAAATTTTTTCCGCCACATGCTATTACTTTTTTATTGCGCATATTCTTTTCAATTCTTTCTAACCACTCGGCTGATACGATGGAATCAGCATCAGTAGTCGCTATTATTGGATAGTGCGCATACAAAAATCCTTTCTGGCGAGCAAACACAATACCCTGACACTTTTCTTCCAGTAATTTAACATCCAAGAAACCATTTTTAATAAATTGTTTTACTACGGCAACGGATCTGTCGGTCGAGTTATTGTTAACTACAATAATCTCAAATGGCCCCGGAAAAATTTGTTTTTCAAAGGCTTTTAGACATTTAAGTATAGTGTTTTCCTCGTTATATAACGGTATTACAACAGAAATCATAATATTAAATTTTAACACACTTTATTTTCTACCACTATGTTTGTCTTTATTGATGTTCATGTTATTATAGTAATCAACATGAAAAGCATTTTTGACAGGAATTATTTCACAAAAGAATATTATTACAAAAGAAAAAGATCTAATTATTCGAATTATAGTCGTTTTGATAACAATGCGTTCTGGAGACCGGTCATAAAAGTTATAAAGAAATATAAAATGAGTGGAAATTTTTTAGATCTAGGATGTGCTTTTGGATTTCTTTCTAAAAGGGTTATTCCATATTTTACGAATGTGTATGGTCTGGACATATCAGAATACGCAATTAGTCGTGCGCAAAATCAAACAGATTCAGTTAGATTTGTCAGTGCAGATCTTAATAAAAAAACACTTCCTTACAATGATAATTATTTTAACTGCGTAGCCGCTCTTGATATTATAGAGCATACCGAATCAACAGAAAACACTCTTAAAATAATAACAAAAAAATTAGCTCCTAATGGATATTTAATTATAGGTTTTCCCGTCAGAGATACGGTTATGGGGAAAATTGTAGGAATTTTTGATAAAGACCCAACACACATTAGTATTGTTAACAGAAAAACACTTAAAGAACAGATATTAAAAGCAGGGCTAAGCGTAGTAGAACAACACTATTTCACAAAAGTTTTAGGTGTTCATGTGCGGGGCTTATCAGGAAATATTTTTATAGTCGCTCGGAAACAAAAATAAAAGGCAAAACAAAAGAACAGCTTCTTGTTAGCTGTTTTTTTTTGTGCCTATTTACTTAATCAAATCTTGGAAAAAGGATGTCGAGTGGCCTTAGGGTCGTGCCTGGCTTAATGTTTGTCCAGCTATCTTTATATTTCGGATTTTTGGCTAGTAATTTCTTTATATCTAAAACAGCTGCAATTTTTAGCGCAGTTTCGGGCATGAAAACATAAATTTGCCAAGCGATCTGATGAATTGCATCCAAAAGACCATAAAGCGCCCAATTCAGCTCCTCAGTTTTTCTTCGCCTCGCTAGTGCCCAGGGCTCTGTTTTGTCAATGTATTTATTTGCTTCGGCAATAAATTGCCAGATTGAAAAGAGCGCTTCATTAAATTTGAAATCTGCAACATTTTTATCGATGTCTTGCCAGGCTTTTTTCCAGTTATGAATTTTATCATCAACTCTTAGAGGATGGGTGTCAGGATCTTTACTGATCTGCGGTACTTTGTTGTCACAATATTTATCAATCATTTTTACTACTCGAGAAACTAAATTCCCCAGTCCTGAAGCTAGATCAGCATTGTAGGTTTCATTAAATCTTTCATAAGTGAAATCGCCATCACCGGTTGTCGGTATTTCTTTTAAGAGATAATATCTTAATGCGTCTGTTCCGTATTTTCCAATGATTTCAAACGGACTGACAACATTACCTAGGGTTTTTGACATCTTTTGTCCATCAGATGAGATAAAGCCATGAACAAGAAGAGTGTTGGGGAGCGACAATCCAGCCGAAAGAAGGATGCCCGGCCAAATAAGGGCATGAAAACGCAAAATGTCCTTTCCGATTATTTGGATGTCAGCGGGCCAATATTTATTAAAATTGGCCTCATCGGCGCTTCCAAAGCCCAAAGACGAGATATAATTAGTCAAAGCATCAGCCCAAACATAAATTGTTTGGGTATTGTCGCTTGGAACGGGAATTCCCCAATCAAGAGACGAGGCGGGACGAGAAAAACTTACATCTTGGACACCATCTTTTATTAGGGAAAATAGTTCATTAGTTCTAATTTCTGGAATGATTTTTAGTTTTCCAGATTCAATTAACTTCTTAATTTCATCGCCATACTTTGAAAGTTTGAAAAAATAATTTTTTTCTTTAATTTCTTCTGGTTTGGCATTATGAAGATGGCATTTTCCGTCTTTATCTAAATCCTTTTTAGTAATAAAGGCCTCACAGCCAGCGCAATAGAGACCGTCGTAAGTTTTTTTATAAATATCACCCTTTTCTTCTAATGTTTTCCAAATTTTTTCAACACCTGGCCAGTGGCGTTTTTTGTCAGTTGTTCGTATAAAGTCATCATTTGAAATGTTCAATGTTTTTGTCAGCTCCAAAACCTTGGCAGAATTTTCGTTTACCAATTCGCTTGTGGTTATGCCAAGTTTTTCAGCAGTTTTTTTATTTTTAACACCATTTTCGTCAGTCCCTGTTAAAAAGCGAACATCTTCTTTCTGAAGTCGATGGTAGCGCGCTAAAACATCTGCCTGTGCTAGTTCTAAAGCAAAACCAATATGTGGACAGGCATTTGTATAGACGATAGATGTTGTTATATAGTATCTTTTCATCTGTTTATCAAAACAACGAATTCTCCTTTATTTTTATCCTGATCTAATTTTTCTAACACCTGCTTGGGTGTTCCTCGATAGATTGTTTCAAATTTTTTAGTCAACTCTCTTCCCAAAACAATTTCTTCTATTTCCAAATCAATAATCTCTGACAAGAACTTCTTGATTCGATAAACTGATTCATAAACCACTACGGGAAATCTCGAATCCTTGATAATGCCTAGGAAAGTTTTGCGTCCTTTCTTTTTTGGCATAAAACCTAAAAACAAAAAGCGATTTACATTAAAATCGGCGACAGACAATAACGCAGTTAAAGCAGATGATCCTGGTATGGGAATAATCTTTGCGCTTTCACCAAATATTTCTATAACTTTTTGAACTAGCTTACCCCCTGGATCAGCGATGTTTGGGGTGCCCGCCTCAGAAACTAGCGCAATTTTTTTACCAGATTTCAATAATTCAATAATACCATCATAAACACTACCTTCTGAATGTTCATGAAACGATTGAAGGCGGGTTTTGATTTCATATCTATCAAAAAGCCTTTTTGTCACGAGCGGTTTTTCTGACAATACAAGATCTGTCTCTTTTAGTATTCGCACTGCTCTTACGGTTATATCTTCTAAATTACCAATTGGCGTGGCGACCAAATAAAGTTCTCCCATATTACTTTGGTTTAGATTTTTGAAACTTAGTTAATCCAAAAATATCACTGGAAAATTCAGAAATCAGCATAGTAATGGGAATTGCTAAGATCATACCAAGAATACCACCCAACTTAACGCCTACCAAGATTGCCAAAATCGTTATAACTGGATTAAGTCCCGTAGTTTTTTGCATAATCTTGGGAACTAATAGGTGATTTTCTAGTTGTTGGATAATAATATATAACCCAAGCGTTATGAGCGCCAGAATCGGGGATTCGATAAAAGCAATCGCAATGGCTGGAATTGCTGAAAGGATTGGACCAACGGTAGGCACTAATTCAAAAATTCCTGCTAAAACAGAAAGCGCTAAAGCATAAGGGATCTGTAAAATTGTTAGGCCGATGAAAGTCATTAGACCAACAACTAATCCTAGTAATAGTTGAGAACCAAACCAGCGGCTCATCTTTTTTTGAGCTCGTTCCCAGATATTGATTGCGTAATCTCTTTTCCCTTCTGGTATAAATGTTCGGATAATCTTTCGCACACCTTCTTGCTCTATTGTTAAATAAAAAGACAGAATAAAAACAACAATAAATGAAGCAACGCGACCCACGATGTCTTCAGTTACAGAAAAAATATTAAAACTAAATTGACTAATCTTTTCACTCAGACTAACGAAGAATTCTTGAAACTGACTCTGGTCGTGAATAATATTCTTAAGCAAAACGATACTAGAACTTAGTTTGTCTGCTATATTGGGCATGAAATTTGACAACTGTTTTAGTTCACCTGCCAGAGGAGTAATAATGATTGTGAGTAAAAATCCGATAAATGCGATAGCTAGAAAATAAACAATAATTGTGCCGATCGTTTTTGGAATACGGTGTTTTTTTAGCCAGTTTACGGGAAGGCTAGCGGTCGATGCAATGATTAGGGCAAAAAAGAGGATAACCAAGACGTTCCTAATTAAAAAAGCAAAGAAAATTAAAGCAATAACCGCCAGAGTCTTAAAAATTGTGACTGACGATATTTCTATAGTTTGTCTTTGATTCTTTTCCATAGATGTTTTTAAAAAATTAAAGTGTTTTTCAAAGATTGGTTTTTGTTGGGAGTAATAAGAGCAAGGTTAAGATTTTTAGGCATAAATATTTCCTGAGCAACATTGCGGATATCTTCGCTTGTAATCATGTCTATTTTCTGGAAAATTTTCTCTGGTGAACTAATTTTGTTTCTCAAAAGTTTTTGTCTTCCCAAGAAAAAGGCAATATCGCTAGAGGTTTCGAGAGCAAGTAAAGTCGTGCCCTTAATGTGTTCTTTAGCTTTTTTGAGTTCTTGCTCTGAAACAATATCTTGTTTTATTTTTTCGAACTCATCTTTAATCAATTTTATCACTTTTTGAATATTTTCATGATGAATCCCGGCTTGAACCACGAAATAACCGCTATCAGTATAACTTTCTTGAGAACTTTTGATGTAATAACACAACCCTTGTCTTTCTCTAATATTAATGAATAATCGGGAGCTCATACCTCCTCCCAGAACAGTATCGAGAAGCGCTAAGGCATGGCGTTTTTTACTAAACATATCAAAAGATCTTACTCCAAGACAGAGATGGGTTTGATCTGTTTCTTTGGGAAAAATAACAATTTCTGATTTTTCCTGTTTCTCAACAACTTTAATTTTGTCTTTGGTTTCTTGGGTTGGGTATGAACCGAAAAACTTCTCTGTCAATTTAAGGGTGTCATCGGGATCAATCTTGCCAGCAATAACTAAAACAGAATTTTTACTACTATAATGATTTTTAAGATAATTAATGAAATTTTCTCGCTTAAATTGAGTAATATTTTTTTCTGTTCCTATAATATGCCATCCTGCTGGGGTGTCACCATAAAGAAGTTTTTCAAAAACTTCGTCAACATAGGCGATAGGCGTATCTTGGTACAATTTTATTTCTTCGGCAATCACTCCCTTTTCTCTTTCAATTTCTTCTTCTTTAAAAAGTGAATTTGTCAGCATATCAGAAAGAACATCTAATGCTAAAGGAAGATGAAGATGGGCAAGTTTTACATAAAAACCAGTAAATTCCTTTCCCGTAAAAGCGTTATAAATTCCGCCAACATTATCGAGAGTTTCAGAAATAGCGAGAGTGTCAGGACGTTTCAAAGTACCCTTGAAGAATATATGCTCTAAAAAATGAGAGATGCCATTTTCTTCTTTTGTTTCGTATTTTGATCCGGCTGCAACCAAAAATAGCACTGTCACGGTTTCAGTGCTCTTTAAGGGAGCCAGCACAACCTTAAGACCATTACTTAGTTGGTGCGATTTGTAATTCATTAAAGTTTCAAAAAATTCATTTTATAGTAGATTTTTCTGGTTAATTCAACGTCTTTCTTGCAATATTTATAGATTTCATCATATTCTTTATTAAGATATTTTCCGTAAACTTCCGAACCGCACATTTCGTCTTTTGAAGTGGCAAAGCCGAAAATTTTTGCAAGCGTATCTAAAGAGGTATTACTAATCATAGACCATTTTTCCCACTCTCTCATTGTGTCATAAATCGGTTCTGATCGATAACGCGCAAAACTTAGTTCTCTTGATGGTTTAATACCATGAACAATTGATCTTTTGTAGAGAAATCTAAGGTCAAAATCCATAATATTGTGTCCGATAAAAACATCGACGTCTTCGGCGATTTTCCAGAATTCAGTTAAAATTTCTCGTTCATTACCCTTAATAATACTTGCGCCCTCTGATTTTGGCGGCTCCTTTATATAAGCAATACAAAAAACACGACCGAAATTACCATCCAAAGCAGTTCTTTCAAAAGAATCACCTTTTCTTCTCTTAATAATTTCTTCAACCATTTCCTTTTTTTCTCTTTCAGCAGGAATTGTTTCGATATCAAATATTAAACGGTTCATAAAATAAGGGATATAATGAATAAATGAGACACAAGAAATAAGCAGGATGGATAAATTTTTTTCTTTTATCCTCTTAACCCCTTTATATCCTGTATTTCTTATTGTATAACAAATAAAAAATAAGGCAACAAAACAATTTTAAAAACAAAAGTCAACTTTTCAGGTGAAAAATTGACTTAGAATAATAAAAACCTAAAAACCTAATCCAAGTCACACAACATATAGGCTATTGCCTTTGCTGCCAAGTCCATCGCTTCTTCGTCAAAGTTTGCTTCTGGAGTATGTAATTTGTAACCGCTGTCACCCTTTTTTCTTGCTCCCAAAGTTAATCTTGTTGATGGAATTTCTTTGCTAAAATAATTAGCATCATCTGGAACAAGCACAGGTTCAGTCTGATAGGTGATGTTTTTATCGAATTTATCAATGGATGACTTCAGGACATTAGTTAGTCGGGGATCTCCTCTGAATGATGATATGCCCATTTTGTGGTGAAATTCGTATTGTAGTCCCGGATAATCTTTTGCAACTTCAGAAACTTTTCTTATTAGTGCTTCTTTAATGATTTTTCGCAAAGTTTTTCCTTTAACATCCGGTTCAAGAGACCACACCTTGCCAAAATTAACCGGGTTGGGCTTTGTATCTGACTTGGTCGGTTTTTCTCTTTTCCAGAAAGGAATTTTTTCTGCCGACACTGTCTCGCCCGTCCAATCATCACCAAAAAGATGTCCACTAATTTTTAATCCTTGAACATTTTGGGGGCGGTGTTGTTCGTCTTGTTCTTCTAAACGGAGAAGTTCTAAGATTCTCCCAACCTGTTCATTTATATAAGCATTTTTATCTTTAATTGACCAATCCTGTCCTTCTTTTGACGATATAGTTTCGCTAATTTCACCATAAATTTTATCAACTGCAATCAATATTTTTTTGATCTCTTGGTCAACTTTTTCAAAAAACATTTTTTGGACAGCAGGATCAGTATCTGGATCGGTAATTTCAACAGCCCACCTATCTGAAGCGGCTAACACAGGCCTTCCTTTTTCAAATTCTCCTTCGGCTAAAACAGTTCCTGTTTCAGAAAAATCATTATAATGCCAACTAACGAGACCATCTGCGCTAAGCATGTTTCTTATTTCTTCAGGGAGTTCTTTATTTCTGTTAGCTTCGTGAATAATTTTCGCCGCGCCTGTTTCTACGGCAGTTGATGATTCCTCGTTACCTCTAGCAACGCAGATAACATCGAAACCAAGGCCGACTTCATCATTAATTTTTGTTAAATACCTTGTTATACCTTCTCCGGTTGCTGAATTTAAGTCATGACCACAACCATGAAATGCGTCAGTGTTTTCAGATGAATATGGTAGACCAGTTTTTTCTTGCATCGGAAGAGCGTCCATGTCCCATGTTAGAACATATTTTTTTCTAGGTTGTCCTTCTGTTGATTTTTTGCCGCGCAAAATACCAACAACGCCAGCAATGCCTTTCTTTTTTTCATCTTCGCTGATTTTATAATCTGTTTCAAGAATCCAAGCTTCTAAGCCCAAGTTTTTTAGATTTTCAAGAGTTGTTTCGGCTGTCCTTTTAATCTCAAAACCGGTTTCTGGATATTGATGAATATCTCGTCTTCTTTCAACCATTTTCTGATAAGTTTCGGGCGCTTCGCTTTCTATTAAACTAGCAATTTTTTCTAACTCTGCCTGTCTTTCCGGAGTTAATTCTTTTTCTGTTTTTTCAGAAGGACTAAATTGTTCATTTTTGATACCCATAAATTTAATTAATCAACTTTTACATTTAAAAGGTAAGTATAGAGGCCCATTGATGCGTAGACCCATTCTCTTAAAAAGTCTTTTACAATAACCCGAGAATCTTTATCGACTTCTTTTTCAACGGTTAGGCGACCATCTGTCAGAATTCTTGGAGTTACATATTGAATAAAAGCATCTGGTTTCACGAGTTCTAGATCTTTTTCCGTAAAGATTTTAACCAATTTGTTGTATTTTTCCACTAATCCTGGATCTTCTCCTGGTTGGGGTAATCCTTCCATGATGATTAAAGAGTCTACTTTGGATATAAAATCTTCAAGCTTTCCTCTGATTAATTGGCCGCCGGTTTTTTTAACAAAATCTTTAATATGAGGAGGCGTTTCGAACTCGTCAATCACAGGATCTTCATACATCGTTACGCCCATAATGCTTAACATTTTAATCATTGCCTTAATGGGGCGCGAAGACTTAGTCATGCCGTAAAATCCTACAGTTGATTTTTTGAAATCAAAATTTCTACGAGAAAGAGAATAAATCATAGTTAAAGAACCGTTTGTGTGTTCATCGCTACCGCACATAGCATTCACTAAAGGAATAGGGAAATCAGCAGAAAAGTCGTCTAAATTCAAGCTTTTGTGCCTAACAGCCATAATGTCACAAGCAGGAGCATACGATCTCATAAAATCCTCTATATCTTCTTCTCCTGATGCAACATAGGTTCCAGCGGTTCCACTAATTCCAACAAAGCCGCCGCCCAATCTGATTATCGCTGACTGTAAAATTGTTGATGTGCGTGTGCTTTCTTGAAAAAATAATGTAGCGAGAACTTTTCCCGGGCAGAGATGGGTAAAATCTTTACCTTTTTCAATACCTTCTTGAAAAATCTTAGCGCGCCTACAGACCTCTAAATAATCTTCTTTAGTAAAATCTTCCGCTTTGATTAAATGTTTGGGCATATTTTTTATTAAAAATTAAATTTCTAAACTTAAAATTAAGTCTTATAAAGTTGTAATTGGTCGAGCTTGGAGAATATAAAGCGTATTATTTTCAAGCGCCCATTCAATATCTTGCGGCTTTCCGTAATGATTTTCAATATTGATAGCGATTTTCGCCAATTCCTTGATTTTTTCATTTGATAATTTCTGTTTATCTTTTTTATCGTCAGGTACTGCTCTTTCTTCTGTGTCAAAATCAGGTTTTCTGACAATCATTTTTGTTTGTTCAGATGTGCTGACATCAATAAAATTGAGAGTGCTTTTTTCAATAACATAACTATCGGGCGTAATACTTCCCTGAACTAAAGCTTCTCCCAATCCCCAACAAGCCTCCGCAATCATTTGATCTTTATCTCGAGTGACTGGATGGACCGTAAAACAAACGCCGGCAACTTCAGAATCAATCATTTTTTGGACTACTACTGCCACAGAAACCAATTTTCCTTTATAACCACGCTCGAATCTGTAACATAGTGCTCTTGGAGAAAACAGCGAAGCCCAACATTTTTTTACGCTTTCTAAAACATTATTTTTGTTTATAAAAAGATAGCTTTCAAGTTGGCCTGCCCAAGCGTCAATAGCGGAATCTTCGGCAGTAGCTGACGACCTGATGGCAACATATTCTGTGTCAAGATTATCAAAATTAATTAAAATTTCTTCTTTAATATTCTCAGGAATGCTTCCATTAGAAACGATATTATGAATTTCTTCTGAACAGGATTCTATGGCTGAAGAATCCTGAGTATCAACCTTGTCCAATAATTTATCAATTTTTGTTTTAATATCGTTATCTTTTAAAAATTTATCAAAAGCAGAAGCAAGGACAACAAAACCCGGAGGAACAGGGATGCCCGCCTGAGTCATTTCGCCCAGAGACGCTCCTTTTCCACCGGCAATTCCTACATCATTTTTTGAAATTTCTCTAAAATTCTTGATATACATATTATTTTAATTATTTTTTAACTATACACTCCATCTTTTCTTTCTTTCTTCTGTCTCTTTCTCGAGTTCTTCAATTATTTTTTTAAGATCCTCTTCGTCAAATTCTCTTTCCTGATCTCTATAGCTAATTTTAACCCTTCCATTTTCAATATCAATTTTATGTCCCTCTAGATAATTTCTGGCACCTCCTATTTCATCAAGACCGGCAGCATTAATCGGCATGCCCAAAAGTTTCATTACCAAAAAATCAGTATTTGCATTATGGGATATGCCAAACAATTTTATTTCGTTATTAGGAAAATGACCCTGGTTGATTTCCATCATGCTCATGAGCCACCTTATCTGTTTAATGGTAACTTGTTCAGGGGAACCGAAGAAAGTAGTATCAAATTCGGCCACTGGTGCCTCGGGATTTTCTTTTAGCATTTCCTGCCTAAGTTGGGCTAATTCTTCAGGAGACCAGGCGGCCCATGTTTTTACGGCAAAACCTTCGTTTCCAAATATCTGCCGACTTTTTTCAAATAATTTTGCTCCTCTTGGATCACCGGTCTTTGGTATTCCTATAAGCGAAGAATAAGATAATCCTTTAATTAAAACTTTTTCTTTCGTGCTTGAATCAATTTTTTGTATTTCTCCAATATCATGAACATCTAAAATTCTATATCCTTGACCGGCCTCATTGAACAAGCTAATTAATGTTTCTTCAAAAATATCCCTTGTTTTCTGGGTTCTTTCTATATTTGATGGCATAAAAGCAATGACTGTGCCCTCAGGATAGGTTTTTATTTCTTCAAAAAGTTCTTTGGCACGGTCTCTAATTTTTTCTCTACCATCTTCTGAAATATGGCCGGTTTCATCTTTTTCCCCATGGCGCAAAACCTCAAATGATTGTTTCATGATATTTGTAAAATTAATTAAAATTATGTTTTCTCTAATATTTTAATCATACCCTTATTCGCATCGACTTCAACCAAATCACCATCTTTAAGTATTTGAGTTGCAATTTTTGTACCAATAATACAGGGGATTCCTAATTCTCTACTAACTATAGCTGCATGACACAATATTCCACCTTCATCTGTGATAATGGCACCGGATCGCTTAATCACTCCTATAAGATTAGGCGTTGTCATGGTTGTAACCAAAATTTCTCCATTCTGTAATTCTTTAGCCATTTCTGTGCTTAGGATTATTCTGACTCGTCCTTTGTATGTGCCAGAATTAGCTACTGTTCCCTTGATTTCTTCAAAATAGGTTTTTTCTTCTTCAAACGGAAGTTCACTATACGAAACAATTCCACCTATAAGGATATTTGTGAAGTATTGTTTTCGTTTTATTATATCAATTTCAGTTTTGTTTTTAAAAAGATTATCGATTTCTAATACATTATACCAAACGATATCCTCAAATTTAATATTGAATTTATTGGCAATTGCCCTAAGTAACGATCTAATGCGGTATTGTCCTAGTGTAAGCACTGTAATTCTGTTCATTCTGAAAATCATATAATCTTGGAGTAATTCGGATATCTCTATAATGTCTTTTGGCAGGGAACTTATAGATTCTATGTACTTGGCTTTTTTCTCTTCTTGATTTGCCGTTAAATTATTTAGTTCTTCGGCAGGATTTTTAATATTTTCTATTGTTTTTAAGAAATAATCATCGTCATATGGTTCGCTCAATAGGTGAGTGGTAAGACCCATATATCCAAAATTCGCACTATGTTGTTTTATTTGCTTATCAATATTTACTCCTGATCGTTTAAGGATAGCTATCTCTAGTAAATCTTTTTGTTCTTGAAAAAAATCACTATTTTCCTGAACAGTAGTTAGAACTCTAAAAATTTTATCTTGTTTTATTTGACTAGCGTCTTTTAAATAAATATTTATTTTATTCTTAAGCCCTTCCGTTAATATTTGTTCTGGAGCGAAAACGGTATGCATAAAAGGAGAGAAGGAATAAAAATCTTTCTTAAAAAGATCCCAATATTTCAATAACTTACTACTACTCACACTCATATTTGATTTACTGATGACCTCCGTAGTATTGAGAATCTTTTTTAACCTTTTCTTACCTTCCAGCAAATGTTCTTTCATAAATTCTAAGGGGTTTTTGTTTGCCAAAAAAGCCTCTTTGAGATTTCGCTTGCTCTCTAAGTTCTGAAGAATAGAACAAAGCTTCTTTTTGTCTTCTACTCTAGACACAATATCAAAATTAACACCAACTAATTTTGGTATTTCTTTACTCATTCCTTGGCTAATTATGTCTAAAGTTAGGCCTGTTAGAGGCCTAGAAACTACCTTAAACCACTTAGAATCATCGTATTTTTCCATATTTTCTATGAATAATTTTAATTTTACCCTTATTTGCATCGACTTCAACCAAATCACCATCTTTAAGTATTTGAGTTGCAATTTTTGTACCAATAATACAGGGAATATTAAACTCTCTGCTGATTATAGCTGCATGACACAATATTCCACCTTCATCTGTGATAATGGCACCAGCCTTTTTAACAGCGCCAATTAAGTTAGCCGTAGTCATTGATGCAACCAAAACCTCTCCTTTTTTGAATGATTTAATCTTATCAAGACCTGTTATTATTTTTACGTAACCAGTGTATTTTCCTGTCTTTGCTATTGATCCTGAAAATTCATTTCCGGAGACATTATCAGAAGTTTTTTCAACTTCTTCATAATAGATTTTCCCATTTATTAAACTGGATACGAAAGATTTTTTTCTGGCTTCAACATTAGTCTTTTTAGGACGAATAAAAAGATTATCTATTTCTGGTACTGTGTACCAAATAATATCTTCAAATTTGATATCAAATCTTTTACCTATCTCTCTGGTAAGTTTTTTAACATAGTGTAATCCGACATTCATTCCTTCAGCTCTTTCCGTTCTAAAGATTGTATATTCCTGAAGAAGCTCAGCGAGTTTTACAATATCTTTTGGTATAGATTTTGCGAAACTATTGTATCCAGAAAGTATTTCTTTTTTATTTTTTTCTAATTTGATTAGTAAGTCTTTTGGATTTTTTATCTCATTTATGATTTCAAGAAAATGTTTTCTATCATACGGTTCGCTTGAAAGATGAGCGGTTATCCCCATATTTCCGAATTTTTTAATATGATTCTTTAATCTGTTCTCTATGTTTTTATTTTTTCTTATAAGAATACCTATTTCCAAAAGATCTTTCTGTTCTAGGTAGAAAATACTATCTTTTTTAATTGTTGTTAACAGCCTAAAGTAGTTTTCTTTATCTTTTGGAGAACTTTTCTTAAAATAAGCATCAATCTTACTTTTCAGTCTGTTTGTAAGTATTTCTTCTGGAATAAAAGGGATATGAATAAAAGGACAGAAAGCGCAATAAGTTTTTTTAAACAGAATCCAATAATTTTCTAGTTTTTCAATACTAACGTTCAGATTGTAACTATAAATTTTTTTTCCTACCCGTAGAGTTTTTTTTGTTCTTTTTCTTCCGATTTTAAGATGTTCTCTAAAAAAACTATAACCATTTTCGTGATTTTCAAAGATTTTTACCAATCTTTCTCTGCTTTCTTTCCCTTGATAGAGGGATAGGTCATTATCGTTTATTGATTTTTCACATTTTAAATCTAATGTTGTGCCAGTAAGTCTTGGCATCTCTTCGTTTATGCCTTGAGCAACCAAACTAAAAGTTAAAATCGTGGCTGGTCGCGCAACCACCTTAATCCATTCCATATTTTCTGTAGGATTAATTTTCTTTTTCACTTTTTAATATTTTTACAACACCTCTATCTGCATCAACTTCAACAAGATCGCCATCTTTAATGACTTTTGTAGCGTTTTTTGTGCCAATAATGCAGGGTTTTTTGAGCTCTCTGGCAATAATAGCAGCATGGCAAGTCAATCCTCCTTCATCAGTTACAATTGCTCCGGCCAATCGCATTACAGGCACGAAATCAACTGTAGTTGATTGAGCTATAAGAATTTCTCCTTTTTCCATTTTATTCATTTCAGCGGTTGATAAAATTAACCTAGCAATGCCTCGAATTTTTCCTTTAGCGCCGATCTGGCCCGTAATTGTATCTATTTTTTCTGTTTCTTTTTTAAATTGATCGAAATTGCTTTTTACATAATCTATTTCTTCTTGAACAAGCTCCCTGATACCATATTCAACGGAAAGGATTAAATTATATCCATTTTTTCTTTGCTGGTATTTTGTTTTTAACCCTTCTAATGATACTTTGCCCAAAATGCCATCTTTTATTTCTTCTGGCGAAAGACAATAAACCTGTTGCCAATTTTCCAAATCAAGAATTTTTGCGATTGTATCAAAAAATGGTCTTACCAAGAAACCAACGTGAGAAAAAATACTCTTTCGATATTCAGCCAAAACAGTCCCCAGGCGCATTGCTAAAATTATATTTTTTAATTTTTCAGACATTGGTAAATCACCAAATAATTTATCGCGTTGCGATAATATTTCTTTTCTGTGTGTTTTTTTAGCAGTGATTTGTTCTTGGCAATCTCCATTATTGATGTATTTTTTAATGTCTTCGATAAATTTTGGTTCAGGAATAGGTTCGTCGATAAAATTTACCGTTATCCACGCTGAATCATTCATTAATTGATTGAGTTTTTCTTTAAAAGGAGTACCAGATAAGATGCTATTAAAATTGTTTCTGGTTTTTTTCATTTCTTCTTGTATCCAAGAAGATAATTCAAGTACGGCAATTTCTTGTTTAAAAGCTGGGGTTTCTTCATCCGGCGTAACCAATATATTAATATTTGCATCAATTTCACTAGGATCAATATTTTTTAGTTCTTCTTTGGCAATAATAGGAGCTAACCTAGACAAATCCCAATTTAGCATTGATGTGATCATTAACCCCAAGGACAGAGCAATGTGCGATTCGCAATATTGATCTAATTTTTTGATTAAATCATTTTTATCAGAAATCTCTTTGATTTTATTTAATTCATAAGCAATCTTAAGGAATTGCTCGCCTCGATCTAAGAATTTTTGCTTGAGATTTTTACCTAAAAAACCATAAGGATCTTTAATAGATTCTGTTATTAAAAAATCAAGAACCTTTTCGTCGGAAATTTTAGTATCAAAAATAGCGCAACGGGTTCCTTCAGAAATCCATAATTCTTCCAGTGGCGGGACCTTCCAACTGTCAGCTCCATACGTAAAACCAACAGCATCTAAGTAACGCTGAAAAAATGCAAAATTGCGCGTAAGCTGATAATTCCAATTTTCTGGACTAAAAATTTTTAAATCTATAGGCATAATCTATAAAAAAAACATATTTTAAGTGAAAAATTGACTCAAAACCTTGTCTTTTTTAAATTTCTTTATATTGCGATTAACTTGGCGATAAAAAGCGGGGTAGTGAGAACGATTAATAATCTTTCTTCGCCACAATTGGCGATAGGGTGGTTTCTGACAATGAGCTAATTCGTGGGCTAGTGTTCGCAGAATAACGCTGGGTTTTTTGGGCCTTCTTTCTCGAGGTGAATAAAGATCTAGAACTACTTTTTTTGTTTTGAGATTAATATAGGCAATGCGGAAAGATCTTTTTGGATCTTTAATAGGTGATTTTCTTTTCATTGCCTGAAAATGAAAACCGGCAAGACTTAGAGTCTCACAGGTACGTTCAAAAAGAAACTGTCCCAGCTCTTCTTGCGTCATGAGCCAAGGATTTTTTTAAGAGCCTCAACTTTGTCTGTTTTTTCCCAAGGAAGATTTAATTCTGGTCTGCCAAAATGACCATAACAAGCAACTTGGCGATAAAGTGGTCGCCTTAATCCCAGGTGATGAATAATGGCTCCTGGTCTTAAGTCAAAAACTTTTTTGACTGCGCCTAAAATCTTTTTATCAGAGATTTTGCCGGTATCAAAAGTGTAAACATCAATAGCCAATGGCTTTGCTATGCCGATGGCATAAGCAATTTGAACCTGACACTTATCAGCCAGATTGGCTGCAACAATGTTTTTTGCTACCCAGCGGGCAGCGTAAGAGCCTGTTCGATCAACTTTTGTCGGATCTTTTCCCGAAAAACAGCCTCCGCCATGAGAACCAACTCCGCCATAGGTATCAACAATAATCTTTCTGCCCGTTAAGCCCGTGTCTGCGGCTGGGCCGCCCTTAACAAATCTGCCAGTTGGATTTACAAGAAATTTAGTTTCTTTATCAATAAGTTTTTTTGGCAAGATTGGTAACATAACTTTACTAATAATGTCTTTTTTTAGATCGGAAAGTTTGAATTCTGGATCATGTTGCGCAGAAACTAAAACAGTCTGAATTCTTGCTGGCAAACCATTCACATATTCAACTGTTACCTGAGATTTTCCATCTGGCCTCAAATATTTAATTTCTCCTGATTTTCTTACTTCAGATAATTTTTTGACCAAACGATGAGCTAAAACTATTGGAAGAGGCATTAGTTCTGGCGTTTCTTTCATAGCATAACCATACATCATACCTTGATCGCCTGCGCCGATATTGAGATCGTTAGGATCATCTACTCCCTGGGCAATATCCCGAGATTGTTCCTGAATAGCACAACTGATACCGCAGGTCTCCCAATCAAAACCAATGGAAGAATTATTGTAACCGATATCCTTAATAACAGATCTAGTAATTTTAGGAATATCAACGTAACAATTCGTTGTCATTTCCCCGGCAATCATAACCATGCCATTGGTTAATAAAGCTTCCATTGCAACTCGCCCCATCGGATCTTGCCTCATAACATTGTCCAATATAGCATCAGAAATTTGATCAGCCATCTTATCGGGATGGCCTTCGGTAACTGACTCAGAAGTAATCAAATAGTCTCGATTATTTTTCATCGTTGAGTAATTTAATTAATTTATTATTTAAATCTCCGATATTTATTCTTGTTTGTTTCATAGAATCTCTTTCTCTGATAGTAACTGATTTATCGTTAATAGTTTCAAAATCAATCGTTATGCAAAACGGCGTACCGATTTCATCTTGTCTGCGATAGCGCTTGCCAATACTTTGAGTTTCATCATACTCGCAGATGAATTTATTTTTTAGGTCATCAAGAATTTGCTTAGCAATTTCAGTTAATTCCAACTTTTTAGATAGAGGCAAAATCGCTATTTTTATAGGTGATAACCAATAGGGGAATTTCATAACAATCCTTGTTTCTTCTTTTTCATCTGCCGTTGGGGCTTTTTCTTCGTGATAATGCTCGCACAAAACAGCCAAGACCGTTCTGTCAACGCCCAAGCTTGGCTCAATCACATGAGGAACTGTTTTTGTGCCGGTTTCAGGATCTGTGTAGGAAAATCCATGGTTTTTTAAATCAAAATCTGTTCTATAAGCAAGGCCATAAAGTTCTTTTTTTCCAAAAGGAAACCGATATTCAATATCAATGGTTTTTTTGGAGTAATGAGCTAATTCTTTTTTTTCAACAACACATTCATTAATATTTTCTTTACTAAGCCCAAGCAAACTCATCCAGTCCCTTAATTCAGAAAGCCACTCATCAAAATACTTTTGCCAATCTTTTTCGGAAACAAAATACTCAATTTCCATCTGTTCAAATTCGCGGGTTCTGAAAATAAAATTTCCCGGCGTAATTTCATTACGAAAAGCCTTACCAACTTGAGCAATTCCAAAAGGTAATCGTTTTCTTGTAGAATCTACAATATTCTTAAAATTAACGAAGATGCCTTGAGCTGTCTCAGGCCTTAAGTAGGCGATATTACCATCTTCTTCGCCCTTGGGGCCAATAAAAGTCTTAAACATCAAATTAAACTTGGTTGGTTTGGTAAGCTCATTATTTTTGCAGCTTGGACAAATGGATTTTTCTAATTCATCTTTTTTGAAGCGCATGTGGCATTTCTTGCATTCAACCAATTCATCAGCAAACCCTGCGCCCAAATGACCAGAAGCTTTCCAAACTTCCGGATTCATAATTAAAGCGGCGTCGATTCCAACCATATCTTGTCTGTCTTGGACAAACTTTTTCCACCACATTTGTTTTATATTGTTCTTGATTTCAACTCCAAGCGGTCCATAATCCCAAGTATTTGCCATACCTCCATAAATTTCCGATGACGGAAAAATAAACCCTCTTCTTTTTGAAAGTGAAATAATTTTTTCAATTGATTTTTCCATAATTTTAGCGCTCAACACTTAAACTGGTCTTTAATTGGTCAATTTTGGCACCAAGATCTTGTTGGGTAAACATGTCTTTTCCGTGAACTTGGGCTTCTTCGGTCAATATCAAGTTGGATCCTATTTGTGTAGGTGAAGGAATTGAATTTACTTTGAAAATAATTTGTTTAACTGAACTTGTTTGTCCCGTGCCAGCCTTAATTTCTTTGATTTGCCAAAGCAATTGGCCTGTCAAAGGATCAAAGGTTATATTATTTTCTGGGGGCCACCAAGTATTTTCCCAATAAACTCCAACGGGAAGTTGCGAAGAAACGGTTACGTTCTCTAAATCGTTGTAATAATTAAGAAGTTGCCAGGAAATAAGATAGGTAGTTTTTTCTCCTGACTTTGGTGGATAAGGACCAGAAGCTGTGAATGGCTGCTGAGTATTCTGATCTAAGATAGCTCCCTTAGCAATTAAAACAGAGTTTAATTTTACTGAAGTCTGCGAGCTATTTTCTAGCTGAATACCGGAAAGTTCTGGAGGAACCATATTAGGCAATATACTTGCTCTAGCGGTTAATATAAAATTCTTATCATTATAAGATTCTATTGGAACGCTTTTTTTGATGCTTATCTTAAACTTAGTACTACCAGCCTCAAATGGTCCTAAAATAGCCAATTGCGAAATGCGGCGACTGTCCCACATAATTTTTTTCTCTCTTTCAATGTATATGCCTTGGTTTTCTGGGATTATACTGGCTGGGTCAGAGTCAAAAATATTACCGTCTAGAACCACAGATAAAACAAGATCTCTTAGGGTTGAATCAGTAGTGTTATTAAAATTAACAATAAATTCTATATCTGATCCTAGATTAACAACATTGAGACTACTTAAGTTAGTTGTTTGAATGCTAATATTGACAGGAGCGGGGGTCAAAGAAATTGCCGAGAACGCTTGAGAATAAACCTGGTATTGATCATTGGCATCTTTCATTTCAATGACGGCAGTCAGGTTAATGACGTCTAGTCGTTGAGTTAAGACACCAGTAACCTTGAATTCTTTTTCTTCCGATGGGTTGATTTGATCAATAATCCATGTGTTGTTAGCAATGTCTGGGTTTGTTGGAGTGTAACTCTTAGGACTAAATCCGTTTGGATAATTAATTTTAAAACGAATATCTCTATATGTGTCTTCTGACTTATTCGAAAAATTGATCGTATAAGTAATGTCTTTATTGAGAGTTACAATTTTTGGTTCATCAATAACAATTTTCAATGGGGAAGATACTATGTCAACAGCAAAATCAGTTTCCTTCTTTAGTTCTGAGCTGATTCTGGAAGGCGTATATTTTAAAGTTACTCTTACCACTCCTTTGTATTCTTCGGGACCGAAAATTTTAACATAAGAAGAAACAGTTTTTTGTTTATCTCCAGCTAGGCGACCGATTTCTAAAACATCTTGACTGTCCGGTCTTTGAGGATTTTGTAGCTGTGATCCCTTTGGGTATTCGACAAACAATCGACAATCTTCTATGGCCGAACCATTGCCATTTTTTACTAAGAAATCGTATTTAAGAAATGCCCCAGATTGGATTTTTTGAGAACCGTCTACTTGAATAGAAATACGATCCTGACTAAATGAAGTGCGATGACCTAGCCATGAAATAGCAATGCCAAGCAATATTATGACTATCAAAGAAGAAGAAATAATTTTTAACCATTTTTTTCTTTTTTGATTAAAAAATGGTTCTTTTGGTGGCAGTTCCTTTCTTTTTTGATCGATATTATAATCTAGTCGCTTGGTCAATCCACTATCGACCTCTGGTCGGTAAATTCCTTTTTTGAGATCATCCAATGATGACATATTAGTTGTTTTTGAGAAGTAATGATTTAACTGGCAAATAACTCTTAGGAAGACTAATTCCCGATGAATATTCCAAATAGTTATTGGAAAATTCGAATATTTTTTTCAGACCATCTTCTTTAATAGTAGTTTTTTTTAAATAACTAAACGATTTTTTTTGAATCAGACGCAAGAAATTTAATTCTTTTTGATCAATAACGACTGATTTCTTATTTTTACCACTAACATTTATTAGAGATTGCGACAGTCCCGTTTTAAAATTAAAAGAGAAATTCTTTGTCGTTTCCCTTCCAGAGATACTTAAATTGGGAAAATAGCCAAGATAAAAAGCTAATTTTAAAGAAAAATAAGTCAAAATCAATAGACAGGTTTTATTATCAGGATGCTTTCTTATTAGCGACAACGCCGATACCAGAAGAAGCAATATTTTTCTATCAGAGATTCTTTCTTCAATTAGATTATCGATCAAATCCACTAGGTAGAAAGAAACAAATTGTGCCAGAGATGATTTTTTTGGGTAAAAATCATTCAAAAGTTCAGCGCCAGTTATTACAGGTTCTCCGCTCGAAGAAACAGCAATAATTTGACTATAAGAGAAAGGAGTAAGGGCAGATTTCAAACGGGCTTCATTCCTATTTAGTCCTTTAGCAAGATAAATAACTTTTCCAAAATTAAGCGTGTAAGCTGTAATATAAGTATTTTTTCCCTCTACTGATCTGTTTTTTAAAATAAGAGCTTTTGTTTTAAAGTGCATTAACTCTATTATACTTTTTTAATGCCAATTTTTACAGGTTGATCATCAATTAAGATATCACTTTGATGATCTGAAGCAAAATCAGGTTCATTGATAAATATTTCTGTTGATCCTGTAACAGATAGTATGTATGATTCGTGTTTTTTTATTGCAGAAACTATTCCCGGTGAGCTTGTGCAGTAGTTAGTTTTAATTTTGTCTTGAGGCATTTTTCCTGCCTCTTTTCTTAGGATTTGCGTGTGACGAATTACTTCTCTGGATAATCCTTCTTCTTTTAATTCGGGAGTAATGCTTGTATTTAAACTAATCCAACAAGAACCATCTTTTTCTGTAATCCATTCGGGAGAATTATCGATAGAATTTACCAGTTTAATGGTTTTTACATTAAGCTCATCACGGACTATTGATTCCCAGAAAGGAGTTTTATTTTTAAAGTTAATATTTGACCTAATTTCTGAAAGCGGTTGTCTTACTTTAATATTTGAGTTTTTTCTTGCTCTCAAGCCAAGACCAATAAGAGTTTTCAGCAACACCACATCTTCTAGAATTTTTCTATCTTCTTCTGTGATTTCTTTTGTTTCTAGCCACTTTTCCAAATGAATACTTTCAGGAAGATTTTTATCAGAAAATACATTATTTCTCAGATTTTGATATATATGCTCAGACGTAAACGGGGTAAAAGGCGCCAATAATTTAGTAATTTCATATATAGTCTTTACTAAAACCAAAATGCTTGTTTTGTCAGAATCTTTTTTGAGGCGCGTTCTTGACCAGTGAATATAACTATAAGACAAATCACCAACAAGCTCATCAACGACTCTGGCAGCTTTGACGATTTCAAATTTATCAAGAGCCAGAGTAGTCTGTTTTTGTGTATCTGCCAACCTTATCAAGAGCCATTGGTCTAGAATATGAGCTACTTTTAAGTTGTCCAAATCATTAATTGATATTTTTTTCTTGTTATCAATATAAAAATTTAGAAAACTAAAACTATTTTCTAATAAAAGAAGTTGGAATAAAGACTTTTTTATATCTTTTTCGTCAAATCTCTTTGGGTCTCCGGGTTGGTTAATGGTAAAGAAATACCACCTAATCGCATCTGCACCGTATTTATCAATAATTTCATTCGGAGAAACGATATTGCCCTTCGATTTGGACATTTTATTTCCTTTACTATCGAGAACATGGCCGAGGCAAACGACGTTTTTGTATGGAGATTCTTGGTCCAAAAGAACTGATACCGCTAAAAGAGTGTAGAACCAGCCGCGGGTTTGGTCAATTGCTTCGGCGATATAGTCAGCAGGAAACAATTCGGGATGATTTGAATTTTTAATCTGCTTGTCCTTCATAGTTTTAGCGGAGGAGAAAGTTTGTTTGAAGGGAAAGTGAGCTTGTCCGAATGGCATTGATCCTGAATCAAACCAAACATCAAGGACATACGGCTCTCTTTTCATTGAACCTCCGCATTCACATACAAGATTAACATCGTCAATATATGGTCTATGGGGATCTACGATCTTTTGTCCTAGTTCTTCAAATGAACCAATGCACTTAGTCTTATTACAAGATGGGCAACGCCAAACAGGGAAGGGAGTACCCCAATAACGTTCTCTGGTAATTGCCCAATCCTTTACGCCATTAAGCCACTCGCCAAATCTACCTTCCTTTAAATGTTCAGGAAGCCAATTAATTTTTTCATTTGCCCTGATCAATTTTTGCTGAATTTCGGTTACTTTTATAAACCATGACTGTTTTGCGTAATAGATTAGAGGCGATTTACATCTCCAACAAAAAGGATAATCGTGGCTCACTAGTTCCTGTTTCAAGAGAATATCTTTTTCTTTAAGGTAATCGACGAGATCTTTTTCGGTCTCCTTCGTTTTGACCTGTTTTTCTTCAAAACCAGTTACTAATTTATTGAATTTTCCTTCTTCGTTTACGGTGTGAATTTTTGGAAGATTGTATTTTGTACCAAGATCAAAGTCATCGTTACCATACATGGAAGCGATATGAACAACGCCCGTGCCGTCTTGTTCTGTTACAAAGTCAGCGCAGTATATTTTATAAGAATTTTCTGTTTGTAAATCTTTTATATCAAAAATCGCTTCGTATTCTAAGCCTTCAATATCTTTTCCTTTAAATTCTTTAATAATTTTATATGGCCCTTCAATAACAGAGGGTCTGGATTTTGCTAAAATGAAATTCTTATCGTCCTTTTCGATTAAGACATAATCCATTTTTTTACCAACTGCCAATGCAACATTGCCAGGGAGTGTCCAAGGAGTAGTAGTCCAAGATAAGATGTAGGCATCTTTTTTGAAAACAAGGTCTTCAATTTTTTGATTTGGTCTTACTTTTAATTTTATATAAACAGAATTTTCTCTTATATTTTCGTATCCTTGAGCGAGTTCGTGACTTGAAAGACCAGTGCCGCAACGAGAACACCAAGGAACAATCTTAAAATCTTCATAAAGCAGACCCTCATCCCAAATTTGTTTTAAAATCCACCAAAGAGTTTCGATATAATCTGAACTGTATGTGATGTATGGATTATCCATATCTATCCAGTAACCAATGCGCTCAGTCATTGTTCTAAAAACAGGGATCAATTCGTCAACAGTTTTTCGACATTCTTTATTAAATTCAGCAATGCCATACTTTTCGATGTCTTTTTTAGACTTAAAGCCTAATTTTTTCTCAACTTGAAGCTCTACGGGTAAACCATGAGTATCCCAGCCATTTTTACGCGCAACATGGAAACCGCGCATCGTTTTATATCGAGCAATAATATCTTTATAAACGCGAGCTTCAACATGATGAATACCAGGTTCCGCATTAACTGTTATGGGTCCGTCATAAAAAACAAATTCAGGAGCGCCATCAGTGGCTCTTAGGGTTTTTTTAAAAATATCTTCTTTTTTCCAAAAATCCAGAATTTTTTGTTCTTTTTCTTTAAAATCCATGCTCTAAAAGTAAAATTTAGACAAAAATCAAAAACAAGAAAACCAGACGCGAACGACTTTCTTTTATAATATCACAAAGGATCTAAAATTAAAGAGCTCAATAAGCTTATAAAAAGTTCTTAGTATTGATTTTTAGACACATTTTTGTATAATAAAAATACAGAGAGGAAATCTCTATGCCAGAAGCGTTCATGGAGAAGGAGGAAACCATGAAGAAACGCCTCGGAGTGCTGTCTGTCGTTACCATCTGAACGCGTAACACAAAACAGGTGGAACACAAGTGACAGAAGAGGTAGAGAAGCATCTACCTCTTTTTAATTATTACATTATTGCAAGGGAAACTCTGATAATCTTACAAAACTATATCCTTGATCTTTGAGGATCGGCAAAGTTTCCTTTATGCCTTCAAAAGTTTTTCCCTGAGGATGATTCATGTGAAAAAGAAAAATCGATCCGGGAGTTGCTCTTGAAAGAGTTTTCTTAATTTGATCGATAGAAAACTTTGCGCCGCCATCTCCAGCAATGCTAAAGCCTGCAACTTGATATCCTAGTTCGTTGGCGATTGCTACACAAACCTCATCGTAATAAGCGGTACCTGAACGATAAAAACTTGTTTTTTTACCCGTAATAGCTTCAATTTTTTTTGCATTTTTTTCAATTTCATCAACAACTTCTCCAATGTTTTTTGTGCCTAGGATATTGTAAGCAGATTTTCCATTAATTGAGCAGGGCTTGTGAGTGAGACCATGATTTTCGATTTCAAAAAGCGGGTCTTGTGATAAATCCTTTGCAATCTCCTTGTTTTTATCAACCCAACTACCGCTCAAGAACAATGTGGCACTGATTTGGCTGGTCTTAAGATAATCAATTAACTCCTTGTCGTAACCGCTGCCACCCGAACCTCCGCAAGCATCAAAAGTTAGGGCAATAATTTTATCATTTGTATTTAGGCGAGATTTTACGCCCGTAATTTTCTCTCCCCACTCAAAAGGAATAGAGGCGCCAAAAACAGACAAAATGTATTGTTTGACAGCTTCGTAATCATAAACATCATTAATCCCTGGTTTATTGGTAATTGCTTCATCTTCTATTACTGGTAATTTTTGAACAATTCTATTTCTATTTAAATCCAAAAAGCTACTTGTTAATATATCAGATTGTTTAGTGGTATTTGTGCCCAATAAGACAAAAAAGAAAATCATTAAAAAAATGGTCACAAAAAGCTTAACCGCAAAACTGATTTCTATTTTTTTAATAGACATATAACCATTATATAATTATTTTCCATCAAAAAAACCCTCAAAGAGAAGGTTTTTTTGTTTTTTTACTTGATTATTTTTACTGAGCCGATTTTTCTAAAAGTGGCACTGGATAATCTGATTGAGTCTGGTTTACAAGTTCCTCAACTAGCGGAACAATAATATTTTTCTTTAAATTATAATCGGCATTTTGAGGAAAATCTTTGACGGGGAAGTTAAGGGCAGGAACAAGAAGTTCATCGGAAACACCGGTAATATTATCATATTTCCAGTATTTCATGTAAACTTTTTCAGGGTTTCCAAGCTTAATGTCTTGTGTTTTACTTCCTTGGTCAGAGTAATAGTAATTATTCATGCCACCGCGTTCAGCGAGACTCAAAATATCAGAAACGCTGGCAACTTTATAGGATGAACGATCATAGTTTTGTGTTGATAGGTTGTAGATGCTTGCGACTTGCTTATTTCTAATATCAACGCTGACGGTTAATCCAGAAATTTCACCGTAAGATTCGTAGACTTTTTTACCATCGATGACTAGGGGATAAATGACTTGCATTTCTTCTGGTACTGCCATGCTGCCATCCTCGATTTGGCTGACATAAGTTCTCCAAGTTTGGCTAACCTCTGGTTTGCCATATGTTTTTGTATTAATCCCAAATTCATCAATAAAATCGTTGGTTATTTTAATTAGCGTCTCATCTCCAGGAACATCATTTAAGGTTAATGGGTTTGAGGCTGGAACTTCGCATCTTGCGCTGGATAGTTCAAGACAACGACTCTGGTTTTGCCATGTTCGCCAATTTTTATAAATTGAAATTGTGCCTTCGTAAAAACCTAAATAAACAGAATAGCCCCGATCTTTTTCTTGATATAAAGTTATACCCTCCACCTTGGAATTGCCAAGAGCTCCTAAGTTTATAAGCCCCAGATTAACACCCTTAATCATTCTTGCAACGCTGGAGGCTGAGTTTTCTCCTTTTATTCTTTTAAGCACATCAACGCTATCATCATTAATAACGATTTCTTCGCCGTCGTAAATATATCTATAATTAGTTAATTCAATAGGAGGCATAGCTGCCGTTCCTGAGTTACCTCCACCTCCGCGACCAGTAACTTGAGTATCTGATAATACTTTAGTTGTTTCCGACGGAGCTGGAGCTGATCCGGCGCCAAGACCTTCTGTCTGAGGAACATTATTAGTATTTTGATCGGCTAATTTTCCAAATCCATTTTCTTGAATTTTATTAAAAGAGATAATCCCGCCAAAACCGTTATTTGATTTTTGAGAGAAATAAATGCCACCAACCAACAAAACAACAACTAAGCTTCCGGCGATAGCGTAGGCGGATGTCCCAAAATTAAAGATTGAAGCAATACTAAATTTCTTTTCTTTTTCTTCTTTAAGTTCTTCAATTCGTGCCATAATTTCGTTTTTTAATCTTTCTTTAAAAGCTTCGTCAATAATGATATCGGGCTTAGTTTCGAGAAGATGGCTGATGATTTTCTTTAACTCTTTTTCGTATCGTTTTAAAGAAACGTCTATTTGATAAACTTCCCCTAGAAGTTCTTCGATTTTTTGAGATTTGTTTTTCATGATTCTATTTAATTAGTTTAATTAACAGAACAAGTAAGAGAAGGTGAGTTAAGTTTTGCCTTAGATCTTTCATGACTCTAGAAAAAACCATTTTACAACTTGCCTCTGATTTTCCTAGGATTTGAGAAATTTCTTTATAGCTTAAATCATCCCAAACGCGCATAACCACAATTTCTTGTTGCTCTTTAGTAAGCTTAGTTAAATATTTTTTAACTTCTTCGATACTTTGTTGGTTTTGCAACTGACTATGGAGATCTAGATTGTCAGAAATTCCCCAAAAATCGGCGAGATCAAATTCATTTTTCTTGCTTCGGTAATGGTCAATGACAATATTATGGGCGATTCGATAGAGCCAAGAGGAAAATTTTCCTTTGTCAGAACTAAAGCGCTCAATATTTTCAAGAGCTTTCATAAATGTTTTAGATGTTAAATCCTCAGCAAGCTCTTTGTGAAAAGTTTTATAATAAATAAAATTATAAATCTTTTGAAGATACTGGTCATAAAGCGCTCCAAACATTTCCAATTCTCCCTTTTGGCACTTTTTAATTATTAAATTTTCGTTAATTGTTGCCTCCATATTTTTGTTTGTAACATTATTAAGCCGTAACGCTTTTCATTATACCATTTTATTTAAGAATGGCGTATCTGGCGATATAACTGAATCCAGCTACAATTGCAGAGGCAAACAAAGTGATGCCGATTATTTTAGTCATGCTTTTATAAAAAATAATAACCTCCTTCTCGTATTTACTACGGATAATATTAAAAAAAGTAACGAATAATCATTGCTTTTGAATTAAAATAATAAAAAAGCCCGTGACTTATTCGCGGGCGGGGAAGAGATCAAACTTTCCTGCTGCTTGGGCTTCAAAAGTTGTTCCGTTTGGATTTGCGATTTTCCAAACCAGAAATGCCAAGACCTTGTCTATTAAGTCTGGAGAAAATACTGATTCTGGCATATCTGACGAAACGATGATAGGCGACTCTCTTACTTCGAATTCTTTCCGATCTTCTGTTCCAAGAAGTACGCTCTTGGTAGTTTGAATATGTTTATCGACAATGCCAAGTCCCCATAGCTCAAGATGTGGAGTAGGGCTACTCATAGATAAACAAAGATCATACAATCTTGACAGATTATTAACCTCTGGACACCATCGCTTTGCTAGTTCGTCATCTTTTTCTCTGAGAGCTTTTCTAAGAGCATTAATGCGTTGCTTAAAGTTCTCCCTTTCAAGGAACGTAAGGACCAATTTATCTCTGAAAAAAACCAGGACAACGTGGTCACTTCTTGGAGAATCAATCAAAAACCAATCATAATAGTTATGTTCTGTGTGGGAATTATGAGGGTCACGATCATTCGACGACGGAAGATAACACCTTGGCCAAATATCTGTAGCCTCTGCTCCAAAAATACCTCTTAGTTTTAGAAAAATCTGATGTAAAACAGCTTCAGTGCCTAATGTAATGACACCTTTTTCCATTTTTTCCTCCCTTTTATTTAAAGAACTAAAGACGGATATATTCTACCAAATAATTGGCAAAAAATCAACTGATCGGACGGTTTACGACAAACCTAACCATTTATTAATAAATAAAAAAGTCTATCAAAAAGAGGACTTAGAATATTTGTTCTATTTATTTAATGATTTTTTTGCTTCTTCTAGAAAAATCAAATCTCTTTTTATAATGAAACCGCCATCGTAAGTTGTAGGACTGCTTTGTTCAATAAGCTTAATCGCCTCATCGATGCTTATCCAGACCAATTGAAAGCCTTCTTTTATTTCATCTGGCTCAAAAGATGGTTCTTTTTTTGTTCCAATAACTTGGGCAATATAACAAAAAGATGTTTGAATAATACCATTTGAATCTTGATAATCATCTTGACCACGATACTCAACAATTTTTCCAATCTCTCCAGTGATCTCTAAATTACAGCCAGCTTCTTCAAGAGTCTCCCTTACGGCAGCCTCAATTGGAGATTCGTCTTTTTCGACACCACCTCCGGGAAGTTTGTAATATCCTGCCTTGGAAACGTAGAGTAGGGCAATATTTTTATTTTCATCAAACAAAACAGTTCTGCCGGCAATTCTTTTTCTGTAATTGCTCTCATTCTTTTGGATGTGATTAGGATAAATATCCTGTTCCTTTATTGTTTTTAAAAGTTTCATAACTCTTCCATTTTCTCATCTATATTTTGTATGTCAATAAAAAAAGCCCGCGATTTACTCGCGGGCGGGGGAATGCTGCAGAAATCTATCTCTTATTTCTGCAAACTGGTCGGCCATTTCTTGCCTAGTTCTTTTTTGACGGTGTTCTTCCAACTTCAACAATCGTTTCATTTCTTCTGGCTCTCTATCGAGCAATCCCTGTCTTAAAAGCCAATCAAATTCAAAAGCCTCAACAATTAACAAATGTTCTTGTGGATCAGGGCATGGCTCTAGTCCTTCTGTTCTCGCATTAAAGAATTCTAAGATTCTATCACTACAAGCCTCAGAATTTAGAGAATCTTGGATATAAGGCAGGTGAGGTGGTTCGGGGTCTTCAAAGAAAAAAACTAAATGATCATCAACGATGATAAATCTCTTGTGTTGTTCCCTTTCTCTAAGCAAATAAACTCTAGCAATACCATTTCCGGCAAGATTAGAAAGTCGTTTAGACTTATCGCTTTTTTCGTATTCTTCAACAGATAACCATAATGGCCCCACAACCATTTCAATGGTAACTCCAGATTCTCGATGAGTTTCTTGTAATGTATGTTGGGTTTGAGGATGACCAAATTGGAAATACCAAAATCCCTCTCTCCAATAGATTTTTAATGATTTTTTTGCAGAGCGGATAATTCTAAGAATTTCATCTTCCCAATTACATACTGTGGTTGGTGCTGGAAGAAACTCGAGGTTTGCGTGTATGTTTTTCATTTCTCTCCTTGTTTTCTAAGAACTAGTCTAATTCTAAGAAAAATTTTATCGATGTCAATGACGTTAATAAAGAACGCAAGCATTGACACAAAAAAAGTTTTTGTTAGAATGAAGAATATTGTTTTCGGGGGTGGCCCAGCGGTAGGGCGTTCCGACCTGTCGGAAAAGTCGAGGATTCGAATTCCTCCCCCCGATCCAGTTATTTTTCAGGGCATATCGTTCAATTGGCAGGACAGGGTCTCTAAAACCCAGAATGGACGTTCGATCCGTCCTATGCCCACCAGCCCCGCACTTAGAATAGTGAGGGGTCTTTTTTTACAGAAAATTCTATAATAAATGATTTTGTGTAATAAATTCTTTTGCATCTTGTTTGCCCAAATCGATCGTTTTATGAATGTGTTTTTTATTAGAATCACCGCCAAAGCCCAAAAAAAGCCTATTTGGAGCCAAGATCTTGATATGTTTATTCTTTTCGGCACATTTGAAAATTTCTTTCCATTTGTTTTTTCTTCGTTTGAAAACTGTCCTTAATTTTTTAGGATAAAAGTATGAAGCAATAGGGAAAAATATATTCATCACAGGCCACCACAATAAATTTGATCTATAATCTTTTGGAAAATTTAGAACTACAACAATTTCGTCGTATTGATTGGCAATTTTTTCTAGAAATGGCAGTCCGCCATAAACGAAAGCGGCATCAAAAAACAATTTATCATCAACCTCAGATGGTCCATGAACTATTGGCAATGAACAACAAGCCTTAATGAGCTTAAAAATATTTATTTTATCTGGTTTAAGGCAATTAATTTCTCCAGAATTATAATCTATTAACACATATTGTAAATTAATACCCGAAGACATAACTGCGTCAATATTTAATTTTGCTTTTTTGTTTTGGAACAGAGAGACCAAATAATCTAAATCTAGAATAGGTTTTCTTTTTAAAAAATTAAACGGCTTGATAAGCTGCTTGCCGCTAACATAATTTTGCCATGTATTTTCAATGACTTGTGGCTGATTGGCAACAAAAAAAGTTCCGATTGTCGAACCAACAGAATAGCAATATACTGAGTCAAAATATTTATTTCCAAGCTGTCTGCACAATTCACTTACAAATCCAGCGGAATAAGCGCCAGCCAAGCCACCTTGTCCCAATACTAAGGCTTTTTTACTTTTCGTCGTTTTTTTATCCATATCTTTATACTATATACTATCAAAAAATCGCCCTAAAGGCGATCTTTTTTAAGCGGGCCATTTTTAAAACGAGCCTCGATCAAAAATATATTAGCAATTTTTGAGCGGGTGAGCGGAATCCCTGCCCACCGGCAGGCGGGGAACCGCCATCATTTTCTTGCCTGCCCGCTGTAATTGAGCGGGATACCGGATTCGAACCGGCGCCCTCTCCTTGGAAGGGAGAGATACTACCACTATACTAATCCCGCATATGGCAGGCGGGGAAGGGAGATATAATAACCGTTATACGACACCCGCGAATTCTAATACCCTCCTTCGCTCTTTGAGCTACGGACGGGCTAATCCTCCTACGCCCTTCGGGCTACGGAGGACTAAGAATATTTAAGCTCATTTTATTCGCTAAAATATTCTAATGTCGGGGTGGCCGGATTTGAACCGGCGGTCTCAGCGTCCCAAACGCTGCGCCTTAGGCCAGCTGGGCTACACCCCGTCAGTATAGTCGTTATAACATAGCCTTATCTAAAAAACAATAGTTTTGGCAGATAAATCTCACTTGGCAACAGCTTCTTTTCTGGTATAATTTAATAATGACAGAAAAGGAAAGAATCGGAAAACTTGGCGAAGATTTGGCAGCAAGATATCTTAAAGAAAAAGAATATCAAGTTCTTGAGCGCAATTTTAAACAACTTCCCTGGGGAGAAGTTGATATTATTGCTAAGAAAAAAGAAACACTTTTCTTTATTGAGGTTAAAACGGTCAATGCGGATAATGAAGAATATTTACCAGAAAATAAAATCGATTATCGTAAAAAAAGGGCACTATACAGAATTATTCAAATATATCTCCAGAGAAAGAAGTTAAGACTTGATATTAATTGGCAGCTTGATGCGGTTATTATTAGAATCAATTCAGAAAGAAATAAGTATACTCTTAAACATTTAGAAAATATTTTCTATTAAAATGCTAGTCAGTTTTCTTGAAAAAATTCGCAGAAAACCAGATAATGAAAAAATGATTTATGTTTGGATAATTACTGGCGCAGTAGTTATGATCATCTTTTGTCTCTGGTTGTCTTTTGGCTTGAATCTATCTTCTCCAATTATTGGACAAGCTAGTATTGATAAAAAAACAAAGGAAAGCCAAATTATGAAATTTATTAAAGAAGCCCAAGGAGACTTAACTCAAGTTAAAGACGATATTTCTAAAGTTTTTGGGAATCTTTTCTCTGGAAAATATGAGCCAAAAGATCTTTCCAGCAGCACAATAAAAGAAACGCTACCATCTAAAGTAGAAAATCCTCCATTAATTCTTCCAAAAACCGAATAAAATACTATGGATAATAAATCAAAAATCATCAGTCAACCGATCGTAGATATTATGCAGCGATCTTATCTTGATTATGCAATGAGTGTTATTGTTTCAAGAGCGTTGCCAGATGTTAGAGATGGACTCAAGCCAGTACATCGTCGCATTCTTTATGCAATGTACCGTCTGGGTCTTACTCATGATGCAAAATTAAGAAAAAGTGCCTTAGTCGTTGGTGATGTTTTGGGAAAGTATCATCCCCATAGCGATACTTCAGTCTATGATGCTTTAGCAAGAATGGCTCAGGACTTTTCTCTTCGCTATCCTTTGATCCGTGGACAAGGAAACTTTGGCTCTTTGGACGGAGATAAACCAGCAGCGATGCGTTATACCGAAGCGAAGTTGGAAAAGATTACTGGTCATCTTCTTGAAGAAATTGACAAAGAGACAGTCAGGTGGGTACCGAATTATGATAATAGCAGGCAAGAACCCAGTGTTTTGCCAGCAAAATTTCCCAATCTTCTTTTGACTGGTTCGGTTGGTATTGCTGTTGGTATGGCGACAAATATTCCACCCCACAATTTTGGAGAAGTTATTGATGCAACGACAGCGGTAATTAATAAACCAACGATTTCTCCTCAAGAACTTTCAGAAATTATTCCGGGTCCAGATTTTCCAACCGGGGGAATAATTTATGATTCAAAGGCGATTAGTGAGGCTTATGCTCAGGGAAAGGGCGGTTTTGTCTGTCGAGCCAAAGCAGAAATTGAGGAATCTAAAGGAGGCAATTATCAAATCATAGTTAGCGAACTTATTTGGCAAGTGAATAAATCTGTATTAGTTGAAAGAATAGCGGAATTAGTTAAGCTAAAAAAATTAGTTGGCATTAGGGGTTTAAGAGATGAATCAAATCGCGAAGGTGTTCGGATTGTTATAGAACTTAAGAAAGGTTTTCAGCCAAAAAAAATTCTCAATAAACTTTACAAGCTAACTGATCTTCAAAAAACCTATCATCTCAATCTTTTGGCTCTCGTTGATGGAATCCAGCCGCAAATTTTATCCTTAAAAGAAATCCTAGAAAAATTTGTTGAACATCGCCTTATTGTTATAAAAAAGAGATCAGAATTTGAATTAAGAGAAGCTGAGGCGCGAGCGCATATTTTAGAAGGATTCAGTAAGGCAATAAAAAATATTGAAGAAATCATTGAGACGATCAAGAAATCTAAAGACAAAGATGTTGCTCAGAAAAACCTTGTTTCAAAATTTGGTTTTAGTGAAATTCAGGCAGAAGCTATCTTAAAAATGCGACTGCAAGCATTGGCAGGTCTTGAAAGAAAAAGAATAGAAGATGAACTGATTGAGAAGAAAAAGCTCATCGGCGAACTTAAAGACTTAATTTCTAGCCCGGATAAAATAAAGAGCTTGCTAAAGAAAGAACTAGCAGAACTTAGGCATCTATATAGCGACGAAAGACGTACCAAGGTAATTTCTCGACCCATTAAATCAATTGGCGAAGATGAGCTGGTTCAAGAACAGGATATCTTCATTACTATTACAAATGATGGTTATATCAAGCGATCGCCCCTTGAGGTCTATAAACAACAACACAGAGCCGGTATGGGTGTTTCAGGAATTGTTACTAAAGAAGAAGATGTTGTCAGACACCTTTTGTTCGCTTCAACAACAGACCAAATTCTCTTCTTCACAGACAAGGGAAAAGTTTTATCGCTCAGAGCTTATGAGATACCCGAGGCGAGCCGCACTTCAAAAGGAAAGCCGATGGTCAATATTGTCGAACTAGATGGCGGAGAAAGGGTAACGGCGGTATTAATTCTTAAAAAACAACATCTTGAAAACCAAGAAAATGTCTGTGTTGTTATGGCTACCCAAGGTGGTATAATAAAAAAAACACCCATAAAAGACTTTACCAATATCAGAAAATCTGGCATAAGGGCAATCAGGCTTAACATCGGTGATTTCTTGGGTTGGGCGGACATAGCGGAGGCAGATAATGAAATTTTCTTAGCAACTAAGAATGGACAATCAATCCGTTTCCCAGGGAAAGATGTTCGTTCTATGGGTCGCAATTCAACGGGAGTAAGAGCAATTCGCCTTAAGGATCAAGACAAAGTTAAATGTATGACAGTTGTGGGAAAATCTGACAAGAAAATGTTAGTTTTGATCAGCGAAAATGGTCTTGGAAAAAAGACAAGTCTAGACAAGTTTCGTGCGCAAAAAAGAGGTGGATCGGGCATTAAGGCTATGAAAGTTACTCCAAAAACTGGACCAATAGCGAGCGCTTTGTTCTTAAGTGATGAAGAAAACCTGATTATTATTTCAAAACACGGCAAAGTGATCCGAATGACGCTTAGTGGCATTCCTGTTTTAGGCAGAAACACACAAGGCGTTAGGATTATGAAACTTAAAGATGGAGATAGCGTTGCCGACTTCATAGCTTTTTAAGTATTAAATTCGTGTTTAAACTCATATGTTTGGCAAAGGAGGTTTCTTAAATCCTAAAAAACTACTTACCGATATTGGAGTTGTCGGATTAGGACAAAAAGTAGCTGATTTTGGTTGTGGTTCCGGATATTTTTCTCTACCGCTCGCAGAACTAGTGGGAAGCGATGGTGCTGTCAATGCTGTCGATGTCCTTGAGAGTGCTTTGCAAGTTGTTACGACCCGCGCAAAAAACGCAGGTTTTTTTAATGTAAAAACGATTCATGCTAATCTTGAAAAAGAACATGGCTCGGGATTGGCAACTGATTCTCAGGATATAGTTTTGATGGCAAATGTGCTTTTTCAATCTCAAAAAAAGGAAGAAATTATTAGCGAAGCTGTTCGAGTGATCAAGCCAGGGGGCAGAGTCGTAATTATTGAGTGGTTTCCTGATAGTTATTTTATGACAGATCGTGGCTGGAGAATTGATCCGGAAAAATTAAAAAAGATTCTCGAAAAAAACGGGTTAATTTTTGACAAGGAATTTCAACCTGACGATTATCATTACGGATTGGTTTATAGGAAAATGGAGTAAAGTGAAATTTGTTATACTATTATCGAAATAAATGTCTAAATCGAGGTTAATATTTTTTAGTGTTGTTGGATTTTTGATCATTATTCTTGTAGGAGGATTTTATATTTGGTTTAAAGGAGGAAAGCCCAAAGAAGTTACCTTAACTTTCTGGGGCGTTTTTAATGATACTGACCAATACTCGGGATTAATTGCCAAGTTTCGCCAAGAACAATTGGCGCTAAAGAGAAGTCCCAAAAAAATTACAATTAATTACAAAAAATTTAATTCTTATGAAGAATATGAAAGAGCTTTGGTTGAAGCATGGACAGGGAAAATAAAGGGTCCGGATATTTTTATGATTCATGATACTTGGCTGCCCAATTATCAGCAGTATATTTACCCTTATCCCCAAACCAGCAAAAGCTCAATGAATGCCCAATTATATCAGCAAACCTTTATGCCGGTAGCCAGTTACGACTTTTTAAGAAATGGGCAAATTTACGCCATTCCTCTGTCAATTGATACTTTGGCGCTTTACTATAATAAAGATATTTTAGACGAAATGTATCGCGGTAATCCCGATGAAGCGTGGGTTTTAAATGCGCCAAAAACATGGGATGATGTTATAAAACTTGCTGAATATACCGCGCAAAAAGATGAATGGGGAAATATCGGCCGATCAGGCATTGCTCTTGGAACAGCAAATAATATAAAAAGAGCGCAAGATATTTTGTCTTTGATTATGCTTCAATCAGGGACACAGATGGTAGCAGACGATTTTCTTTCAACAACATTTGATAGAACCGTCACAGTCAACGGCGCTGCCTATAATCCGGGAGAACAATCCCTTCAGTTTTATACAGATTTTGCCAATCCAAGAAAGAAAGTTTATGCCTGGAATACCCAAAAAAATTATTCAATTGATGAGTTTGCCGATGGAAATTTAACCATGATGATTGGCTATTCGTATCTTATGGGCACTATCGAAAAGAAAAATGCCAATCTTGGCTATGAAATTGGAACAGCGCCTCAACTTAAAGAAGTTAAAAAATCAGTTAATTATGCGAACTACTGGGGACTTTCCGTTCCGCGGACAACAAGTCGTCCCCAAGAAGCGTGGGATTTTATTGAATTTTCTTCAAGATCAGAAAATGTTTTTCTTTTTCTCAGTGCTGCCAATTGCCCGACTGCAAGAATGGACATGATATCCTGGCAAGAAAAAGAGATGCCAAAATTGGGTGTTTTTGCGCGCCAAGGATTAACGGCGCAAAGCTGGTATCAAATTAATTCTGCTTCTGCCGATAAAGTGTTTTTGGAGATGATTAATAATGTTAATATGGGAAAAGCGACACCAGCAAGAGCGATCAACGAAGCATCCAATGAATTAACGCTTTTAATGCAGCCGCCACCGCCAGAAAAAAAACCAATTCTAAATCCATTAGATCTATAGCATATTATGAAAATAGCAAAAAAAATATTTGGCATATCTTTTGTTAGTTTTCTTTTGTTTTTTGCAGTTAATGTACTTGCAATAGATCCGCCAACAGGATTAAACATAAATCATAGTGGCACTCCACCGAACGTAGCCGTTATAATTGAATGGGACGACGAATCAGCTGAATATTACAAGGTTTATGCTAATGGAGTGCAAATAGGAGACGATTTTTATAATCCGACCCCTCATCATGTTTTTGTATATACCGAGTCGTCTTCTGGGGATTATGTTTATGGCGTAGAATCTTTTGATCCAGTCACAGGAGATGTTTCGTCGCGATTGGAACAATCATACACTGTTCCTGTTGTCGATCCGCCAACTAACCTATCATTAAATCAAGACGCAGATAATCGAGTTGATGTCAGCTGGAATGGAACATCTCAACAATATAGGGTATATAGAGATGGTAATTTAGTGAATACCACGACAGCAGGCAATACAAATTTTCAGGACGTTAATGTTCCAACAGGAAATCATTTATATAAAGTAACATCATATAATGCGACGATCAACGCAGAGTCAACTCCCATTAGCGCTTCGATTGATGTTACTGGACCAGGTTCTTTTGTGGAAGACTGTGATAATACAATGGAAGATGACGGTGATGGAAAAATTGACTGCGAAGACCCTGACTGTTCAGCAGACCCTGCTTGTGTCCCACCTCCTATTGAAATCTGCACCGGTGGCGTAGATGAAGACAACGATGGATTAGTTGATTGTGCTGATGATAATTGTCTTGGTGATCCTGCGTGTACTGGGGGAGGAACTCATCGGCCATCAGGAGATCTTTTTCCTATTATCCAATGCGGCTATAATTGTCCTGGTGTTTTTCCCGGAGATCCGGGCGCCGATTGTTGTACGCTTTGCGATGCGTTTGAGACAATATCGCGCATTATTAATATTATTTTAATGTTCGGTTTCATTTTGGGTGGCATGTTTTTAGTGGTTGCTGGGATTATTATGTATGCAGGGGGAGCGAGTTCTGGTTTATTAAATAAATCAAAAACTATTATAAAAGGCGTGATTTTTGGGCTTGTGATTATGCTGGTTTCTTATTTAATCGTCTTTACTATTATTCATTTCCTTTCTGCCGGCAATGCTGATACTTTATTTAGTATAAAAAATGGCGGATTTGTTATCGAATGCACGCCATAATATAAAATATGACAAAAAAAATATCTCTTTTCGCTATGTTTTCAATATTTTGTATATTTTTGTTTCCGACGGGATTAATATTAGCAGAAGACACCAATGCTCCTTTTGTAACTCAGATTAATAATCCAATTGGCACAACCAGTACAATAGAATTGATTAATAGGGTTTCTAACTATCTTTTATGGATGGCGGTAATTTTGGGGCCGATGGTGATTGTGGCTGCAGCTTTAATCTTTTTGACTTCGGGTGGAAACGATAGAAAAATTACAACTGCTAAAAAAATGCTTTTGTATGCAGTTCTTGGCTTAGCGTTGGCGTTAGTAAGTAAGGGTATCGTCAGCTTAGTTAAAGATTTTCTGAGCACATAGTTTGGTTTATCCACAAAAGCACTTTAAAAGGACTAATCTTGTAGTATAATGAATTAAAAGATGAAAAAAACACTCTTTTCTGTTTTGTGTGCTATCATAATTTTTTCAGCCATTGTTCCTGTGGCCGTTTTTGCTGCTCCCATTGATCCTAGTGTCGGTCCACCTCCTGGAACAATAGACGACTTAACAGCAGATGATGTTGTTAGAATAATAATTAATATTAGAAACTGGTTTGCAGGAATCGTTTTAATTATTGCAGTTGCGGCGGTTTTAGTGTCTGCGTTTATGTTTATGACCGCTGGCGGAGATGATAAAAAAGTTGATATAGCAAAAAAGATACTTAAAAATGCCGTGATCGGCATTGTGGTTGCCCTTCTTGCCTTTGGCATAGTCAGCCTTATTTCAAGTACACTAAATGATCTTAGGGGTGGTGGAACTTCTGTTCCTGCTTCCGTTATTCCAACTCCAATTCCGACAAACGGCCCATAACATAAATAAAAAATCTAAAAATGTGATTGAATTTCACAAAGTTGAAAGGGGGTGAGAAAAGTGAAGATATTAAAATTTATACTTCCGTTACTAGCTATTGGTCTTTTTGTCGCACCCAATGCCTTAGCCCTTCTTCAACCAGTTAATGTTAACGGCAACATTCTACCTCCAGACAACATGAACCAGTTAAGTTCTGCAAATATGGACAGTATTACACTAGCAATTGTTAATCTCCGTAACTGGTTTGCTGGTATAGTTCTGGTTGTTGCAGTCGCCGCCCTCTTGTTCGGTGCCCTTAAATATATGTTCTCAGGAGGTGACAGCACAAAGACCAAGGATGCTCGTGGTTGGATTGTTGGTGGTGTTATTGGCGCAATTATCGCTGCTGTGTCATTTGGCTTGGTAACAATAGTAATGAATATTATAAAGAGCCTTACTGCTATACCATGAGGTAATAAACATTTTGTTTATACAAAAAAAGACCTCGTTTTAAAGGGGGTCTTTTTTTGTTAAAAAAATTTACAAAACTTCAAAGATTATTGATCTTAAATAATAATCTTTTCTTGGTACTTCACGAAATAAATCCGGTCTCGATTTTAATAAATACACAAGTTCTTTTATTGCCCATCTTTCACGATTGTTAATAAAAAAATATTTTGCAGGGAAATAATTTTTAATTGTTTTATAAATATTTGAAGCATTTTGAGGGGTGCATATTTTTTGGTAATCAGGACACTTTTGAGAATCACAAACTGTACCGCTGAGCATATTTGCCCAAAACCAATAAAGTTTTTCGCTGTAAACATACATGAAGGTTGGATCCATAGCGGAAATATAGTAGCCTTTATCGTTAAAATAAAATAATCCGGGAAAATCAGACCAATATGTGTGTAAAATCAATTCTTTTTCTTTTGTGTTTTCCCTGAGAAACGAAGAAGTTTCCCTAAAGGCATAAAAATTATTTTCATATCTGTTTACGGAAAGCCAAAAAGAACACTCTAAGTAACTTAGAAATAAAAATAACAAAGGAAGGACAAAAATAATCATTCTTTTTAAGTCAAAACAACGAAATTTTTCTACGGTAGATGATTGTTCTTTTAAGAAAAAATAGCTAATGATTATACTGAGCGAAAAAACAGTCAAAGGCACAAAATATTCGATAAACCTGTTTGCGAACAAAGAAAAAGCCAAAAAAATACTTGTCAATACGAAAAGATAAAAAATAAAAAAACTGTTATCATTTTTTGTTATTTCTTTTCGGGAAAAAAGTAATGAAAATCCAATAACAGGCAAAATAAACCAACAAATTAAGATTAGCATGGAATAAATTATTCCTAATTTGCTTGAAATGATTGATGAATAAGTAAAAATTATCAAATTAAAGCCAAGAACCAGATTAAAGAGGCAAAAAACCACAACCTTTTTAGGGCTAATAATTGTTTTATGGCTAAATTTATAAAAAATCAAAAAAACCAAAAACAAATAAGCAACTAAAATTAAGAGTCCCCATCCGTCAAAAGGATTAAAACCAACCGACAACTCAGCTCCAAAATTTAACCCAGCACCCTTAATTTTATAGAATATTGTCAAGAAATTTTGAACAAAAAGCATTTTTAAATTATTAGGAAAATCTGGGCGTAAAACTAAGCCAAAAATGATACCGGGAATAATCGAAGTTAAAATTTTAAAATCGAATATTTTTTTATAAATAATCTCTAAAGCAAGATAAACAAGGGCAAGAATACCAAGCAGAATGAAGGCAGCAGGGTAGGTTAGAGCAAAAAACCAAGAAACAAAAAAAAGCGCAATATACTTGCGCTTAAAAATGAAATAAATACTCAAAAAGAGACAAATAATAGAAAAAATGAAATCGCGCGGCAAAAGCAATCTAAATAAGAAACTAAAATTGACCAATAAAAGAAATCCTGTCCAAAAAAAAGGAAACTTAATATTTAATTTATTTAGTAGATAGTAGAAAACCAGACAAAACAAAGCAGAAAAAATAACTGAAGATAATTTAATTCCAAAAACTAAATCTTTAAAAAAAGTAAATGGCAACAAAAGCAAGTGATATCCGAGCCAAATATCCGACGGATATTTGCTTAGAATTGAATATTGCGTCCACGGAAAACTTTGAATTGCAGACAATCCTTCTGTTCTAATAAGATAAGCGTGCTTAATATGATAGTAGCTGTCTGGATCGAGAGATCCAGCAAATGAAAATTGCAATAATGCAAAAAAAATCACAAAAATAATAAAAAATGATAGAAATCTGTATTTATTCAACTCTTTAAAAACATTTTCTATTATTTTAATTTTCATTTTTTATTTTGAAAAAGATATAGACAATTAAGTCCAAGCTCAAACGATTTTTGTTTTATGATCTTAAAATTATATTTTTCAAGTATTTGTATTAAGTTTTTTGGTGAATAATATAATTTATGCCCTGTAATTTCTTCACGGCTTATCAAGAATAATTTTGCAGATAATTTCAATATGGATTTAGATAGGGGTTTCGGAGTTGTGATTAATAAAAAAGCATTTTTTTTCAGAATGCGACCAGATTGTTCTAATAGAAGTTCTAATTCTCTAAATTCGAGATGTTCAATCACAGCTAGAAGAGTAATAATGTCGAAAAAGTTATTTTCAAACTTAGGCAAAATATCCTTAGCAACCCCTCTCTTTATATGAATATTTTTCTGATCTAAATTATTACTTTTTGGGTCTAAGCCCCATCCGCCAAACTTATTTACTAAAAAATAATCGCTTCCACAACCAATATCAAGAAGACGAAAAGTGTTTTTATTAAAAAGCGTTTTTATTAATGATTTTGCCTTATTTATTCTAATGTCTCTGATAAGAATATCAATTTTATTAAAATCATTTTTTTTAAGGAATCGCATTTTATTAGTCCTTAAAACGGTATTTTATTAAAGTTAGAATTGCAACCAAACCATCTTTCCAATTGATTTTTTTGCCATGTTTTTTATTGCGGGGAAAATATTTAATCGGTAATTCATAAATTTTTATTTTCTTTTTTGCAATTTTTGCTGTTACTTCTGGACAAAACTCGAAATGGGAACACTTCAGGTCAAGGCCCTTGATTATTTCTTTTTTGAACATTTTATAACAAGTTGGTTCGTCGGTAATTCTTGTATTATATAAAAAATTAGTTAAGAGGCTTAAGAATAATCCACCTAGGTAAAAGGTTGGACTTGAAATCTGGTTTTTGCCTCGTGTTCTTGATCCATAAACTACTTCTGCCAAACCATCTTGAATAGGTTTAATAAGTCTTAGGAGGTCTTGGGGATCATATTCTAGGTCAGCGTCTTGAATTACCACTACATCTCCGTTAACATACTTCAATCCTTCTCGAATTGCATAGCCCTTGCCAAAATTTCGTTCCAGAAGGATAATTTTTAAATTTTGGTCGTTATTTAATATAATTTCTGACAAAAGATCGCGAGTTCCATCTACCGAACCATCATCAACGATAATAATTTCTTTATCAATGTCTAGTTCTATAACTTTCTTTAAAATCTCATTGACTGTTAATTTCTCGTTATATATTGGAATGATAATAGAAAGCTTCATAATTCTACTTAATACCAATTAGACGACTCAATGGAATTCTGTAAACAGGCAATAAACTAGACCTTAAGTCTTTATAAATTAAATAAACTACTGCAAAAATCAGAAAAGTGAGTGCAATAGATTCAAAAAATACATAAGACAAAAGACCCAGAGAACACCAAAAAAATATGGGCCTATGTAATCCTTTTATAATAAAGAATGGCATCATCCACATCAAATACCATGGATGCAAATGAGGCATTACCAAAACATACAGAGCAAGAAAAATATGAATTGAAAAAGTCGCAATACCGTCTGATTCGATTAATCTATTAAAACAAAAGAACCCAAAGATCAATAAGCCCACAGCTACAATAGCGCAGTGTTGCATATAGTCAAATTTTATTCCTAATAAGTTCCCTATGAAAAATACAGGAGAGGAATAATGAGACTGAGGGAGTAGTAATTGAACGAATAATCCGTTTGACGAAAACGAACTAGAGCATATACAAAACAAAAAAAACACCAACAAAGCACAGAGAATAAAGCTGTATATCAATATGGATAATTTTATATTTTTTTGAACGATCTTTTTGAAAAAAAACAACAATGGAAGCCAAAATATATATTTAACTAATCCAGATAATAACAAGAAAAAAATAGACAAAGATTGTTTTTTTGTGAAAAGAAAATAACAGCCAATTACTCCAATAAATATCATAACAATATCATTATGACCATTGTTAATAAATTCAATCAAGCACAACGGATTCCACGCCATTAAAAAGATAGCTTTTTTGTTAAAATTTTTATTTAGATGATTGATTAATTTATATATAAATAAAATGGTTAGTGAGTAAAATACAAAATTAACCATTTTAAACAAGAATAAATTAAGCGTGGTATTTGTCGCAGAAACTTTTACTAGCAGGACACTAAGCCAATGAAATAATGGTCCGTTTTGCTGAGGAATGGTTTGCCACGACGTATAAGCAGATAATGGATCATTAGGAAAAGATGATGGGGCTACTACATAAGCATTTTCTTTATAAATTGTGGCAATACGAGCAGAGAAAATAGAATGATATAGGTCTACCGAATTCATCAAAGGCGTCAATAAAAGTACGACGCAAAACAAAAAATAACCAATTAAGATCTGGTTAATGGTTATTTTTCTAATATTTCTGTAGGCGAAATAAAACAACAAAAGTAAAGCACAATAAATAAAACCAATTAAGTAATAGCGATAAGAATAATATCCCATTAAGTAACTAAAAACTGGCAATTTTACCTCTTGCAATCTAAGGAAAGCCAAAAAAATGTATAAAAAAAATGTTGCACCAAAAAAAAGATAAAACTTTTTATAATTTTTTATAGACAACAATAACGATTGCATTATTATAAAAATTACAGTATTTTTCCAATTAAATATTCTACGGGTGCGAAAGAGTCAGTTAGAATAGGTGTTTCAGAAGGAATAATTATATGATTTTCTAAATTATTAAAATAGGTTTCAAATTCTGTGCCGGAAATACTGTTGAGCATTGCTGATAAATCGAAATCTTTATTTTTTAAAGAGACAATCATAATATTTTGGACAGTCTTTTGATCTTGAGTTTCAACGGGAAAGACCAAAACATTGGGAAATACCGTTTTTAATGTTTTATATTCTGCTTTGAAAAACTCGCTCTTTTCTCCTGAAAGCGCAGAAATAACATTTGTGATCAAAACTCCATTTTTATTGAGAGCATTATGCATCTTTTCAACAACTTCTTTTGTTGTTAATTGATGCGGAATGGCGTAAGTTGAACTAAAGGCATCGTTATAAATCACATCATATTTTTCTTGATTATTGTTTAGATAAATTCTTCCATCCTCGTGAAATACCCTAAGTCTTTCATCTTCTTTTAAGTCAAAGTAGGTTTTGGCTAGTTTTGTTACTTCAGGATCAATCTCTACAACATCAATCTCGCCTTGAGAATGTCTTTTTAAGAAATCTTTTGGCACAGAATAGGCGCCACCACCAATCATAAGAGCTTTTTTGATATTAGAATAAAAAAAATCACCGAGACGGTAAAATTTGGTATATTCAAAAACCAATTCATCGGATTGATCGAGGTACATAGCCGAATGAAAATCGCTTCCCATTCTCAGAATTCTAATTGGTCGATCTTCTTTATTTCTTGTATCGTAAATTTCTATATGGTTATATGCGCTGTCTTTTTCAACTAGGTATTTTGCATTTAAACTTTCTGATAAAAATACAAGCCCAGAGAAAGTCACCAAAAAGAATGCAGATAAAAGAATTGCTCTTTTCAAAGAGTACGCCATTATTGATGTTAAAATAAGAACTAAACTAATGCCAAAAAGAATATGTTCGAGCTTGAAGTAGGGGATTAACCAAAAACCTGCTAAAAATGTCCCAAAAATACTACCCAAAGTTGAAAGCGCGTAAAGTGTGCCAGCCGTTTTTCCTGATGTTTGGATATTTTTTATTTTAAGTTTTAGTGCGTAAGGAGAAACCATGCCCAGTAAAATTGAAGGAATCGCAAAAAGAAAAAAGGCGGCAAAGATTCCGCCCAATTTTATATTCATCAAAGCACCAAATTCTAGAATAGAGTCTTTAAACAAAGGAAGTATTCCAATAAAGACAGCGCTTGCAAGAATTATGCCAGCAAGATAGTTGGGTTTAGGCTTAAGGTCAGCCAATTTTCCTCCTAGCCAATAACCAAGACTCAGGGCGCCTAAAATAATCCCTATCAAGCTTGCCCAAATATAAATAGATGTCCCTAGGTAGGGAGCAATAATTCGAGCACCCAAAAGTTCCAAAATCATCACAGATGCTCCGCAGATAAAAACTATCAGTTCTAGCTTGCTAATCTTTTTCATAAAAAAATGCCGGGGACAGGACTTGCCATAAAGTACATAGACTTCGGGGCAAAAACAACCATTTCCAGTTTTAAGCTGGGAATTTTTCTTTTCATTAAAAAATCTGATACACTCTTAACTATTTATCGTAAACTATAACTGATTAGAGTAAATCTTTCACTATAATGGCTTCTCTATCTCTTGCTGCTTGACTTGCAATTTCATCAATATTTTTATTTCCAACTCTGGTATTTAACGTTCTATCAACGGCTATGCCAGAATACTTTACCCATAATTTTTGTGCAATCTCGGGATTTATCGTTGTTCCGTCTACTTTTCCAAAAAATATCTGTTCTTCGTTTTCTGGGATATAAGATATTTCAAGATTATGCCCACTAATGTCTCCAGTAAACATACCGCCTTCGTTCGAAGAATTTATTTCTATTTCTATATATCCTTCTTTTCCCATTGCTCTTAAACCTTCAATCATCTTTTCGCGCTGTTCTGATAATTCTTTCTGATCATCTCTCATAACTTCTTCGGCTTTAATTTCTTCTAGGGATTTCTCTGATCCGGATTCTTGTGATTCTCCTTTTAATATACTCATATTTTTATTATTTAATAATTTAAGGTCAAATTAAGACTAAGGTCGACCGATTAAAATATGCGGACGGAGAGACTCGCCATGAAGTACTAAAACTTCATGGTAAAAAACTCTTTGTCGCAAAATGCCGGGGACAGGACTTGAACCTGCACGGGTTTCCCCACAAGGTCCTAAACCTTGCGTGTCTGCCAGTTTCACCACCCCGGCGCATATCTCTTAATATAATCGTTAAGTTTTAAACTGTAAAGCCCTATTATGATTTTACACTTTATTTTTTATTGAGGATTGGTGCTTGTCGGTTGTTCTTGAGGGGCTGAAGGAGTGACTGGAGTTGTTGTCGGAGGAGTTGTTGGGGCGGCTGGAGTCGTTGTTGCTACAGGGAAAAGGCTAGGTGATTGGTAATATGACCAAAAGCCTTTCTTTAAAATCTGATTACCGTCTTTATCGTACACTTCTTGCCATAAAACTGTCTTAAATGAATCTTCTTCGGCGTTTCTTTCAAAAACAGTTGGTCCTTTAATCTTTACAGTTCTTCCTTCGTCTTTACCATACATCTGAAAAGTTAGTTTATTACCCACAATTTCTCTTTGGATTAAAACATATCCAGAAGTGTTATTGATAAACCTTAAATCAGGATGGGGCGGGTAAATAGTCGCATCAAATCCCTGAGGATTATAATAACTTACTGGAAAAGAGTGGGGATAGCGCTCCGTGATTTCTAGGCCTGAATTAACAGCAGCCCTAAACATGGTAGTTGATACTTGGCAAATGCCACCGCCATACTCAGGAATCAATTGATTGTTTTTAATAACTAAACCGGGCAAATATCCTTCTGCGCTGGTAATATCTCCGAGGATAGTATTGAAAGAAAATTCTTCTTGGGGCTTGATTAAATATTCATCAAATTTTGAAGAACCAACCCGAATATTATTAACACGGCTCAAGGACGAACCAGAATAATCCGAAGTCCCTTCGCCGATTAGTTTTTCAATTCCCAAATTACCAAGGGTATTTTTGCTAATTTTAGCAGGAGTAGTTTTTGCGATTAAATTAATCTGTGGGACTCCGCCGAAAATATCTTTTTTAATTTGAGAGGCGCTATCTTCTATTAAAAGTTCGATCCCAGGAACACTCTCCTTGTTTATAGTCAAAACACCGTCTTTAAAAATTAGTCTTGCATCTTGGGGGAGTCGATTAACTTCAGGAACGATATTAAGAAGGTAATTAGCAATCAAAGATTCGTCTAAATCTAAGCCAAGAATTTTATTATTTTTATCTAATTGGTCATAAACAGGAACAAATTTGAACCAAGAAGCCAACAAGTCTTTCTCTATAGACCAAGTTTTATTCTCGAAGGATAGAAGATAAGGGGCGCCGCTTAGTAGTTCAGAGGCTTTTTTCATCGCCAAATCAGTTTCGTCGTCTTTAATTTCGGGAAGTTGGGCGGTAATCATAAGCTTGTAATCGGAAAATGGCTTTAAATATGACGCTTTTGACTCAACAGCCCTCATTAAATCATTCCAATTTGGCTGTCTTCCTGATTTAGATTGAATTAGTTCAATAGAACTATTTTTATAAATGAGCGAAGCATTTTGAGTCTCTTTAATTTCGTCTCCAAAATTAATCTTTGTAAAAATCTTTAATACATTATTATTCCAGCTTATTTTAAGAGGTAAATTGTAACCGCCTAAAAGTGCCTTAAACTGCTGAAAAATATTGCGGAAAAATCCATGATTTTTTCCAATCAATGATGCTGTTTTGATGGTACCTTCGTTGTCGAAAGAGAATCCCAAGGATTCCCATGAAGTAGCAATATTTTTTTCTCTTAGTTTTAGATCTATTTTCTGAGATAACCATTTATTCTCATTTTTTTCCAGAATTACCTGTGTTTCTTTTGTTGTTTTTCCGCCAACATCAATGCCAGCTATCCTTATTCCAGAAACAAGATGATTTTTATTAAACAAAAAAAGGGCGTTTACACAAACACCAATAACAAGAAAAACGACCAATAATACTATTGGAAAAATTTTAAACGAAAACTTCTTTTTCATTATCTAATCTTTCTAGACAGTCTTAACTTTGATTTTTCTTTGGTTAGATGCCTCCTTCTTAGGTAATTTAACAGTCAGAATGCCATTTTTAAGTTCAGCTTCAATATTTTCTTGATCAACTTCAGTTGGAAGAATGACGCTTCTAGAAAAACTTCCCCAATAAAGTTCTTGATAGAAATAATCCTCACTACGAACTTTCTCATTAAACTTTCTTTCTCCCTTAATGGTGATCATGCCGTTATTAAAGCCAATATCCAGATCGTCGGGATCAACGCCGGCAATTGTAGATTTAATAATGATGTCTTTGTCGGTCTGATAGACATCTAATGTTAGTTGTCCGTCTTCTCCTGCTTCAGCCAGCCAGCTTTTTTCATCGAGAGGAATGCGTTCCTCCATTGGCGGTAAATTCATGCCAAAATTAACGCTTCTATTAGCTTCCAGAGAGGAATCCATTGTCGCCTCGTCCTTATTGGAATTTTTCGTAAGTAGATCAAGAAAACTTTTTCTTTTTTTCATGTTTGTATGATTACTTTTTTAAAGACTGATAATTGAGGCGGCGAAACTCTCTAGTAACAACGAATGACAAGACAATTAAGAATCCTGCCACTAGATAAAGAATCCCTCCTTCTTTCAGATTATTACTCTCTATTATAAGAAAATTAAAGATACCATGCAAGCCGGTCGCTATTAGTGTTCCCAGTACGACAAAACCAACTCTTAGGGGAAAACGGCGACGATTTTTTTTCCAAAAAACAGCTTTTGCAAGAAAAAATCCTAGCGTTGCTGAAGAAAGAACATGAATTAAGGTTGCGCCTAAAAACCTAACAAATAATAAAACTGACAACGATTTTAAGTTGCTATAATTGGCGCTAATTAAGATGTTTTCCACGGCTGCAAACGCCAATGCAACAATAATCATGTATTCCATTGCATCGACAGGTTCGTCAAATTCAGGGTTTTTAAAAATCGAAAAACGAACTACAAGATATTTCAAAACTTCCTCCCAAAAAGCATTAATAAAAATTATTATAATCGGAATTGTCAAAATGTAAGGAAAATGGTCTTTAATAAAAAAACCTCTTTTAGCAAAATCACTTTCGAGTGATGCAAAGAAAAAAATAATAAAGGCTGCTACGATTGTGGTTATCATTCCCCAAACAAAAACGCGCATTATCAAGTGATTGGGTTCTGGATGAACATCCTTTCTTAAATAAAATAAAAGCCAAATGAGGCTGGGTAATAGGGCTAGGGGAATAGCGATAAGAAAAAACATAGTTAATTTTTCAAATAAATCAGAAACCCGAAGCACGAAAACCGAAACAAATCATAATTTTCAAAATTCAAAATCTCAAACACTTTGTCATTAAATATTCGAATTTAGATATTGTTTCGAATTTCGGATTTAGAACTTCGAATTTAAACGGTTGGCCATTTCTCAATCATTATAAATTTTTCCTTGTTTTTAATAGGCAGTGCTTGATAAATTTGTTCGGTGATGAATGGGATGAACGGATGAAGGAGCTTGATAGAATCGAAAAGAACGTAAAGTAAAATACTCTGAGTTTTAATTTTTATCTCTTCTGAGGGCGGATTAAAGACTTTGTCCTTTGATTTTTCTATATAAGTGTCGCAGAAGTCATGCCAGAAAAAATTATAAAGAGTTTCGGTAGCCTTATTAAACCTAAACTTTTCTACATATAAACTTACCGACTTAATAGTGTTTTTAAGCTGGTCGATAATAGCTTTATCGTCTTCATCTAAATCAGTTTGGACTAATTTTTTTTCAAAATCAGCATCAATCTGCGGAGGATTATTTAATAGAATAAATCTAGTAGCATTCCATATTTTATTGCAAAATTTTTGACCCATTACAACAGAATCTTCATTAAATCTAATAGATTGGTTTGTGCCGGTAAGCCAAAGAAGTCCAAAACGAGTAGCATCAGCTCCGTATTTTTCAATAAGATCAAGCGGATCAATACCTGTGCCTAGGGATTTAGACATTCTGCGACCATCTTTTGTGAGCACAACTGGATGGATATAAACATTTTTAAAAGGTTCTTTTCCCATAAATTCTATGCCAGAAAAAATCATTCGCGTTATCCACAAATAAAGAATTTCAGGGGCACTTGTCACCAAATCGGTTGGATAAAACTCTCCAAGATCGTCTTGTGGAGTTAAGCATTTTTTGTCATTGGCGATACTTTTGCATTTTTGGGGCCATCCAAGAATTGCAAAGGGCCAAAGGGCCGAAGAAAACCAAGTATCTAAGACATCTTCAGAGTTTTTTATTGGAAGTTCGTGTCCCCACCAAATCTGGCGAGAAATACACCAATCACGAATATTTTCTAGCCAGTTAAAATAAGGTTTTTCCCATCTTTTTGGGTAAAACCTAATTTTTCCATCCCTAACAGCTTTAATCGCTAAAGGCGCGAGCTTGTTCATCTTCAAAAACCACTGAGAAGATGTCAGTGGTTCAATGTAGGCGTTACAGCGATAACAATGAGATACGCTGTGGGTGTGTTTTTCAATTTTTTCTAGAAGATTTTCTTTTTTGAGTTGTTCAAGAACTTTTTCGCGCGCTTCAATAGTTTTTAAATCTTTAAAATCCTTACCAACCTCTTCTGTCATTCGTCCAAATTCATTGATAATTTTTACAGAAGAAAGACTGTGACGTTCTGCTATTTCAAAGTCTATCAAAGAATGGGCAGGGGTTACCTTAACAGCGCCGGTGCCAAAATCTTTATCTATAATTTTATCTGCTATTAAAGGAATTTCTCTTCCGATAATAGGAAGAACCAAGGTTTTGCCAATTAACTTTTTATAACGCTTGTCGCTTGGATTGACCGCAACGGCAGTGTCGCCAAGCATTGTTTCTGGTCTGGTTGTGGCTACTACCACATAATTATCAGAGTCTTTTAGGGAATATTTAATATACCAGAGATTGCCTTCCTCTTCGCTATATTCAACTTCAAGATCAGATAGGGCAGTAGAACAGCGAGGACACCAGTTAACCAATCTTTGTCCTTGATATATCCAACCTAGTTTTTGATAATGATCGAAAGCGGTTTTTACAGCTTCTTTATAATTTTCATCCAAAGTAAAACGACTTCGTGTCCAGTCTACAGAAATTCCTAGTTTTTTAAATTGACCTAAAATAATATTACCATATTGTTCTTTCCATTCCCAAACCTTGTTAACAAATAACGATCTTCCAAGGTCTTTCCTTTTTATATTTTCCTTGGCAAGCTTTTTTTCCACGACATTTTGGGTTGCAATTCCCGCGTGATCAGTTCCCGGGACCCAAAGTACGCGAAATCCTTCCATGCGTTTTTTTCTTACGATAACATCAACAAGAGCATTTTCTAGGGCATGCCCCATATGAAGATTGCCAGTAATATTTGGGGGAGCCATAACTGCCGTAAAAGCTTTGCCATTATTATCTTTTCTGGTATTTTCTGGGCTAAAAAAACCTGAGATTTCCCAATCATGGTAAATTTTTTCTTCAGTTTCTTTAGGCTGGTACTTTTTGTCGAAAGAAGCATCCATAGTAAGTTAAAATTTAACCTGAAATTATTTAATTAAAGTTAATTTATGACAAGATTTGGATTTACTTCCAAATATTTCCAGTTATTTTTTGATTTTGATATTATCTCAGAATTGAAATAAGCTGCTAAGGCGATGATTGATGCGTTATCGCCACAATACCTTTTTTGAGGCAAGTAAATGGTTTGTTCAAGATTAATCTTACCTATAGCATCTCTCAGCGCTTGATTAGCAAGGACACCGCCTCCTAAGAATATACTTTTTGGATTGAATTCTATGATTGCAGATTTTAGTTTTGCAATCAAAGTATCTATAACAGATTGCTGGAAACTAGCAGCTAAGTTTTTAATGGTAATATCGTCAATTTTTTTCTGGCCTTTGTTATTTTTTTGAATTTCTCTGACCTTATATAAAACAGCGGTTTTTAGACCAGCAAAGGAAAAATTATAATTACCAGAATTTATCATTGGTCTTGGAAAGTCAAAAGTTCGTGGATTGCCATCTTTTGCAATTTTTTCAATAATTGGTCCACCGGGGTAGCCTAGACCGAGCAATCGAGCTACTTTATCAAATGCTTCTCCTGCGGCATCGTCCAGAGTTTCTCCCAAAAGTTTATAACTACCAATCTTATTTATTAAGATTAATTCTGTGTGTCCCCCAGAAACAATAAGACCAATAGCAGGGAACAAGGGCAATTTAACGTCTATTTTCTGATCCAAGCTCAATAAGCCAGAGTACAAATGACCGTCCAAATGATTTGTTCCAATAATCGGCTTTTGATATTTATACGCAAGCGCTTTAGCAAAAGCGACGCCCACAAGTAAGCACGGCATTAATCCCGGTCCATGCGTTATAGCAATTAAATCAACCATCTTCATTATTTTTTCTATGTCCCTTTTTGTTTCCTTAAATAGAATCGGCAGATTCTTTATATGTTCTCTCGCTGCCAAACCTGGAACAACTCCGCCAAAGGGCTCATGGGTTTTTATTTGAGATGCAACCTTATCTGCTAAGATATTAATCTTTAGAGATCCTCTTGTTCCTTGTTTATTAAATTCAACCAAAGCTATGGCTGTTTCATCACACGATGTTTCTATGCCTAAAATATTCATGTTTATACTGAATTTTAAACTTAAATAACGCAAAAATCAAATATAAACACAAAATCTCGCTATTAAACGAGATTTTGATTTTTGTCAGATAAATTTCAATTGAGCGGCAGAGCGGATTTGAACCGCCGACCTTCTCCTTGGCAAGGAGACGTTCTAGCCAACTGAACTACTGCCGCATTTTTATAATCTGTGTGCCGTGAGAGGGAATTGAACCCCCGACGCAAGGCTCTTCAGGCCTTCGCTCTACCACTGAGCTACCACGGCTCATAATGAATGCGCCCCCACGGGGAATCGAACCCCGGTTTTCAGGATGAAAACCTGACGTCCTAGGCCTCTAGACGATAGGGGCATCAATTAATTTTTGACAAACAATAGAAGTATTTTAAATGATAACTGAAAAATGAAAAAAATCAAGCCCTTTCTTACTACTATGATGCTTTTATCTTATTTGACCAATGTTATCTTGTTTCTTCTACCCAAAAAGCTCCCGAAGGAGCTTCTTGAGTTCGATTTACGATCTTATCTTTGACCGCATGCCATCAAAGAAAGATTACTTAACAGCAGTTTTAAGAGCTTTACCAGGCTTGAATTTTGGAACACGGGCGGCAGCAATTTTAATGCTTGCGCCTGTCTGAGGATTGCGGCCTGTGCGAGCTTTTCTGTCGTAAGTCTTGAAGGTACCAAATCCTGTGAAGGTAATGCCATCGCCCTTTTTAAGAGCAACAGTGATACCGTCTAAAGTAGCATCGATGCACTTCTTAACTTGAGCTTTAGCTAAAGCAGTTTTTGAAGCGACATGATCGATTAGAGCTTGTTTTGTCATTTGTTTTCACCTCCTTTCATCGCCCACAATGGGGCTTTAGAGATTAATTTGTATTGTATGTTTATCTAGCAAACTCAATAGCGCGAGTTTCTCTAATTACATTTACTTTAATTTCACCGGGATAAACCATTTCTTTCTCTATTTTTTCCGCGATTTTTTTAGCTAATTGATATGCTTCTAAATCGCTAATTTTTTCTGCATCGACAAAGACTCTTATTTCACGACCCGCTTGAATGGCGTAAGTTTTCTTAACACCATCAAAGTTGTTACTAAGGCTTTCTAATTCTTCAAGTCTTTTAATATAAGCTTCGTAATTTTCTCTTCTTACGCCTGGGCGTGAAGCAGAAAGAGCATCAGCTACCTGGATAACACGAGATTCGATATCGGTGAAGGGATAATCTTCGTGATGAGAAATTACAGCGTCAATAATTTTTTGATCAACCTTAAATTTCTCCAAAATTTTCTTGCCAATTTCTACATGAGAACCTTCAACTTCGTGGCTGACGGCCTTGCCAATATCATGAAGAATGGCAGCCCTTTTTGCAATACCGACATTGGCGCCCAACTCTTCGGCCATAATGGCACTTATGCCCGCAACTTCAATCGAGTGGCGCAAGATATTTTGACCAAAACTGGTTCTGAAATAGAGCATGCCGATAAGATAGACTAATTGTGGGTCAAAATCAGCAATACCTAATTCATAAACAGCTTCTTCTCCGAGTTGGCGGATTTTTTCAGTGAATTCTTCTTTTACTTTAGTAACAATCTCTTCTATGCGAGCTGGTTGAATTCTGCCGTCAATGATTAATCTTTCAAGGGCAACCTTGGCTATCTGTCTTCGTAATGGACTAAATGACGAAATAACTACTGCATCGGGAGTTTCATCAATAATTAATTCAACGCCAGTTGCTTTTTGGAAAGTACGAATATTACGACCTTCTTTTCCAATAATACGTCCCTTAACATCTTCATCTTTAATGGCCACAGTTGTCGTGGTGAATTCTTCGGCCTGGGAAGTAACAATTCTCTGCATTGACTGAGCTATGAGATCAGCCGCTTTTTGGTCGATTTCTTCGTGTTTATGTTTTTCAAGTTTTTTAATGAGCTCAGTAATGATTTCTTCGTTTTCCTTTTCGGCCATAGTCATTACTTTTTCTTTAGCTTGCTTTACTGTTAGTTTTGCAATGCTTTGGAGTTTTTCTTGAGCTTCCTTTTCGATTGCTTGAACATTTTTTTGAATCTCTTTGATTTTCTCTACTTTCTCTAGTAAAGATTTTTTCTGGCGATCAATTTCTTCTAAATCTTTTTCAATTCTTTCTTCTCGAACAGCTAAGCGTTCTTCTTGCCTATTGAGTTGCTTCTGTCTTTCTTGTTCCTCTATCTTTACCTTCTCGAGAGTGTCTATAGCCTTCTTTTTCGCCTGAAGAATCATTTGCTGTGTTTCTTCGCGAGCTTTTCTTAAGAGTTCATTGGCTCGTTTTTCACTCGAACCAACTTTTCTAAGAGATAACCAATGACGGAAGAGGTATCCAGCAAAAACACCTAAAACTATCGCTATTGCTGCAAAATAATTACTCATATGCGTTCTTTCTTTTTGTCAGAACTTCTATCTAGACCTTCAATAACAAGGAATACTAACGTTTTTTTGTTGTTACGATTTTATCTACCAAGTGATAATCTATAGCCTCGTCAGCAGTAAGATAAAAATCGCGATCTGTATCTTTCTCTATTTTCGCCAGCGTCTGACCAGTGTGATGCGCCAAGATCTTATTAATCTTTTTCTTGATACTCAAGATATGTCTGGCTGAAATTTCGATTTCCGTTGCTTGTCCTTGAGCTCCACCCATAACTTGATGTAGCATTGCTTCGGCGTGGGGGAGCATAAACCTTTTTCCTTTAGTTCCAGAAGTTAGCAATAGAGCAGCGGCTGAAGCGGCGAGACCAGTACAAATAGTAGAAACATCACACTGTACATGTTGCACTGTGTCATAAATTGCTAGTGCTGCTGTAACTGAACCTCCGGGACTATTAATATAGAGCTTGATATCTTTCTTGGAATCTTGACTCTCCAAAAAAAGAATCTGGGCTATGACAATATTGGCAACTTCGTCATTAATAAGCCCAGAGATAAAAACGATACGCTCTTTAAGTAGGCGTGAATAGATATCATAAGCTCTTTCGCCACCGTGAGTTTTTTCGATAACTGTAGGAATTAGGTTCATCTTACGGTCTAAAAAGAAATCTTACTAATTTACACAAATATTTTTTTCCAAAAGCCAATCGATGACCTTCTGATTGGTTAAGTATTCAAAAGTATAACTCTCTAATTTGTCCAAGTCAATATCTTTGAGGCTTTTCTGAGAATTTTGACTTTTTTTGAGCCATTCATTAATTTCTTTTTCAACTTCCTCATGTTTCGGGAAAAGCTCTTCTGTCTTGGCGATTTCGTTAATAACAAATGTTGAATTAAGGCGATCTATGGCATTTTTATGAAAATTTTTCTCCAGTTCTTTATCAGTAGCTTTAACCTGCTTAAGATAGTCTTTGATCGTTATATTTTTTTCTTTCAACTGCGCCTCAAAATCTTCCTTGATTTTTTCTTCCTCTTTTTGGATCAAAATCTGAGGAAGCTCAATAGATGAAATTTTAATAATTCTATCAAAAATCTCCTTTTTGATTCGCATTGTTTCCTGTTGATCTTTTTCCTGCCTCAATCCATCCCTGAGAGATTTTTTAATTTCATCTAGATTTTTAAAATCTCCTAAAGATTTAGCAAATTCATCATTAAGAGTAGGTAAGACTACTTCTTTAATAGAATTTAAGGTTACGCTAAAATCTATTTTTTTTCCTGCAAAATCTTTCTGAGGCCATTCTTTGGGAAAACTAATTTGGAATGATTTTTTCTCACCAATTATCATGCCAAGTAATTGTTTTTCAAAATCGGGATGGAGCTTGCTCTTTCCCAATCTTAGGGGATAGTGACTAGAAGAACCTTCTTCGTTTTTTTTGCCTTCAAAAAAAGCCTCAAAACTAATATCTAAGAGATTATCTTTTTCGGCTGGTTTACTAGAATCATTAAAACTCGCGCGGGATTGTCTTAAAAATTCTAGGGCTTTATCAATCTCTTGCTCATCAACATCAATGATCTTTTTCTTTATATTTAGATCTTGGTATTTACCAAGTCTTATATTTGGATATGACACTACAGTAACTTCGTATTCAAAAACATCACCAGGAACCGATTTTAGTATTTTTACCTCTGGTCTCAAAACTGGTTTTATGCTTTCCTTTTCTATTGCCTTGGTTAGGGTTCTGGTTAAGGCGTGCTCCTCATAAAGGTCAAAGATGCGGCCCTTAGCATTCTTTTCAATGATTGATTCAGGAACATTGCCCTTGCGAAATCCTTTGTGCGCAAAATTTGATTTTATCTGCTGAAATGCATGTTTGTAACATATTTCAGCTTCAGATTTTTCTAGACTAACGCTTATTTTAATTTCTCCATTAGATCCAACTGATTTACTTGTTTTCATCTTTTTTTGCTTTTGATTTTGATGATTTTTTCTCGCTTTTCTTTACTTTACTTTTTTCTTCAATCTTTTCGTCAGTTTTAATTTCTTCTGGTTTTATTTCGATTGGTTGATTTTTATCAGAGGAAACATCAATCTTGCAACCAGTGAGCTTAGCGGCCAATCTTACGTTTTGTCCGCCTTTTCCAATGGCTAAGGAAAGTTGATCGTCAGCAACAACGACTTTTGCTATGTTTTCTTTTTTGTCAATTTTTACATCTAAAACCTTTGCGGGAGCAAGAGCGTTAGAAATAAGTTCTTGAGGATTTTCGGACCAAAGAATAATATCAATATTTTCTCCACCCAACTCACTAATGACAGCAGAAATGCGAGTTCCTCTTTGACCAACACATGCTCCAATTGGATCTATTCCTTCTTCTTTAGAAACAACAGCAACTTTTGATCTTTTACCAGCTTCTCTAGCAATAGCTTCAATTTTTACGCTTCCGTTTGCAACTTCAGGGATTTCAAATTCTAAAAGTTTTTTAAGGAATTCTGAACGATTTCTTGAAAGAAAAATAACAGGACCACGAGCATCTTCTTTGATACTTAAAAGCAGAAACTTAAGCCTTTGGCCAATATTGTATCTTTCGTTGGGAACTTGTTCTTGAGGTGGCAAAATACCATTCGTTCTGCCAATGTCAATATAGACGACTCCATGCTCTTCTCTTTGGACAATGCCGCTAATAGCGTCACCTTCTTTAGTTTTATATTCGCCAATAGTGATATCTCTTTCGATCTCTTTAATTTTTTGAATAATAACCTGTTTGGCAGTTTGAGTGGCGATTCTGCCATAATCATCAATGACCTTGAGAGGAATTACCACGGTATCTCCAACTTTAATGCTTTTCTTTTTCTTTTTTGCATCCTCGAGCATTATTTGTTTTTTTGGATTAAATTTCTTTTCCTCTTCTTCAAGAGATTCTTCGGTTACAACGGTAAGTTCTTGCCAGACCTCGGTTTGTCCGCCATCTGGGTCAAGTTTTGCCTTAACTTTGCAACTTTGAAGATCGTTTTCTTTTTTGTATGCTGCTGCAATAGCGTATTCTACTGCTTCCAACACTTTTTCTTTTGGGATGTTCTTTTCAGCAGCTAGTTGTTCAATAGCGATGAGAAATTGTTTAATATCAAGCATGTTAATGTAATACGGATAATAATTTATATAAAACAAAAAAAACAGTAATCATATCTATTCTATAATATCAAATATCAAGTATAGGCGAGAAATCAAGCAGTGTCAATGAACATGGGCACTAGAGGACTCGTTCTGAACCAGAGCAGAGCACGGTTCAGGACTAATCTGAAGTATGTTTTATTCTACTTTTCAGGGCAAACCTATGACCTCTATGGTGTTTTATTTGGGGTACTCTATTTCTTATGCGTGGGCACTATAGGATTCGAACCTATGACCTTCTGGATGTAAACCAGACGCTCTAACCAACTGAGCTAAGTGCCCGCCTTCGCCAAGGCTTCGATCGGGCAAGCCCTTAAATTTTGAAGAAATCCCTACAAGAGCTAATTTATCACTATTTATGCTAATAATCAAGCAATTAGGTTTAACGAGTCGCGAGTTCCGAGTTGTGGGTTTCGTATTGTCATTTAATTCAAAAAGAACATCGTGGTTTTATTATTTTGATTTTTATCACATTTTTTGTTATAACAGAAATAATAATTGAAAATTGTATCATTTAAAAATTGATTGAAAATTTGAAATTTGGAATTTGAAAATTAATCATACTATGTTTGACATTACTACAATCGGGACAGCAACGAGAGATATCTTTTTTAAATCAGATGATTTTAAAATTCTGGACGATTTGCGTTTTGTGAACGGTAAATCAATGGCTTTTGAGGCAGGGGCAAAAACCGAGATAAAGGAAATGATCTTTGAAACAGGCGGTGGAGCGACGAATAGCGCTGTTACATTTGCAAGACTTGGTCTAAAAACTGCTATTTGTTGCAAAGTGGGGAATGATTTAGCGGCAAAAAATATAATAGAAGTGCTAAAAAAAGAAAAAATAAAAACTGGTTTAATAAAACAAGATAAATTAAATCCAACAAGTGTTTCAATAATATTTCTAAGTGATTCAGGAGAGAGGAATGTGTTTGTGTATAGAGGGGCCATGATTGGCAAAGATGACATTTTATTTAAAAAGATAAAAACTAAATGGCTTTATGTTTCGTCGGTTGGTGGCAATATTGATTTGCTTGATAAAATTGCGGAATTTGTAATCAGTAAAAACATAAAGCTTGCTCTAAATCCTGGAAGCAAAGAATTAAATTTTGGCTCTAAAAAATTGTTCAATATATTTAATGCTACGACAATATTAATTTTAAACAGAAAAGAAGCATCCGATCTTATGGGTATTCCTTATAATTTTAGGAAAACAATTTTTAGGCGCTCTTGCGGATTAACACCAGGAATAGAAGTGATTACTGATGGTCCCGATGGCGCTTACGTAGCTGACGAAGGACAGTCTTATAAAATAGGAATCTATAATTGGCCATTAGTTGATCGATTGGGAGCAGGGGATGCGTTTGGTTCAGGATTTGTGGGGGGGTATATTAAATACCATGATGTCACTAAAGCACTTCAATATGCGGCGACCAATGGATCGTCGGTTGTGACAAAAATAGGCGCAAAAGCGGGGATTATAAAACATTTTCCACCTGAGCCGCTAGATGTAAAAATAGAAGCATTATAATATTAAAAAAAGAACTTTTTTTGCGAAAGTCCCTTTTTTGTTTTTTAGATGACTTACTCGCCTTGTTTTATAAAATCAATTTGCTTTTGAGACATGCAATAACTAAGACAAGTCTCGATAGAGGGAAAATCTCTATTTTCTTCAACAAATTCTGACTTATATCCCCATGGACGATATTCCCAAAGACTACTGCTTTTATTAAAGTAGCAAACACGATAACATTCTTTTAAAAACCCTCTGTGATATGTATATTTTACAATAAGTGCCGAGGTTGCTATCGCTATGAGAAAGATAAGGATAATTACTAAAACTATTAAAAAAGTCTTCCGTTTATTGTTATTTTTTTTCCTGTCTTTTAAAACAACAGTTTTTCTGTTATTTTTTTTCATGTTTTTTAAAAAACAATTTTCTATACTTATTTCTCAATTTTTGTAATCTTTTTTCAACATAAATTATTTTCCACCAAAAGAATCCTTGCCATAGCCCAAAAAATATTCCCACTAAGAATAAAATAACCGTTAGGATGCTGTGAAGAGAAAACCATTGCGCCCAAGACATGCCAAGACTATACTTATTAAAATTCCCAACAAGAAGACCAATCCACCAAACTTCAAGACCGACATGAATCAGTCCTTGAAGAATAATTCCCAACAAAACAAATAATGTGATATAAATAATCTTTTTAAGCATTATATAGTCATTATATCTTTTAAGGGAAATTTTATCAAACAACTAAAAAGACAGGCACTAGGCCTGTCTTTTTGCGAATCGTATATATTTTTATTAATTACAAGAACCAGCTGCTGCAGGCGTTGTCGTGGAACTTTCCTGAAGAGTCGTATTGCATACTTCTGGTTTTGTAGTAAAGGCACCACATATTGCAGTTTGGTAATCGCTTATTGATCTAGAACCATCATAGTACATATCGTTAATGATGAGAGTTGGAGAACCAGAAATTTTTTCTGTTGCATTGCCTTGATGGCTTGTAGAATCTTGAACCTGATAATCTTTACTAGTTAAAACAACTTCTTGATCTAGAAGGGCAGTTGCTTCGTTTTTCTGACAAGTCTTAATTTTGGCAACATCAATACCTAATTTTTTAGCAATTGCTTCCCATTTCGAATCAGAATCTTGAGCGGTACTATTAGCATTCATTTCTCCAACAAAGCTCCATAATTTTTCTTTTTGGTATTTTTGAACGCAAAGTTCACGAACATCTTGATTTACTTCTTGGGTGCCATGCATTGAACAATATTTGTTTTCTTTATCAATGCAAAAATCAGGATAACCCGAAGAATAATTGCTGTAAATAACATAATGGAGTTCAATATCTGTTGTGTTTTTTAAAAGATTAACAACGGGAATTATTGCATCTTCTGCTTGATTACCGTAAGGGCAATAAGACATAACAAACAATTTTACATTTGGCCTTTCTGTTTTGGAAATCTCCTTTGGTTTTGCGGGATTCAAATCAACTTTCTGGGGAAAAAGATAATTTCCATCAAGTGTGGCATAAGATTCATAACTTTGCCCTAAAACATTAAGGGAAACTTTATACAAAGAGCCTGATAGTTCAATTTTGTCTACAGAAACTTTACTTGGATCACCAACTTCTTTTCCAATGACCTCAACAATTTTTTTACTAACTGCTTCTTTTGAAAGAGCATTTGAGCCGCCTGGATTACCAAAATTTTGGTAGGCCAAAGCTGCAGCTAAAACTAAAACTATTCCTCCCAAAATGACTATTGGTAAAGTATTTTTTTTAGTCATAATTTTTTATTTATTCCAAATTAATATATTAACCCTCCTTAGCTTGTATAGATGCCCAGGACAGGACTTGAACCTGCACGCTCAAAAGAGCCAAGCTCCTCAAGCTTGTGTGTATACCAATTCCACCACCTGGGCTTGCTAATTATTCAATGATTATTTATTTTTTCGTATCAGTAACAACATCTTTTGTTCCTTCTCTATCTTTTTCTTTTGAGATACCTTCTGGTTTAACTTTATTATTTCCTGTTTTTTTTCCTGAACCTTGTTCGAGCCTGAGTCTCTTTTGAATTTCCTTTTCTGTCTTTTTTCTTACCCAGTAAAGTTTTGCCTTGCTGACACGTTTCGGCTTTTTAACAATTTCAATCTTTTTAATGCTTGGCGAATATAGTGGAAAAATCTTTTCAACACCTATACCAGAAATTACTCGACGTACCGTAAAAGTAGCACCTGTTTCATCTCCGTGCTTTCTAGCTATGACAAGACCTTCAAAAGATTGAATTCTTTTTTTGTCTCCCTCTTCGATTTCTTGAAAAACTTTTACAAGATCTCCAGCTCTAAAGCCTAGTAAATCTTGTCTTTTTTGATTCGTAAGTAATTTATTTACTGAATTTGTCATGTTTTAAATTATTTAAAAAACTAGTCAAACTAACTGGCAATGGAGAGTAAAATTGATAATACTCGTTCTTGAATTTAAATGCAAGCTTTTCGGCGTGTAAAAACATTCTTTTAATTTTTACTACTGGTAATTTTTTAGTCGTGTAAAGAGGATCGCCAACGATCGGATAATTCATGGAAAACAATTGAGCTCTTAACTGATGAGTGCGACCGGTTTCTGGAAATAATGAAAGCAATGTATAGGGGATATTATCGCGATCAATTAGTTTTTTTTCAACCCGATAATAAGTAATAGCTTTTCTAGCCTTTAAATCTCCTCGCGGCTTTACTAAACTAACTCTTGCATTTGGTTTTTTATGAGAACGAGAAAGGTAACTCTCGATCTTTCCTTCTTTTTCCCTAAAATGTCCAAATACCAAAGCTTTATAGGTTTTTTTAACTTGTCTTTCCTTGAATAGTGATTTTAATTCAAGAAAAGAATTTTGATTTTTAGCAACTAGGAGAAGTCCTGATGTTTCCTTATCTAGCCTATGAACAAGACCTGGTCTTAATGGATGTTCTCCGACATTTTTTAACTCTGGGCAATGAACTAAAAGCCCACCAACTATTGTCTTGATATTAGGATTACGATCAGGATGAACCAAAATGCCTGCTTGCTTATGAAGAACTAAAAAATCTTTATTTTCAAAAGCGATCCATAGTTTTACTGAACTATCTTGTGAAATTTTAACCTGCTTTTTTTCTTGAACAGCAATTTTTATTTTATCACCTCTTTTTAAAATATATCTTGATTCTGTTTTATGATCGTTGACACTAACAGATCCTTGCTTAATCATTTCTTGGAGCCAATTTCGCGACAACTCAGGAAACTGTTTTTTTAAAAACACATCTATTCTTAATCTGTCATCGTTTTTAATTAAAAAAAATTTTATCAGCATGTTTTGTGGGGCAAGATGGACTCGAACCATCGACCCCGACTTTAATGTCGTAGACAAAAGTCGGGTACTATGAGGCTAAGCGAATATTATTAAAAACCTTGTTTTTGTGGGGCAAGATGGACTCGAACCATCGACCCCGACTTTATAAGAGTCGTGCTCTACCGACTGAGCTATTGCCCCTTACAAGGACATTAAATTTCTATGTGTTTTATTTCTGGTGGCTGCTCTTCTTTTTGTTTTGTGCCTTTCTCTCTTTTTTCATAAGGCCTACCAAATGGATCCAGAATTTCACTAAATGGAATTTTTATCATTCCTTGGGGTGTTCTAAAAATTGCTATTTCGCTATCACAATATATTAATTCACCGTTTATAATACCAAGTTCGGTTCTGTGACCCCTTGATCCGACAGATGGCCAATCTGGGAATATTTCTGTTATTGTCGGTTGTTCTGTTTTGGAAACAATTAACTGTAATTCTTCTGGAGATAATTCTTTCGCTGATGGTGGCAAAATCGGGGGATTCTCTGGAGACTCTTCTATAGGATATTTTTCTCCTTTTTTCAACAAAATACACGAAGCAACAACTCCTTTTCTCTTTAATATATCAAGCATCTGTCTCAATTCTTCTTCGTGATATGGGTTATAATTTTTAACAAGAATTTCTGGTCTATCTTCGGAGAGCACATCGATTTCAATATTGCCCTTATCGAAAGTATCTATAATTATCGTAATTCTCCCATCTTCGCAAGTGTTTTGTGATTCCAATTTACAGCCCAGACTTTCAAATGCCTCAGCAATAGATCGTGCAGTACTTTCTGTTATTTTTTCTCGAGAGAGTATTTTCTCTCCTTCTTTTGGTGAAAATTCCCCAGAATGCATATATTTTTAATATTAAATGATATTGCGAATTTGTGGGCTCGACAGGACTTGAACCTGTGACCTTCTCAATGTCACTGAGACGCTCTAGCCAACTGAGCTACGAGCCCATTTTTATTAAACCCGAAGCATTAAACCTGAAATCCGAAACAATATTTAAATTATAATTCTTAAATTCAAAACAGTTTTTTTAAAATAAACATTTAGATTTTGAATTTGTCTCGAATTTCGAAATTCGATATTCGAATTTATTAATGTATGCGTCCCCAGCTGGGCTTGAACCAGCAACCTACAGCTTAGAAGGCTGTCGCTCTATCCAATTGAGCTATAGGGACATTAGAAACATTATTATGCCTTCCTTAAAATAACAAGCTTGGTTTTTTCTCGATTTAATTTTTCCGGTTCTAATTTCAACTTATCCAATTCTTCTTTTTCTTGGCCTATTTCCTGAATAAAATAATCAGCATTACTAAGACCCATCTTGTCATCATGATCAGCGTCTGTTTTATAGAACATAGGAATGACTATAGCGGGCTCTATTTGATGAACGATTTCTACTGCATCGGTTGCCTCAAGCACAGATTTGCCACCAACAGGTATCATTAAAACATCAACCCCATCTATTTTTTCCAATAACTTTCCTACCGAAGATTTTTGCCTAATCGTGCCCATATGGACCAATGTTGAGCCATTCCAATGAATGACAAAAATATTATTCATTGTTTTATCCGGACCAGCAGAAGAATGCACCTGAATACTGATATCTTGAACTTCATATTCTCCTGGGTAGGTAAATGTATATTTTGTTTTATTAATAGTATTCTTATCGTACTTGAGAAAATCAGGATTACTCAAAAGACAAACATCTGGAGTGTCTTCAGATGGTTTTATGTCGTAAGTCTTATTGTCTACTGGATCAATCCAAAGGCTAATACTTCCATCATTGATTTTGAAAAATGATAAACCTTGCCAATCAATAGTCATAAAATAGTTATTTAAAAATTAATCTTTGTATTCTTATTATACCTGATTGTAAGTTTTTTTTCTAAAAAAGCAAGTTTATTCTTAAAAAAACGTGCTTTATTTTCGAAAAACACAATAAATCACTTGAAAAAAATAAAATACCGGCTATAATAGAAAATCTACAGCATCCAGCTGATCATTTTTTGTGCTGGTACTGTTTTCATTCCTTGAATGAATATTTGTTTATTCAATGGCATGAATTAATTTGAAAGGAGCTTTTAATGACTAATGTAAAAATAAGTAAAAAGGACAAAGATAAAAAAAATAAATTCGATATAGATTTTCTAAAAAAAGGGGAAATTGTCGAAGCTAAAGTTATAAGTAAGGGGCGCAAGATTATCTATTTTGATTTGGGCGCCAGAGGAATGGGAATATGCTATAAAAGTGAATTTTTTGATTTACCCCAAGATATGAGGGAAATTGAAGAGGGAAAAGCGATTGCTGCTAAAGTCTTACAGCTTGAAAACGAAGAAGGGTATGTTGAGTTATCTCTTAAGAGAGCAGGAGAAGAGAAGAGCTGGGATTACATTAAAGACAAGATGGAAAAAGGAGAGGATATTACAGTTAAAATCGTCGGAGCTAATAGGGGTGGTCTTTTAGCCAAGGTTAGAGACATTGACGCTTTCTTGCCAGCCTCTCAATTGTCTAAAGACAATTATCCAGATTTTGGCGGAGACAGCGAAAGAATTCTCAAAGAACTTAAAAATCTGGTTGGAAAAGATCTGCAAGTACGCATCGTTGACATTGAGAAAAATGACAAAAAACTAATTTTATCTGAAAAAGCAGACGAAACAGAGAAAATTAAAGAGAGAATCAAGAATCATCAAATTGGTGACATTGTTGAGGGAAAAGTTTGTGGAATTGTTGATTACGGAGCGTTTATTAAATTTGACGATAACCTAGAAGGACTAGTGCACATATCAGAAATAGATTGGCAACTCATTGAGGATCCTAGAGATGTTTTGAAGGTTGGTCAAGACGTTAAAGCAAAAATTATCGGGTTAAGAGATAATCAGGTATCTCTTTCCCTTAAGGCGCTAAAGCAAGATCCGTGGCTTGAAATTAAGGATAAATATCAGAGGGGCGATGTGGTTAAGGCAGAAGTTGTAAAATTAAATCCTTATGGTGCTTTTGTAAAACTTGACGAGAAAATTCAAGGATTAGTACCAATCTCAAAACTTCCAACGAAAGATGGACAAATATCAATTGAAATTGGGAAACAGTACAAATTCAAAATATTCTCAGTTAATATTTTGCGCCACCGCATGGCATTAATACCAGCCGAAGAGGCAGAAAAGACTGAGAAAAAAACAGAAAAGACAGAAAAAGTAAATGAGATAGAAAAAGAAAAAAAGTAAAACAATAGAATAAAAATAAGTATAAAAAAATGAAAAATTGGCTTAAAAATTTTCTTTTGATTTTTGTTCTACTTTTAGTTTTCTCAAGCCTGTTTAGTTTAACGGATAATGGGTATTTAAAAAAAGTAGAGGAAGTTTCTATTACTCAGCTCGTTTCGCAAATTGAACAGAAACAGGTAGAGAAAATAACAATTCAAGGAAATAATTTAGAAGTATTGTTGGTTGGTGGGGTGAAAGAAATAGTTATTAAAGAAGATGGAGCACCCTTAACGACTACTCTAAAAAATCTTGGAGTAAATGAAAGTTATCTTAAGGGGATTGATGTTCGAGAGAAGATGCCGAGTGGATTTTTCATTTTTGCGACAACATTTTTACCCATTCTGTTTCCTTTTGTTATTATCGGAGTTTTCGTCTGGTTTATGTGGCGTCAAGCTCAAAAAGGACAGTCTCAGGCGTTTATGTTTGGCAAGACGAAAGCGCGTCTTTTCTATAATCCTGACGGAAAGAATAAAATCGGCTTTGATGATGTTGGTGGACTAGCTGAAATAAAAGACGAACTTAAAGAAATTGTTGAATTTCTCAAAAGTCCCAAAAAATTTCTAAACATGGGAGCAAAAATTCCTCGAGGCGTCCTTTTGGTTGGGCCTCCGGGAAGTGGGAAGACTTTAGTGGCAAGAGCAATCGCAAATGAGGCAGGAGTTCCATTTTTTAGTATCTCTGGATCGGAGTTTGTTGAAATGTTTGTCGGTGTGGGCGCTGCCAGAGTTCGTGACACTTTTAGATTAGCCAAGAAGCATGCGCCATCAATTTTATTTATTGATGAACTTGATGCGATCGGTCGTCATCGAGGCGCAGGGCTTGGCGGTGGTCACGATGAAAGAGAGCAGACCTTAAATCAAATTTTGGTTGAAATGGATGGTTTTGCCAAAGAAACAAGCGTTATTGTAATGGCAGCAACTAATCGTCCTGATATTCTTGATCCGGCATTATTGAGACCGGGTCGCTTTGATCGTCGAGTTATTCTTGAACATCCTGATATCAAAGATCGAGAGAAAATTCTAGGAATTCATTCAAAAAATAAACCATTTGATAAAAATGTAAAGTTAAAAACTATCGCAGAGCGAACACCTGGTTTTTCTGGAGCTGACTTAGAAAATCTTTTAAACGAAGCAGCAATTTTAGCTGCCGGACAAAATAGGAAAAATATTTCTCAGCAAAACCTAATTGATTCTATTGAGAAAGTTATGCTAGGACCAGAAAGAAAGAGCAAGTTGCTTAGTGTAAAAGAAAAAGAACTTACTGCTTACCATGAAGCAGGACATGGTCTTGTAGCGGCGCGTCTTCCTTACGCAGATCCGATTCACAAGATTTCCATTATTTCTCGCGGAATGGCAGGTGGCTATACAATTAAACTTCCAACAGAAGATAAATACTTTCATTCAAAATCGGAATTTTTGACTGACATTTCGGTGCTTTTGGGTGGTTATGCTGCCGAGAAGGTAATTTTTAATGAGATTACCACAGGCGCATCTAGCGACCTTCAAAGATCTACCGAATTGGCAAGAGAATTAATTACTAAATATGGGATGAGTGAAACCCTTGGGCCTATTACTTTTGGCAAGAGAGAAGAACTGATCTTTTTGGGAAAAGAAATCCACGAAGACAGAAATTATTCAGAAAAAGTTGCTGCTCAAATTGATCAAGAAATTTCAAAAATGGTTAAAACCGCTCTCGTAAAAGCTGAAGAGATTATTAAAAAAGACAGAGATCTTATTAAAAAAATCGCTCAAATCTTAATTAAACAAGAGACCATAGAGCGAGATGAATTCGAGAAGTTAGTAAAAGCAAAAACGACAAAAACAGTTACTAAAAAAGAAATCGTAAAAGGGAAATGAAAAATAATTAAGACTTAAGGTTTATGTGGAGTCCTGCACCAGAACCCTACAGCAGAACAAGTTCGCTTCAGGGCGAGCAAGTTCGATGCAGGACACAAAAAACACTAAACTCATAAATTTACTAAGTGTTTTTAGTGCCCTCGTAGCTCAATTGGATAGAGCAGGTCTCTCCTAAGGACAAGATGGAAGTTCGATTCTCCCCGAGGGCATATGTTAGCATAAAAAATCTATGGGTTGGTAGCTCAATTGGCAGAGCAGAGGCCTCTTAAGCCTAAGGTTGAGGGTTCGATTCCCTCCCGACCCACGTCATGTTTTATTAAAACACCTCTTTCGGTGTTTTTTTAAATAATTAATAAAAACTTTTCCACAGTTGCTTTTAATTTTTTTCTCTGTAGGATAAAGATATGGTTGTTCTTTAAAACAAGGAGGAAAGATATCAATGAGAGTTGATGGGGAGGACAAGACCATGATTCTTTGTGAGGGAAATATCGGTGCAGGAAAAAGTACCGTCGGAAAAAGACTTAGCGATACAAAATTAGTTGCTTTTGTTGAAGAACCAGTTGGAGCATGGAAAGGAGATTTCGAAGAGAACCTGCTTGATCTGTTTTATCGAGATGCTCATCGATGGGCATTTACCTTCCAACTAGCGGCATTTACAACTCGAGCAAAAACATGGACCGAAGTTTTGGCGATGACAGATCATCGAAATGTCGTTCTTGAAAGGTCTATTTATTGTGATCGGTATGTATTTGCCAAAAACTGCTATCAATCAGGATTAATGACAAAAACAGAATGGCAGTTATATTGCAAACTTTGGGATTGGCTCCAATCAAATTGGTGTGCTGATCCGGATAAAATTGTTTATCTAAGGACGCCAGCAGAAGTTTGTCTTAATCGTATCAACGAGAGAGGAAGGGCAGAGGAAAGCAGTATTCCTATTGAATACCTGAAAGACCTCGAGAGATTACATGATGAATGGCTTTTGGGCAATTCCAAGGCAATTGTCGTAAATGGTACGCAAAAAGAAGAGGAAATAGTTCAAGAAATATTGCGCAGACTTAAGGAAAGCGGCATCGTACTTGGTTCATAAGCATAACAAAAGGGCTCGTAAAGAAATGAGCCCTTTTTTCTTTCTTTCTTTATTTAAAAGAGTAAAATAAGATTAATATGGGAATTATATCAAAACTTATCGCGCTTATAATTATTGTGTTAATTGTAGTTCTTTGCATTATCTATTTGGCAAGATTTATTAATATTCCTTTTATAAAAGGAATTTAATTTTTAATTATACAAAAAATAATATGAAAAATGAGATTATAGAAAAAATTGCTGCTTTAGCAACTGCCGCCTTTGGACTAGTAGCAGCTTTGGCGTGGAATGATGCTATTCAGACAATCTTTAAGAAAGTTTTTGGCGATGCCAGTAGTATTGGCGCGATGATTGCTTATGCGGTTATAATTACAGTCATTGCTGTTTGGGTAACTATAATGATTGGTAAGGCTGCGTCAAAAGCTAGTAAGAAATAGTTTTTATGGAAAAACGTTGTCCTTTTTGTGATATTCTCGAAACAAAGAAGAGAATTATAAAAGAAGGGAAGAGTATTTTTGTTATTTTGAGTGATCCTCGATTAATGGTTGGACACATTTTGGTTATTCCAAAAAGGCATGTTGAAAAAATTTCAGAACTTGAAGAAGAAGAAAGACGAGAATTGTTCAATTTTACAGTAAAATTTCAAGAAAAGATCCTCGAGAAGATCGCCCCTGGATGTGATATTAGGCAACATCATCGGCCATTTATCTCTCAAAACGATCTTAAAATTGACCATCTCCATATTCATCTTCAACCAAGATTTTTAGATGACGAACTTTATAAGAAATCCCAAATTTATCATCGGAATATTTTTAAGCCATTAACTGAAAAAGAGGCAAATAAAATTAGTAAACTATTAAAATAATATCGCGATGTCTTTCATGAACAAGAAATTAAAATGGTGGGTAGTTATTTTAATCGGTTTTATTGTAAGTATTTTAATTATGTTAGCAGAGGTTTTAGTAACGAGATAATCATGGAGGAGAATAGGAGGTATCGTATAAAAAACAATTGAAGGAGAAAAACTGGAGGTATGAAAAAAGAGCATTAATTCTGCTCTTTTTGTTTGGAAAATTATTTTTTTATTTTCTTGTCTTGTCGTGAAATTTTTGATGAATTTCTTTTAATCCCTTATCGGTAACATGGGTATAAATTTGAGTTGTGGATACATTGGCATGACCCAATAGGGCTTGAACTGATCTCAGGTCTGCTCCTCCTGCCAATAAATCGGTAGCAAATGAATGTCTTAAGGTATGCGGAGTAATCTGTTTTACTATTCCGGCCCTAATTGTCCATTTTTGCACAATTCTTTGAACTGATCTGGGGGTAAGTCTTAAGTTGTCTCGTTTTCCAACTTTTTTAATGCGGGCAAATAGGGACGGATCAACATCTGTGCGTTTTTCTAAGTACTTCTTTATGGCTTCTTTGGCTTTTTCAGAAAGAAAAACAATTCTGATTTTATCCCCCTTACCCTTAATGCTAAAATCTGTTTTTTCTAGGTTAATTTTTTCTCTATTTAAACTACAAAGCTCTGATACCCGAAGGCCAGTGCTAAAAAGAGTTTCTAAAATTGCTTTATCCCTGAGATTAGTTATTTTGACACGGTCTTTTTCTTTCTCTAATGGCGTTGCCAATAATCTCTCAAGCTCGTTACCATCTAAAATTTCAATTTCGTGCTGACCACTTTTTGCGAGTTCTATTTTTTCTGGAGAAAGCGAAGTAATATTATTTTTAGAAAAGTAAAGCAAGAATCCTCGAAGAGCAATTAGGTGATAATTTTGAGTAATCTTTTTAAGTTGACCGTTATTCAGGCGATTAAGGTAAAGACGATATTCTCGAACTAAATCGCCAGTAATCTGCTCTGGTTTTTCTATTTTTGCCCACTCCAAGAAACGATTTAAGTATCTTCTATAATTATCTAAGGTTTTTTGACTAGAACCTCTCTCAATTTCAAGGTAGTCAAGGTAGCGCTTAATAAGATCATTTATGGTCATATTTTTATTATAGTAGAAAAAATCTAATTCTATTATACGACATATAATTTGTAAAATCTACAACTATACTTGTTTTTTTTGAATTTTGTGCTATCATGGGAAGGAAGAAGGGCGAAGTCTTCTAATATTTGTCTTTATTGATTTTTTGTTTATGTTATCAATTAAAAAGAAATCTTCTATTATCTCATCTTTCCAAAGTCACAAAACTGATACTGGATCATCTCAGGTTCAGGCGGCAATTTTAACGGAAAAAATTAAAGAGTTAACCAAGCATTTAAAAAAGAACCCAAAAGACAATCATTCCAGGAGAGGTCTTCTTAAAATGGTTGCCAGAAGGAAGAAGTTGCTTGAATACGTGGCTAAAAAGGACGAAAAAGGGCACAAAACAATAATTGAGAAGTTAGGAATCGGCAAATAATTTCGTTTTTAAACTATGATTCCTCTTTTATTTCAGAAAAGAATTCAGCACAATGATCAGAGAGTTGCTGTTTTAATAGATGTTCAGAATATGTATCATTCTGCCAAACATCTATTTAGGGCAAGAGTTAATTTTCAAGAAGTTCTTAAAGAGGCAGTAGCTGGAAGGCGATTAGTAAGAGCGATAGGCTATGTGGTTGAGAGTGAAACAGCAGAAGAAAAGTCATTTTTTGAAGCCCTTTTAAAACAAGGAATTGAACTGCGATCAAAAGATCTTCAAGTTTTTTATGGTGGACTAAAAAAGGCTGATTGGGATGTTGGTATTACTTTAGATGCGGTTAATTTGTCCTCAAGCGTTGATGTTATAGTCTTAATTTCTGGCGATGGGGACTTTATTCCTCTTGTTGATTATTTAAAAAATAGAGGAAAAATAGTTGAGGTAGTAGCCTTTGCTAAAAGCGCATCAAGTAAACTTCAACATGAAGCTCATAACTTCGTTGATTTGGGATCTGATCCAAAAAGATTTCTTCTCAAAAGTAGAAATTAAAAAATTAAATTAATAATATTATATAATTCGTGTTTGAGATTGGTCTGTAAATCGGTAGATTAGTTTTTTTCTAACTAGTCTAGAATTTACAGGCGAGTCTCTTAATGAGAATGGAAAAAAGATTTGAAACTAAGCTGGGAGATAAGTCTTTGGTTATTGAAACAGGACTAGCTCCTCAAGCGGACGCAGCTCTTAAACTGACATACGGAGAAACAGTTGTTTTAGTGACCGCTGTTTTAAGTAAAAACATCAAAAACGGGGCTGATTATCTTCCTTTAACAGTAGAATATGAGGAGAAAATGTATGCTGCAGGAAGAATGAAAGGATCTCGTTTTATGAAAAGAGAAGGAAAGGCCACTGACGAGGCTGTTTTAACAGGACGATTAATCGACAGAATCATTAGGCCATGTTTTGACCAGAGAATTCGTAATGATATTCAGGTTGTGGCCACGGTGTTATCATTTGACGGCATCAATGATCCGGACATTCCGGCAATTATTGGTGCTTCTTTTGTTTTGGGCATATCTAATATTCCATGGAGAGGGCCATTGTCTGCAGTACGCGTTGGTAAAGTAGATGGTAAATTTATTATTAATCCATCATATGAAGAAAGAGGAGAAAGTCTTATTGATCTAACTTTTGCGAGTGATGGTGAAGTGATTAATATGATCGAATTTGGATCTAATGGGGCAGACAACAAAGAAATTATGGATGGAATTAAATATGGATTAAAAGAAATTAAACAAAACATTACTTTTCAGTCTAGCGTGATAAAAGAAATTGGATTAAAGAAACAGGAAATAGAGTTGGTTGAAATAGATAAAAAAATTACCAAGAAGGCTGAAGAATATCTAAACAAAAATTTACCGAGTGTTTTTGGGGGAAATAAACTGATGTTCAAGGAAAATCTTGATAAAGTTTACGGTGATTATATTGGATTATTTAAACAAGAAGCCAAAGAAAGCGATAATCCGTTATCTTTTAAAGATGGGCTTATGGTCTTTTTTGAAAAGAAGGTTGACGAAATGGTTCATATTAATATTCTGAAAAAAAATGACAGACCCGATGGTCGCAAGTTAGACGAAATAAGGGAACTTGGATGTCAAATTAGTATTTTACCAAGAACTCACGGGTCGGGATTATTCAAGCGAGGATTAACTCATGTTTTATCAATAGTTACGCTAGCAAATCCCAGCGAAGAACAATTATTAGATGGTATGGAAATTGTTGGAAGCAAGGGTTTTATCCATCATTATAATTTTCCACCATTCAGTGTTGGTGAAACTGGACCATTTCGAGGTCCGGGCAGGAGAGAAATAGGTCACGGTGCACTGGCGGAAAAAGCCCTAACGGCAGTTATGCCAGGTAAAGAAAAATTTCCTTACACGATTAGGATTGTTAGCGAAGTTTTATCATCCAATGGTTCTTCATCAATGGCTTCAACGTGCGGTTCGACGCTAGCCTTACTAGATGCGGGAGTTCCTATAAAAGAATCAGTAGCTGGCATAGCCATGGGATTAATATTAGACGAAAAAAACACTAATAATTATAAAATTCTTACAGATATTCAAGGACCAGAAGATCATTACGGTGATATAGATTTAAAAGTAGCTGGCACTAAAGAAAAAGTGACAGCTATGCAGATGGATGTTAAAATAGAAGGAATTAGCGAGAAAGTCCTAGGAGAAGCACTAGAACAAGCCCACAAGGCAAGAAAAGAAATATTAGGGGTGATGAATAAAACCATTAGTGTTCCAAGAAACGAGCTTTCTCAATATGCTCCTAAGATAATGACACTAAAAATTGAAAAAGAACAAATAGGAGAGGTTATTGGTGGTGGCGGTAGAACAATTAATGGTATAATAGAAAAAACAAGTACAAGTATAGATATTAATGATGATGGAAAAATTTATGTAAGCGGAGAAAAGTTAGAAAATGTCCAGGCAGCAATTGATATTATTAAGAATATGACTAAAAGATATGAGGCAGGAGAGATTGCAGATGGTGTAATTACTAGAGTTCTTGAATTTGGAGCTTTTGCCAAAATATCTCCGGTTCATGAGGGATTAATCCATGTTTCTAAACTAGCTCCTTACAGAGTAGAAAATGTTCGTGATATTGTTCATGAGGGAGATCGAGTTAAAGTCGAAGTAACTGATACGGATGAATTAGGAAGAATCAATTTCAGATTGATAGAAAATTTCGACAGAAAACCAACAAAAAATTCATCAGGCCCGTTTGTTCCAGATAGAAAAGATGGGTACAGCAAAGGAAGAGGACAAGGCGGAGATTTTAGAAGAAAAAAGTATTAAATTATTACTTTGTTACTTTATATGGAGGGAAAAGACGATCAATCAAAAACTATGCCGATACCTATCGGCAATAAAAAAGATGAAATAAAAACACCGCCAGAAGCGGTGCCTTCAAAAGTGGCTCCACAAAATGTTGGTGACAAAATTTTAGAGAGTAGAAATATCTTACAAGACAATACAGACGTACCTTATGACAAAGAAAGTGTTTTAGAAAAAAAAGATAGTTATGAAGTTAGGACAATGCAACATGACATTGATGAGGCGAAAGGGAAGAAGCTTAAGTCTGTTAATATAGCTAGAGAGGCGCCAGAAAATTTAGCAAAAAGAGGCGTGATTGCCAAAGGAGTGGCAATGTCTAATTTTGAAAATTCTAAACTCACCAGACAGGACGTTGAAGAAGGAGTTATAGGTAAGACAGATGAATCAATAAAAATAAAGAAAACGAAGATTTCTTTTTTGGCCAAAGTAAAGAGTTTTCTGTTCCGCAGGAAAATGGAACAAGAAAACCAACCAAAAAAGACAGGACTAGTTATAGCGCTGATTTTGTTAGTTTTTATTGGTGGTGCGGGATATTATCTTTATACCAGCGGTACATTCTCGAGCTTGGGCGATATGCTTCGAAGTCTTTTTGAAGGAGGAGCACAGCCACCTACACCAACCTCAACTCTGCCATTAGCGACGACTACAACACCTCCGATTCTGCCCAATACTACCAGTTCTACATCAACTCTTCCGATTATCCCAACTACAACTTTGGATTTTATAAAGTCTGGATCTTTCTTTAGTCCAGACGAAGAAGAAATTGTCTATATCAACAGACTAGAGGATCTTTATACTGGAATACAAGAAAGTTATTACAAAGATCTGGGAAGTGGCAAATTTAGGAGAATTATAGTTGCCGCAAAAAATGATTTTTCTAATCTAAGCTCTAGTGTGAATTTAGGACAAATTTGGAAAAGCGTTAAGGCCTTAGCTTTAGGTGGCGATAAATACAGCGAATTGGTAAGCGCTGAAGTGGTTGATAATTTAGGATTAGCAATGCCTACGAGTGTTTATAAGAATATTTCTGAAAAATATAATATTTTCTTTTACGGACAACCTGACGACAATAGTTCTAGGGTTGTTTTGGTTTTTAAACTGAACAGTCTTGATGGGGCAGAACAAAGTATGCTTTCGTGGGAAAGTACAATTCTTTATGATTTAAAAAATATTTTCTTGGGCAAAGAGCATGGTATACAAAGTACAGATACTTTTCAGGATAATTACTATAAAAATACCCATATTCGTTATTTGAATCTTCCAGAACCAACACTGACAATGGATTATACTATTTTCACAGAAGGAGAATATTTTGTGTTGACTACATCAAGAGAAGCTGCTTGGGCAACGATTGATAAGCTTTTAGGCGAGAAAACTCCCAGCATAGAAGATAATATCGATACTTCTGCTTGGAAAACTTATAAAAACGATCAATATGGATTTGAAATAAAATATCCCGCAAAAGCATTAATAACAACAGACCAGAATGACGAAGAATTTTCATTAGTAAACATATTCTCAACTTCTAGCAATTCGTCTTTTTTATTCGATGGAGTTACAAATATTGAAATAGATATTGGTGAAAAAAAAGGAGAATATATTCTTGATGAAAAATGTATTAGTCCACTAGACATCAGGATAGACGGTGGAGCAAAAGATCTGCAAGCGAACCAGATTGCAGGAATAAATTTTATTAAAGAAGATGGTTTTGCTGCTACGATGGGGGGTAATGAGACGGCTGCTGAAGTTATAGGGTTTACCACAGAAAAAAACAATGTTTGTATTAGTATAAATTTTATTTATAGCGTTAAAAGATATGGAACTAATCTATCATTTGATGATGAGATTAAAGATAAGACAATAAGCTCAACTATGAATACATTTAGGTTCACAGAATAATTTCTAGGTAAAAAATTAACTCGTTTTCTGGCTGAATCTGCGAAAATCTGCTTGCCCTGAGTTTATCGAAGGGTTTAAATGATCCTCAAAAGGATCTTTTTTGATTCATAATATTTTATTATGCATACCAGAAGTCATTACCAGTCGTGTATTTCATAGAACTGCTCGCAGCGTACCGTAATGGGCGAAGCTCATTTCTGGTACGCTGTGGATAACTTGACACATAGACTATTGCACGTGAAACTTTAATATGCTATAATAGAATTGTTAGTGAAACTTTCACTAACAAATAAAGAGGACTGTTTAGGAGGAATAGTCCTGCGGCTATCTGAGACAACGGATATCACAAAGAGTTCTTTTCAAAACAAGGAGGATAATATGTGTACTTTTTTCCCTGTCTTGGGTTGCCGAAGCTGGAGCCTTGGAAAGGAGCCGAGGTTCTTCTTCGAGAGGGCGACGCCCTCAAACATCGTTTTAGTGGCGTTTCGCCCTCTTTTGTTTTTCCTTTGTTTTTTTACTTGCTTTTTTTAGAGATAGGATTAAAATGAATTTATATTGAGAATATAGCAGGCTTTTTGATTAAATCGTTCTTAAGTCTGCATCTTTTGAATTTTTTAAAAATATGCCACAGAGAATAATTAAAAAAATACAGGATTTAACAAAACAAGGACTAGAAAAAAGAAAAAAGACTATTCTTGACAAGAAAGAAAATGTCAAAACATCAAAAAATCAGTATACAAATCAAGAAAAGGTGCTTAAAAAGAAAGAAAAACAGCTTCAAAAGCAGCTGGTTCATATAGCGCGCAAAAAAAAATCTCTTAAGGGAGATTACAGAGCTCGCTTTCCCTTTTTTGGTCGTGGAAAAGATGAAGATGCTCAAGAGGTGACCCAATATGAATCTAGGCTTTCACTAGAGCATCAACTGGAGTCTGAGCTTGAAAAAGTTCAAAGAGCTATTAAAAATATTAACGATGGTAAGTATGGGGTTTGTAAGATTTGTGGAAAAACTATTTCTCACGAGAGATTAAAAATTTATCCTGAAGCGGAACGTTGTATGGAATGTCATAAAAAAGGGTTATAATTAATAAAAAAACAAAGAGTTTCTTAAAAAGAAACTCTTTTGTATTAGACAGTAAATAAATGATTTGATAAGATTGAAGATTAAGCTCTAATATTTTTACTTATGTCAGCTAAAGTTTTTTCAGCTGCTATTATTGGTCTTGAAGCTACGCCAATTGAAGTAGAAGTTGATATATCGGGCGGCCTGGCTCTATTTAATATTGTCGGTTTGCCAGATAAGGCCGTTGAGGAATCAAAAGAAAGAGTTAACGCTGCGCTAAAAAACAGCGGAGCTATTTCTCCCCAAAGCAAAAGCCAAAGAATTACAGTTAACTTAGCGCCTGCTGATCTAAAAAAACAAGGATCTCTATATGATCTTCCTATTGCAGTTGGGTATTTATTAGCATCAAAACAGGTTAGTTTCTCATCAGAAGGAAAGATTTTTTGCGGAGAACTGTCTTTAGAAGGAAAACTTCGTCATGTTAATGGGATTTTGGCTGTTGCAGATATGGCTCGTAAGAAAGGATTTGAAGAAATATATGTTCCAATTGTTGACGCTGAAGAAGCGGCTCTAATACACGACGTTAAGGTTATTCCTGTTCAGAACTTGAAAGAACTTATTAGGCATCTTAAGGGAGAGAAGTTTATTGTTGAAAGTCCTAAAACAGATATTTTCAAAAGGCTGTCTTTTGAAAAAGACTTTGATGAAAGTCTTGATTTTTCATACATAAAAGGACAAGAGCATGCCAAAAGAGCTCTAGAATTAGCAGCGGCCGGTGGTCATAATGTTATCTTTAGTGGCACTCCCGGATCTGGTAAAACTATTTTAGCAAGAAGCTTTTCAACAATTTTACCGCAAATGGATATTGATGAAGCCCTTGAAGTTACTAGAATATTTAGCGTTGCAGGTCTTTTATCTCCAGACGAACCACTCTTAATAGAGCGTCCATTTAGGAGTCCTCATCATTCAGCTTCAAGCATTAGTTTGGTTGGAGGAGGAAGTTATCCAAAGCCAGGAGAAGTAACTTTAGCACACAGAGGAGTTTTGTTTTTGGACGAATTTCCTGAGTTTCCTAGACGAGCCCTTGAAGCTCTAAGACAACCAATGGAGGATGGGTATGTAACTATTTCACGAGCAGCGGGTACAATAAAATTTCCAGCTAATTTTACTCTTGTAGCAGCGATGAACCCTTGTCCTTGTGGTCATTTAAACGACTCCTCCAAAGAATGTATTTGCACTCCTTCGCAAGTTGCTCGTTACCAAAGAAGGGTTTCGGGACCAATTTTAGATAGAATTGATATTCATGTTATTGTTTCGAGAGTTAAATATGAAAAATTAACATCAGAAAATCAAGAAGAAAACTCAAAAGACATCAGAAAAAGAATAGAAGAAGCAAGAACAGTTCAAAAAGAAAGATTCCAAAATACAAAAACCAAACTTAATAGTGACATGAACAATCCTCAAATAAAACAATTCTGCGAACTCGACCTTTCTTCTCAACAATTAATGAAAACCGCAGTCAATCAGTATCATTTATCTGCAAGAAGCTATTTCAGAATACTAAAAGTAGCTCGCACCATAGCCGATCTAAATAAATCTGGAAATATACAACAAAATCATTTGGCGGAAGCAATTCAGTACAGGGTTAAAGAGGAAAATTAATATATTTAATATTGTGAACTTAATAAAAAAATCCATTATTTCAACTTTGGCATATGGAGAAACTCGGCAATGGCCATTTACTTTTTGGGAAATTTTTCGTTATCTGACAAATCCTAATCGAATTGAACCTGAAAGTAAAAATATAAAAATATCTTTATTGGAATTGATAAGTTATCTTGATGAATTAAAAAAGGACGGAATTATTTCAGAGAAAAACGGTTTTTATTTCTTGAGATCAAAGAATCTAGAAAAAAATATAAAAAAAAGAATCACAAGTGACAAAATAAGCGATCTTAAAACAAAACTAATTCTAAGAAAAATTCACTACTTATCTTGTTTGCCATTTATTAGAGGAATTTTATTAAGCGGATCTCTTGTTTTTGGATGGTCTAATCAAGAAAGTGACATAGATCTCTTGATTGTAACCGAAAAGAAGAGAATATGGACAGCTCGTTTTTTTCTTTCTGGTTGTTTAATGTTACTTGGAATGAAGCGCACAAAAAAGAGAATTAAAAACAAACTTTGCCTTAATCACTTTATATCCTCAGAGAATTTACAAGTTACGCTTTATAGTCTTTATAATGCTGAAACTTACACAAGACTAGTGCCTTTGTGGTTGAACGAAAAACTTTTAAAACAATTTATTGGCGCAAATTCATGGACAAAAGATTATGTTTTTTGGGGATTTGGTAAATATTATGGAGATTCTAGATATTTTTCAGGAAGTTATTTTCAAATTTTTATCCAGAAAATTTTCGAAATCGCAATACAAATAACTGGCATTGGACCTGTTTTGGAAAAATTATTGAAATTTTGGCAGATTGATCGTATTAAAAAAGACCCACTAACCAACAAAGAAGGCGGGAGGGTCTCTTTTGATAATATGCAGATTGAGTTTCACCCGAATTCTCCAGAAAAAGAAGCAATTGATTTTTATAATAACAAACTAAAATCGTTAGGCCTCTTTGGTTTTAAACCTGAAGAGAATTCTGGGTTGAAAACATAATCTAGTTTTCTTGTAAATTTTTTCAGTTTTTTTTGCAACGACTTCCCAATTATAATCATTGGTAACCATTTTCTGGCCCAAAAGGCCTATTTTTTTTAATTTATTTTCTGGAAGAGAAAGCATGTAACTAAGTTGTTGATATAAGCTTTCTTGATCCTTATTCTTAAAACAGAAACCAAGACCTTTTATTACTTCCATGTTAGCGGGAATATCACTAACCAGTAAAGGAAGTTTATGGCTTAGAGCTTCAAGCAAGGAGAGTGATAATCCCTCGGACTCTGATGGGTGAACATAAATATAAGCGTTGGCAAAAAGTGCTCCTAGGGATTCTCCTGTTTGTTGTCCTGCGAAGATAATATTTTTATTATTTTTTGCCAAAGCCTTAATTTCTTTTTCATAATCTTCTGTAAAAACAGGGTCACCAACGATAACTAATTTTCTTTTTTTCTGAGTTTCTGAATCGAGTTTTTTAAAGGCCTTAATTAAAGTATGGATACCCTTATGACGCACTAAGCGGTTGACAGTAATAATATATTCACTTGGTTTAAGTTCCCATTTTTTCAGAATTTTTAGGGTTTTCTTGTTTGATATTTTATCATTGCCTAATTGGACAGCATTTGGGATGTAGGTTACTGATCGGTGGTATTTTTGGTTAACGTACTTTTTAAGTGTTTTTGAAACAACGATTGTTTTATGAGGAAAATAGACAGAAGAAAATTCTCCTAATCTAAGAAACAAGCGAGCCATTAATGACCATTTTTGATGGTAGTAGTCCTGGCAATGGAAAGTAGAAATTATCTTGGCGGTTGGTTTTAAAATCCGGGCAAGTGGTATGAAAAGGGAAGGGCCAATGCCATGATAATGAATTATGTCTAAATCTTTAATTTTAAAAATTGCATGAAGTGTTGCCAGTAAAGTATGTGAAGCAGCGTCAAAGTGCTTGGTTTTTAGAGAAGGTATATTTATTAAATTGATACCACTAAACTTTTTGATATTTTTAGAGATGTAGTATGGCCTGGTATAGACAATTACTTCATGGCCCTGTCTCTTTAATTCCAAAGCTAAACCTTCGACATGTTTTTCAATGCCGCCTGATTTTGCCGGTATGCCTTTTTGGCCAATCATTACTACTTTCATATTTTAAACACTAACTTAAATATTTATAAAATGCAATAACTTAAATATTTTTCTGATCAATCGCTTTTTGATAGACATTCATCAGGTTTTTATAGTGGACTTGCGGAGAAAAATTCTTTTCAACGAATAACCTAGCTGTCAGTCCCATAGTACGAATATCGCAAGGGTGTTCATAAAGATATTCGATTTTTTTTCTAAGGTCCTTTATATTGCCAGCCTCGAATAGAACGCCTGTTTTTCCGTCTTCAATGAGCTCGGGTAGGCCGCCTAGATTGCTAGCGATAACAGGCTTTCCCATGGCGAATGATTCTATAACAGAAAAGGGAGAATTTTCATAAGATACTGATGGCACGACGACGAAAGCTGAATTTCCAATGGTCTCTTTCAAATCATTGCCGTATTTTGGTCCGATCATCTCTATATTTGACCATTTTTTTTCTTTGATTAAATCTTTCAATTTTTCTTGATCAGGACCGCTGCCAACAATTTTTAAATTTATGTTTGGTAATTCTGAAACAGCCTCAATCAAGTCTGTAATTCCTTTTTGAGAGTGAATTCTGCCAAAGAAGAGAATATAATTTCCCGGGGAGAGTTTTGGTGAATACTGATCAATTTCTATAAATGGCTTCAGATAAATCATTTTGTCTTTGGGAAAATTATTATTAATGTACTTATCTTTTATAAACTTAGAAGGAGCAAGAAAGTAATTAATATTCTTTGAATAAATTTTACTAATTTTTTCAAAATAAAGCCTGATGGTAGCTGCAAGACTTGCGCTTCGTGAATTTTTAACACATTTATGTGTTATTGCTTTCCAAAATTTTCCATGACTACAAGACTCGTGAACTCTATTATTAAAACAAAGATTGTAATTAGGAGAAATTAAATGGAAATCGTGCAATGTCTGTACAACGGGTATTTGGTATTTCTTAAAAACAGAAAGAATTGATGGTGTAATATGATGATAAATGTTATGAACATGAGCAATGTCTGGTTTTTCCTTTTTTATCAATTCTTCAATCTTTCGTTTGGCTTCAAGAGAATAAATAAATTTAGGGAAATTTTTAATTGATCTTAAAGACAATTTTGGTTTTGAAAAGTCTTGTTCTTCAACAAAATATGAGCTATAAATAGAAGGGGCACTGTCTTTGTCTTTCATTGCGAAAATCTGGATTTCATGACCGGCCTTACCAAGTAATTCATTTAGCGCAAAAAGATATCGTCCGACTCCGCCCGACCTGCCCTTTGTATGATAGAATTTATTGATTTGAAGAATTTTCATTTAAAATAAATGGACAAAAAAACACAATACATATTTTTCGTTTCTGGGTTATTGATCATTTTTTTGTTTGCCATTTTATTGGGACTTAATTTGATCCAAGGATTATTCTTGTTTGCATTATCTTTGCTTGGATTATTAATGTTTTTCCGGCCACTCTGGGCACTGATAATTTTATTAATCACAAGACCGGCGATTGATTTGTGGGGGACAGCCCCCCTTATAGATATTAATACTATATCGTTAAACTATAATAGCCTTATCGGACTATTGGTCTTTGTTGCTGGTATTGCTTATTTGTCAAAAGAGCGAAAAAGATTACCCGCGATCCCGTCTATTTATCTTATAGTATCGTTTATTCTTTTAGCGCTTATTAGTCTTATCTGGTCGCCAAGCATCATTGATGGCCTTAGAGAATTCATTAGAATTTCAGGTATCTTTATTATATTTGCAGTTTCCTTTTTGACCATCTCCAATAAATCTCATTTCAAAATTCTTTTAAAAGCATTCATTATTTCATCGCTGATACCTTTAATAGTTTCAATTATTCAATATTTCACTGAAACAGGAGAAGTAATTTTTGGAGAATTTTTTAAAAGACTTTACGGAAGCTTTTTTTACCCGAACAGTCTTGCTTTCTTTTTAGTTTTTATTATTGCAATCTTACTCTTTCAGTTTTCTCAATCGAGAAAAATTGAAACTAAATTTCTATATGGACTATTTACTCTAATTATCTTTCTTGTGCTTTTGGGAACATATACCAGGGGAGCATGGCTTGGAGGAATACTAGTTTTTCTTGTCTTCGGTCTTGTAAAGTTCAGGAAGATTTTACTTGGAGGAGTTTTGTTAATAGTTTTAATGTGTCTATTTGTGCCAATCATCCAAGAGAGAGTGGGAGATGTTGTAAGTCTTGAGCCATTTAGTTCTTTATTTTGGCGAATCAAGTTGTGGCAGGGGATGATAGATTTTTTCATGCAAAAACCAATTCTTGGTCACGGACTTAATGCATTCCAAGTTCTTTCTCAAGATCTTCAAGGACTTAGCATTTTACCAGCACCAGAAGCTCACAATGATTATTTAAAATTATTAATAGAACTTGGCATTGCCGGTTTCATTCTTTACTTCGCTATCAACATTAAGCTATTAATCTTTAATCTCAAAAATTTTCTTAAGAATAAAGATAAATTTCTTAAAGACGCCAGCCTGTTGGCAGTAATACTTGTCGGTGTTTTCATTCTAATGGCTTTCGGTGACAATATAATGCGTGGAACTGCGACTGAATGGTGTTTGTTTGCGTATCTGGGAGGGTTAGCGGGTATTATGAAAGTAGGTGTTTTTGGTAAAAAACTTCAGAAACGATAGTTAATAAGAAGAAAATAGGGCAGAAAGAAGACAGTTCCTCCTTCTGCCCTTTTGTTTTCTCTAGGTACAAGGAATCTTTATTGGTTGAAAATTGCTCCGATCAAAGACGCCGTTGATGATTTCTCCAAATGCGTCTCGATCCTGACAATCAATCACCCAATATTGATCATGATCTCTGGTGTCCATCCATCCTGGATTTAACCAGACATGATCAACCGTTCCATCGGGATTTCCCGGGTATAGAAAGATGAGTTGACCGTGCACGGTACCACTGATCGGGATGCCATGCAAGACGAAGATCACTTCTTCCCACGTACCGTCACTATCCGTTCTTACGGTTCTGGAATAGATTTCCTGACGATACGTGGCGTCGTGATCTCTGAGCCTACTCAATTCCCAGCCCGTTTGATCACTTGACCAGAAAATCCCTGCTAACTGCTTACCGATGCTGTCGTAAGAAAAGACACTCTGGATAAATTCAGGCGTCGATAAACCACGCGTCTGAACTAATCCGTTAAAAGCAATTTCCTCTTGGATATGTCCCTTCCAACTTGCTCTTACTGTCTGGCCGGCGGCCACGATGTAGATATCTCTGACTAGGACGTAAGCCGTGATTGTTCCATCAGGCTCAGGCACAAGCTTCATCCGACTTGCATCCCATGCCCTTGACTGGCCATCGAAGACTAGCACATTCCACGGATAGTTATTGTTCTGGCCATTGGCTGCGGAAACAGCAATGCCGAACAATAAGATACCCAACAAAATTGAGACAACCAACGAGATCTTTCTCCTCATTTTCCCTTCCTCCTTTTAGAAGGTACTTCTGGCCAAACCATTTGACCGCAAGGCAAAGAAAGTTTCTTTGCCCTTCGCTCAAATCGTTAAATTATTGGAAGATTACTAGGCGCGCTAGCTTTTTTTGTCAATTCCTCTGAAGGATTATTAATAATTCTTTTTTTATTTTCTTCAGACTTAACTATATTTTTCAATACTGTTTTCTTAGTTCCTTTCTCTGGGAACATAAAGACAAATCCGGCACTTGCTAGAAATCCAACAATGAGTCCAAGAAAAGTATTAACTAAAGCATGTGGCTTAACAAATTTATTACTCACAATAGCGTCACCCAGAGTAATGGTTTCAATTTCTTGATTACTACCCAAGAACAAGTCACGATCATTTTTAATTATTTGGGTTATTGCTTGATCAATATCATAAGCCTCTTTTTGATCAGGATGAAAAACATCTATTCTCAATATACCAGTATTGGGAACAGTTTCAACAATTGCAGTTTTTCGCCATTTTTTAATGATTTTTTCCTGGTTTTTCCCAAAGTATGCAGTATCGATGTTAAAATTTGACTTCGAAATTCTTTCCCAAAAAGCGGAAGAATAAATGATTTGCTTAAAGGTATAAGCAAGTTGTTCTGCGCCCTTGATGGCGGTATAGGCATCAATGTTTGGGTTTTGTTTCTGGATAATCAAATACTCACTAGAGGCTCTGTAATAATGAGGGAGAAAGAAATTTATGTACAAACCGAAGGTAGCAGAAATGATCACAGTAATCAGAACCGCTTCCCATCTATTTTTAATTTTTTTGAAAAAGTCTTGAATATTCATGGTAATCCCCATCCTATCATATTCTAGTTCATTTGTCAATAGATTTGGTCGTTTTTTTAGATTATTTGGAAAAAATGATTAATCAAGAGAAGCCTTGACAATTTATAAAAGCGCGCTAATATATAGGGTAATGATAAAATTAGCACACTACACATTAGAGTGCTAATTTAAAAAACCAGTTTTTATTAAAAATACTTGTGTTTTAAAGCAATATGAATATCAAACCTTTAGCAGACAGAATCCTCATTGAACCTATCTCTTCTGAAGAAAAAACAAAATCAGGCATTGTTTTACCAGATACTGCAGAAAAAGAGAGACCAGAACAAGGCAAAGTTGTTGCGGTCGGTCCAGGAAAGATTTTAGATAACGGAAATCGCCAAAAAATAGAAGTTGAAAAAGGGGACATTGTGCTTTTTTCTAAGTATGGTCCTACGGAAATTAAAATTGACAATAAAGATTATCTAATTGCCAGAGAAGACGATATTTTGGCTGTTATAAAGAAATAATAACTAAACTGTAATTTTATTATAATAATATGGCTAAACAAATTGAATTTTCCGAAAAAGCACGACAAGCTCTTAAGAGGGGGGTTGATATATTGGCTGGCGCGGTTAAGGTCACTTTAGGGCCAAAAGGAAGGAATGTTATTCTTGATAAAGGATATGGATCACCCGTTATTACTAATGACGGAGTTACGATTGCAAAGGAGATAGAAGTTGAGGACAAAATTGAAAACCTTGGAGTTGAGATTATAAAAGAAGTTGCCAGCAAAACCAATGATGTAGCTGGAGATGGTACAACAACGGCAACAATTTTGGCTCAAGCAATAATTACAGAGGGATTAAAAAATATCGCAGCTGGAGCAAATCCATTAGCTATCAGACAAGGTATCCAAAAATCAGTAAAAAGAGTCGTGGCTAATTTAAAAGAGATTTCAAAGAAAATATCTACGAAAGAAGAAAAAGCAAACGTTGCGACAATTTCTGCTCAGGATCCCGAAATCGGCAATCTTATTGCTGAACTTATGGAAGAAATTGGTTCTGAAGGAGTTATTACTGTGGAAGAATCAAAGGCTTTTGGCGTTTCAAAGGAAATCAAAGAAGGAATGCAATTTGATGAAGGCTATGTTTCTCCCTACATGGTGACCAATCCTGAGAAAATGACAGCAGAGCTTGATAGTCCGCTTATCTTAATTACTGATATAAAAATTACCACCCTTAATGAGATTCTGCCAATTTTAGAAAAGATTACGACTGCAGGTAGAAAAGAAATTGTTATTATTGCTGAAGATATTGAAGGTGAAGCTATGGCCACTTTAGTGGTTAATAAACTCAGAGGAACATTTACTGGTCTTGCCATAAAGGCACCCGGTTTTGGCGATAAAAGAAAAGACATTTTGCAAGATATTGCGATTTTGACCGGTGGACAAGTTATTTCCAAAGATGTTGGCCTTAAGCTGGAAAATGCTGAAATTAATATGCTGGGAGAAGCTGATAAAATAATTGTTACCAAAGACAATACCACTATTGTCGGAGGAAAGGGCAAAAAAACTGAAGTTCAAAAAAGGATAGAACAGATTAGGACTCAGCTTGAAAAAACCGAATCTGAATTTGACAAAGAAAAACTTCAAGAGCGACTTGGTAAATTATCTGGTGGCGTTGCTGTCATAAAAGTTGGTGCTGCTACTGAAGTTGAACAAAAAGAAAAACAGCATCGCATTGAAGATGCCTTAGCCGCGACAAGGGCTGCTATTCAGGAAGGCGTTGTTCCTGGTGGTGGAGTTGCGTTGATTAGGGCGGCTAAATCACTCGACACTCTCAATCTTGTTGGAGATGAGAAAATCGGCAGACAGATTATTTTAAAAGCGCTTGAAGAGCCCCTTAAACAAATTGCTCAAAATGCTGGCGTTGAAGGTTCAGTTGTTGTTGATAAAGTGAAAAAACTTGAAGGATCGAAAGGATATAATGCTGCCACTGACACCTATGAAGATTTAATTAAGGCTGGTATTATTGATCCAACAAAAGTGACTCGTTCAGCTCTGCAAAATGCCGCTTCTGCCGCATCAATGCTTTTAACAACTGAGGCAGTTGTAACTGATTTACCGGAAAAAGGACGAAAATCACATAATCACGACATGGATTCCCAGATGCCAATGATGTAAAACTGAATAATATTTGATAATAAAAAAGCAGGAGAATTTCTCCTGCTTTTTGTTATCAAGGACGAATCATCAAGGAACACTAATTGATTTATTAGCGTTCTGACTTACGGTTGGCCAATGGAAACTTAAAATATCTATATTCAACCAGAAGCGGCAACTAGCGGAAATATTTTTACTTCCTCCACTTGAATAAGAGTGAGAAAGACCATCACCTTGAGCTGCTTTGTAAAGAGAGTCTTTCTTTGAGCCATCTTTCCAATCAATTTGATTTGTTGTTGGCATGTCAAGTCTTAATTTTGTTCCTCGATAAGCAATGGGTCCAACTTTAAAGTTAATTCCTTGAATAATTGGTTCGCCCAAAATACTTATATAAATATTTGGCACAGAACAAATGCCGATAGATGCTGGCCTTATATCTTGGTCATAGAGCTTCACGGTATGGGGAGGAGACGAGACGGGTAATGGATTAAGACTTCCAATGCTGCAATCTTCCCAATTATTTGCATTAAGTAAGGTACAGACAGCAGAAACTAAATCAGTCGGACAGGCGAAATTTCCATTAATTTCGACAGTAATCAATAATTTTTTGACAATACTGATTAGATCTAAATGAATAATATCTTGGATGAGATTTTGATTGATAACAATTTTAAAAAGTCTATGAAGAATGTCGTAACGAATTCCAGTTAATTTCTCAGCTGCCTTGGCAGTAAACTCTACAATCAAATCCTTTACTTTAGTTTCCGCATAACTCTTAAGGCTTTCTAGGGATATGTTTTTTGTTTCGGTTAAAAATTTAGCGAAACGAGCAATTTCTGCAATTAATTTTGGATCAATACCCAATGATTCTTCGATAAAGGGAGCAACAAAATCAGTAGCTATTTGAGTTAGAATTGCTTTTCCGCGAGATTCAAGATAGCTTTTGAAAGAACTAATAAATTGAGAAGGATTGAAGTTCAAGAAACCATTAAGGTTTCCACCGGTACTTATGGCGTAATTAGCAAAATCAATAATATACTTTGAAAGATCAGGGTTTATCTTTAATTCATTTTTTAGGAATGAATAGGCCTGCTGAGAAACAAATTTAACGGCGTTTTTAATAAATACCTGACTATCAATATCTATGGTTATTCCAGCACTGCTTAGGGAAGCAGAAAATCCAGTTCCATCAACTTCAACAGATAAATCTGCTAAACTAAGGCCCTTGTCAAAGAGATAATATTTTAGGAGACGGATAGTTTTTTCAACTAACTGACTATCAATTGCTTTTTGAATAGTATTCCCATCAACATCCGGAACATTTAATTTGACGATATCTATGAGCTTATTGACTGCCTCAGCGGCAATATCGTAAGCAACGTTCTGAATTATTTCAATTCCTTTCTGAAGAGTAATATTATTAGCAGATGCATAAGATTGCCAAAGAGACTGAATGTCGGCTTTGGTTTTTTGAATAATGTCTTTTAGACTTAGACTCCTTGAATCAACCAAATACCTGACAAAACCAACAACATTGTTGATTTCCTGATCAGATAGGCCGTTTTCTCTCTTAAATCTATTAATTGTGTCTGAAGCCAAACTATTTACTGCTTGAATAATTTGACTTTTGGTTGTACTAGCAAAAGTATCAATACTTAGGCCAGTTTTTATAAAATTAACTAATTTTTCAGCTTGAACAAGTTTTTGAAGCACAGGCGAGGTACTTTCCTGAGCGTACTGGAGAAGAAAAGTACCAATACTAGCAGGGGAGGAAAGAATATTGCCAAGTTCTTGTCCGTTTTTAACTAGATATGCTGAGAAATTACCGAGTTCTTGAGCAACGCCGGGGTCAAGGTTTAAAGTAAGTGAAAAATTAACTATAAACTCTTTTACAACATTAGCAGCTACTCCTTTGAGGGCGCTAACGCCTAAATCTATGAATTTATTGAGATTATCAGCAAAATAATCTGGATCACTAACAGCTTGTTGAATATTGATGCCCTTTGCCTGAAGCCAGAAATAAAAATCAACTAATCCCTGAACCTTTTTAGCAATGTCTTCACCAAAAAGTCCAACGATAACTTCACCTGAGAAATCTTTTGCAAAACTTCCTAAAAGAGCGGAAATAATAGAGCCAGTAATATTACACAAATCTAACTTAAGAGCTTCCTGATCGCCTTGGTCAGTGGGATTTTCTTTCCATCCTTTCTCGGTACACTGATAATTCTCTCCGGGTCGTGGATCTTTTTTTGGTTCTCCGCATGACCATTGGTAATACCCAGAAGAGTTTTTTTGGCAGGTAGAATTGTTATAGTAACGGCAATATTCTGTGCCATTTTCTTCTATAATTCTAGCTAGATCACAAGTGTCTGAAGGGGATCCCTGAGATAGATAGCAATTAAATGAACTATCTATTCCGAGAAGATTTTCAACGCTAAAATTTATGACTGGCTCTGTAATGGTGCAGGCGCTTTTGACTTTTACCCAGTAACCTCTAAAAGGCTCAAGGTTGGCCGCCGGGACAAGCATTTTATAATCAGACCCAGTCGCTTCAAAAAGCCAATTAACGTCTAATTGGCAAGTTCCTTTAAGTTGGTTCCAGTTATAGTTGGTGGTAGACGAGACAAGATTCCATCCAGCCTTAAGCGTTGTGTTTTTTTCACTCCTATTTCCTTGGCCGGTAGATCCAATATCAAGACTGCAATCTTCGTCAACCCTTACCCAATAGGCATTTAGCGGTTTTAAGGTGGTTACTTTTTGATATTTGAAAAGAGTAGAATTCCACTCCCATGGACCAGAAGCAATTCTGCAACCAGAAAGGTATGTTGATGATAAAGTTTCATCGGAAGGAGAAATCAAATTCCATCCCTTTTTAAGACTAATTGTTCCTTGGGGATCCGGAACAACTCCTGCTATAGCTTTTTTAGGTGACAAAAAAGAGCCTGCATAAATGAGGCCTGTTTGTGAGATAATAAGCGATATTAAAACAAAAATAATCGTTATTTTCTTTGTTAATCCAATGTGCATGATTTTAAATTCACAGATTTTGTTGTATATTAAAACTACATCCCCATTATACTCTTAATTCTAATCAAATGACTGTGGATAAAAATAAAACAAAAACCTCATTTCTGTCGGAAGATATAAAACCGCAAAAATCTTTAGGGCAAAATTTTCTTTTAGGTCAAGAAATACTTAATGAAATAGTTGATCTGGCAGAAGTGAAAACGAGCGATACAGTTCTTGAGATTGGACCAGGAACAGGATCTTTAACAAAAGAATTGGCAAAAAATGCCTCAAAAGTTATTGCGGTGGAAAAAGACGAGAAATTAATTTTCGTTCTTAAGGAAGAATTAAAAAACTACAAAAATATTGAAATTATTTGTAGCGACATTAGGGAGTGGCTTAATAGTGATAATTTAAAAATACAGGAACCATACAAGCTTGTGGCCAATTTGCCATATTATTTGAGCAGTTTTATCATTAGACGGTTTTTAGAAATTAAACAAAAACCGGAAATGATTGTTTTAACTCTCCAAAAAGAACTTGTTGAGAGAATTTGCGAAAGAGAAGGAAGAATGAGTCTTATTTCAATCATGGTAAATCTCTATGGGAAACCTCAGTTGGGGCCTATTATTACCAGAGATAAATTTTATCCTGCTCCTCAAGTTGATTCACGGGTTTTAATTATAAAAGATATAAAAAAGCCGGAGAATATTGATGAAAAATATTTTTTCCGGATTCTTCGAATTGGATTTTCAAGCAAAAGAAAAAAACTTTTAAGCAATCTTAAAAATGGAACACGACTTTCAAAAGAAAAATTAAAAGAAATTTTTAATGATTTATTCATTAGTGACATGGTCAGAGCTCAAGAATTGTCACTAGATCAATGGAAGAAATTGAGTGCCAAGATAAAGACATAGGAAACCTAGAATTGACAACTAAAAAATAGGTGTCAGAAACTATAGAAAATATGCCCAGTTGTCCCCAGTTTTCGTGGTTTAACTTGGGATTTTTTTTGTTATAATTGAACCAATGAAGAAAAAAGTTTTTTTCCTAGTTTTTGGTATTGGAGGGATTTTGTTGTTGGCAAGTTTTGTAATGTCAGGAGGACAGGACAATAAAGCATCACTAGGTGAAGCAGTAAGCTCAACTGCAGAAAATCAGACAACCTATTCGTTTTATAAAGATGATGACGTAGATGGCCTTTCGAATGCCGAAGAGGTAATTTTTGGTTCGTCAATTAATGTGACAGACACAGATGGCGACGGTTATCTTGATGGTGAAGAAGTAAGGAATGGTTATGACCCAATCAAGGCCGGGACAGCGCGCCTTTCTGATAGAGAAAATCTTAATGCATCAATCCGTTACTATATTTGGCTTAGAGAGGAAAAGGGAATTAGTGAATTCAAAATGGACCAGGGATTACTTGATGAATTTGCTAGTCGTTACCCTGAATCTGTTCAGATTGGTGAAATTCAAGACAGCGACATAAAACTTATTTCTCAGGATAACGAAGAAAGTGTTCGTAAATATTTAGCAGATCTCAATAAAATTGGACTTCCGGAAGGCCTCACAAGTTATCAAGAAATTGTTAAAGGATATGATGAAACCAGCAATGCCTTAATTGATGATCTTTTAGGGAAAATAGAATTGGCGCGTCTTGATTTTTCTTATTTAGAAACGCCTTTGTCTGCCAAAGAAATTCAAAAAGGCTATTTAACAATTGTTAGAGAATTTTCTAGTATTTTTTCTGACTTAAAAAGTTACTATCAAAACCCGATTCAAGTGGAGCTAAATATTAAAAAAGCCCAAAAACTTATTGATCTAGCCCAACAAATAGAGAATATTAAGCTTGAGCTTATAAGAAAATACCAAATCAGTTAATGAAAAAGATCTTTCGCAAACTTACAAAAACTTTCATAATCTTGGTTGTTTGCTTTATTGTTTTTGTTGTTTTGGTAGTTATTTTTGTCCATCGCGATGAAACTACAGGAAAAATCACAATTTCATTTAAATCAAATGCCAATAAAATTTCTGACAACGGTTTTAGTGATATTCTTTCAAGAGAGGCAAGTTTAGCAAGCTTAACTCAAGTTGATTGGGCCGAGGCATATAACCAAGCATTAAATAAACAAAATACACAGATTGCTGATACTAAAAACAATCAAACAGGAAATCTTAAAGAAACAATTTCAACGCAAAAAGGGCCGAATAGCAATCAAAAGGTATACGAAAAATTTGTAAAATATCTCCAAGCATCAAATGTTCAACTTGATGGATCTCAAAATCCGCTAAATTTGGCAATTCAGTATCGTGATAATGATCAAAAAGACAAGATTAATGGGCTGATCACTAATCTAGATAAAAAAATAGCCAGCATTGAGACTATTGTTCCGCCGGAGGAGGCAGTGGGTTATCATCTCGCAAAATTAAGACTTTTAAGAGAAATAAGCGCTATTTTAAGCAAAATTAAGGCCTCAGACAAAGGAGTGGCGCTGGAGCAAATTATTCCAGAAGAAGAGTTTTCTTATTTAGCTGGACTTGATATTATCCTTCAAAAATACTTAACTTACTTTTTTTACTCAAAGATAAGTGGTTAAAAAAGCCATAAAATTTACTGGTTTTGGATTTTTCTTAGCGGCACTAGTTCTTTTTGCGCTGAATATTTTTGCTACAAAAACAAATGCTACTACCGAAATAAACAAAGATGAAATTCTTGATAATCATTTTGATATGGACATTCCTGGTTTTAAAATCTGCCAAGAACTTCGTCGCTTGACAGAAGATTTAATAGATCCATCAGTAACTCCTCCCTATGAGGTTTTTAATTTTGGGGTCAATGAAAATACAGATGATAGTGAAGGGGCTTTGGATGGGAGCGACACAGATTCTGTAACGACCCAAGACGGCAGTGTTTTTCAAAAATGGTTTCTTGATGCGTGCATTATGGATGGCTACATCACAGAAGTAAGACATGTAGCGACAATTCATAATTTTGATGTGACTGACTCCATTTTTAGCGATGAAAATGCAATCAAAGAACTCAATCTAGGTGAACTTTTCGAGGAAGCATTTATGCAAGTTACTAAAGAAGGTGTACTTGATGATAAGAGTGGTCTTAGTGATCAGGATCAAAAAAACTTACAAGAGGCAAGTCTAAAAGATTTCTTCCTTTCTCTTAAAGACTCAAACGAACAATTCATGACGGATTTAATGACAGCCATATCAGAAAAACAGAGAATTGACCTCGAAGAACTTCAAAAATATGAATTAGCGAAAATAGAAAAAGCGAGAGAAGATGTTAATAAACTTACTTATGAAGTTTATCGAGAACTTGTAGATGAGTCTTTAATTTACCAAGATACTCTCCAAGGCGAGCTTGTTCGCGGCTTAGGACTTAAGGAAATTATTCCGCAAGGAGAAACTGCCGACAGTTGTCCTTTTGGTGTTTTGATTCCAAATACTTCGGATGGCGCTCAATGTATGATAATAAAGAAAGAGGGCAGAGTCATTAGCAATGTTGATAATTTCATTAATGAAGAATCGCTTCAAAAAGCAAGAGATTTTCTAATGTGCTATTTGGCTCCTTGGAGGCATTTCCCTGTTGGAGAAGATTATTATTTTGCGGCATCAGCAGCGGAAAGAACTGCAATAAAAAATAAGAACAATCAAAAATTTCGTGATAATACCGACCCTGATTTTAAATATATCGACGAAGCAATGAGAACTGCTAATAGTGGAGTTCCTTTTTGTGGAACACAGGCAGTTGCAGAAATAATAAGGACTGATCCTGATATCAAGAAGCCATTTATTTTGGCTAATTATCCTACAAGCACTTATCCTCTTTTTAAACAGGAGCTTTACGATGGCAGCAAAAATATTTGCCAAGTTGCCGAAGAAAATGGTTCAGAACCCAATTTAGCAAGACTATGCAGAGAGGCAATAAGAAAAGTAATGGATAATAAGAGTGGTAGTGGCGACGATAGAAGTTGTGACACACAAAATATTTGCGAAAAAACAAGAATAAAATTAGACGATCCAAATACTGGTTTCCCATATGACTATATTAACGCAAGTGGACAAACAGAGACTGCAAAAGGAAGACCGGATATTTTTGATACTGATTTTGAAGGATATGTGAAATATTTATGCCCGAGTGATCAGATGAAAGAAAGATTAAAAAAAGATCTTTTATTAGAGATGGCTCGAAAATACCAGTTTATTTACGATGCTCCTCCGGAGCATTGGTATTATACTTCCGGTACTGGTGATGATAAAACCAGATGTGGTTTGATTTTAGGGAACTTAGGTTACGATGTTGAGGGAATCATAGGAGAGATTTCAAGTGATAAACTATCTTCCCAAACATTACTTTCTTATCAAAAATATCAAGAAAAAGTCTGGAAGTCAGATCTAAAAATCGCTCTAGCTTACAGACCAGATAATGACGATACCGATTATGCTACATATAGCGGCAATCCTTACAAAAATAGCTTTGATGGCGTAACTTCATTCTTGTCGTCTGCGATGGATAAAATTAAAAATGACTACAAATCATCAAGAACCGCTGAATATTTAGCAGGAGAAGGGCTAAGATCAGATAAATATTTGGTCGGATTTTCTGATTATCAAACAAATAAATACTTCTTTATAAACACGGAAAACATTATTTCTCCGGCGCTATTCTTAAAAGACAAAGTCATGGCGGCTACTCAAGCGCAGTTTGATTTAGCGCAAATGGCGTTCAAACAGCAGCCCGAAGGATCTGGAGAAACAACAATATGGACTTGTCCGACACCTTATGTAACGGGCGATGACCTTAAAAAGGATGATTTCCCAACAGCTGGTCCGTACAATAGTCTAAAAGGAATTTGCGCTGACCAAAACAAGGGATTGAAGAGTGGCTGGTATTTGATTGATTTAACTCCGGACGAGTCAGATCCAAGCAAAAAAAATTATGATTGTCGCTGGCCCCAGTTTAATAATATAACCTGTGAAGTTTTTGGTTACACAACGACCCAAGCTATAAAAGAATACAAGATGCCCAATGAATTACCGGCGCCATGGGAAGATGCAAGCGAGTATATGAAAATACCTGATGAGTATAAGAAATGGTTTGAAGGTGATATTACAGTTCAAGCAGGAACAAGTAGCAATGGAACACCAATTAAAGTTACAAAAACTGGCGAGGAACTGGGACTAACAAAATCACCACCAGCGTTTGACATAGCTGAATACGGGAAGGACCCGTATGACAATTGGAGCGAGCAATATCCAGAAATCTATGGCAAGGCTTACGGAAACGATTATATGGCTCCTGCAACAAGCTCAGATTATTATATTAACAAATGGTACAAGGGCATTACTCAGCTTTATGAAAAACCGATGTCAGAAATTTTAAGAACTTGGTTTAGACAAGAAGCGACAACAACACCAACGGGTCCGTAAAAATTAAGATTATTTAAATATCCTCCTAATGTTTAGTTTTTCTAAAAAACTAAAATCAAAAAGATGGTTTTTGCCCACGCTTTTATTAGTCGTGGCAGTTGTTTTATTTATTCCCAAAGGATCTGCTTTGGCAGCAGGGGATTTACAGATAGGAATGTTGGGAGGAATAGTCTGTGCAATCATTGCCACTGTTCTTTATATTCCGGCAATGATAGCTACTTATCTAATGCAGCTTGGTGGAAAGGTTTTATCCGCTGTCATGGCAAAGAGTTTTAATGAGAATTTATATATCCATTCACCATTTGTTCAAATAGCTTGGGGATTTTGCCGTGATTTTGCCAATATTTTCTTTATTGTCTGGCTGGTCATTATAGCGGTTTGCCTAATGCTTGACATCAAGAGTTTTAATGCAAAAAAACGACTAATTCAGCTTGTCTCGATTGCGCTATTGGTCAATTTCAGTTTGATTTTCTGCGGCTTTATGATTGATATTGCCCAAGGACTAATGTACTTCTTTACTCAGACCATGGTTCGTATTAATGACGGGCAACAGCCTTATTCATTAGCCGATGGTCTAACTAAAGCATTTAGACAAAATGAATTATTCGGTGCTGCCGTGCCTCCGGCTTGGGAATTTGTTGGCATTGATTCGGCTGGAAGTCTTAATGTCGCTTTAAAAAACCTTATGGTTTTGGTTTTTTCAGGAGTAGCGGCTTATGGTTTTATTACTCTTGCCGTAATGCTAATTGTCAGAATAGTTGCGCTTTGGATTCTTTTAATCTTTGCGCCGCTAGCTTGGGTTTTTGGTATTATGCCTTTTGGAAAATCGGCATCAACACAGTGGTGGCGAGAATTTTGGGCTTGGTGTTTTTATGGCGTAACGATGGCGTTCTTTTTATATATAGCCTGCATGGCAGTCTGGGCGCTTGATAAAGCAGAAAGCTGGAAAAATTTTCAAAATGTTAATGCTGGAACAATGCAAGGATTTGATGTGCCGTTATTGAACAATTTTAGTATGCTTTTGCAGTACATGGTTGTTATGGTTTTAATCATCGTAGCAATTAAGTTTGGCAAAAAAGGAACCAGTCAGGCTACTAATATGGCTTCAGGCTACATTGGAAAACAAATGTCAAAAACTTTTGGTAAACAAGGAATGGGAGGATGGGCGTGGAAAAAGACAGGTGGCGCAGCTTGGGAGGGAGCTAAAAATCAGGCAGGTAAGTATAAAGATAATTTAAAAAATAGGTTTGGTGCAGGTATGGGGCGATTAGGCGATCGTCTTCCTTCAGGAGCAGGAAGAGTTTTGGCCAGAAAAGGAGCAAAGATGCAGGAAAATGCTAGAAAGAGCCAAGAAAAAAGAACTGGTGAAGCGTTTGATTATTCACATTTAACCGAAGACGAAAAAATCGCGCTCGTGTTTAAACTAAGGGGGCGAGAGTTGGAAAAAATGACACAGGATTTGATTAAGAATAATTCAGTCCAGAAAATAGATAGAAATAACCCACAACAACAAGAAGCGCTTGATAGGATGTATGAGATAGCGCGAAGACCAGGAAATGAAAGAATGTTAAATGATTTTGAAGCCAGAAGATTAGATATGTCTTTATCTTCGAGACGACTAACTCAGGCAGACATAGATGGAATTACAGATGATCAACGAAGAGCCGCTGCTCAAAAAGACAGAAAAGAACTGTTAGAGAGAGCTACTAAAAGCGGTCAACTTAAAGATGAAGATGTTATAAAGAGTCTTTCAGCAGAGCAATTAGCAGATATTGTTCTTGATCCAGACGCTGGAAAGGTTTTGTCGAGAGGATTTGAAGATTTTTCAAAAGAGACAAGAGAGAAGGCTGTGTCAAGAACTCAAGAAGCCATCAATAATATGGGAATTGCTGAAAATTTTGATGTTAATAACACAGATAAAATAATAAGAGATCAAGCAAAAAATAATGTTAAGCTCCGAGAGTTTATGGCTAAAAATAGCGGAGACTATTATACTGCCTTTGAAATTACTCCTGAAAGACTTAATACTATGCAACCTGGAACAGATCCTGGACAGAGAGAGTATATTATAAATCAAAGCGAAGAAGCAATGAGAACAGCAATTGGAAAGATCAACGGAGAAAAAGAATGGGAAAAGGTTGATATGTCGAAAGAAGACAATGTGAGAGCAATGGCAAGACATATTCAAGCTAGTCAAATTGGAAATGCTGGACGATTCTTGGATGATACTAAAAAGAACAAAATACGCGATGAATTAAAGACTTTATCATTAGGAGATAAAGAGCGTAGAGATGTTTTGCGCAAAATGTCAACTAATGATCTTTGGCCTGGAAGCATTGATGAGGAGAGTACAAAGAGAGACCAAAAAGCAAAGAAATTGAGAACTGAAAGACGCAAAGAGAGAGAAAAGAAACAACGCGAACAAACAGATAGAACCGAAAGAGAAAGAAGGGCAAATGAACAAGATGAAATTGAAAGACAAAAATTGCAAATAGAACAAGACAGAAGAACAGAAGAAATAGCCAACAGAACAAGAGAAGAACAGGAACGACAACAAAAAGAAGCAATAAAGAAGGGGAGAGCCGAAACTGAGGCTTATCAAGAAGAAGTTTCAAGATCTTGGGATGCTGCTTATGCAGAAAAAAAAGAAAGAGAAAGAGGTCAAGGAGGCGGAGGAGGCGAAGTGCCGCCAAATCCTCCTGATGATGGCGGACCAAATGTTCCTCCAAACAGAACCCCAGAACAACCAATAAATACTGGCAACAATGGAGGTGGGAGAACTATTGACATGGAACAAGGAGAAGACGGAGAATGGACGGTGCCAGAAAATAATAGAGGAAGAGGGGCAAGCGGTGGCGACACAACAATGCAAGGCGGGACAATTAATGCCGAGTCGGCAACGATCAATGCTCAAAATGTAAATATTCAAACGCCAGAAGGTATAAGTAATAGATCTCAAATGACAAGCATACCTCCTACAATTATTACTCCGGAGTCACGAGGGAATGTTAAGTTTTCTTCTCAAGGCGCTAGCGATAGAGAGAAAATAGGTCGTGAAATGAGAGATGAGGCGACGGCAAAGGCCAAAGAAGGAAATATTGATGAAGCGATAAAAATAGCAGAGCTTATAGAAGAAGAAAAGAGGCAAGGATATGCGCTGTGGGAAATAGCTTCAATTCAAGCAGAAAAAGGAGATTTTGGTAGTGCAATTGCAACGGCAAGAAAGATCAAAAACAAAAATATTAGAAGTTCGGCGCTTCATGAGATTGAAACAATGCAAGAGAGAAAAAGAGAAGAATAATATTAAATTTTCTTATTAAGTGATAATGAAATTTAGAAAATTTTATATCTCGCAGTATTTACAATGCGGATATTATAAAAAATGGATCAAAATTTTGACGAAAAATTTAAAAAATTACCGCCTCATGTTCAAAATTGGATGGCGGAAGAATCAACTGATCTAAATGGAAAAATCGCCGAGACTTATGATTTAACTCCAGAACAAATCGAATCAATGGTTTGGTTGATTTCCCGAACAATTATTGGCGATATTGAGTTGGAGGGACTTGCTGATTCTCTCAAAAACATCTTTCCAGAATTTGATGACCAGAAAATAAAAAATATTGCGCTAGATATTATAATTTCAAGGTTTTGGCCGATTAGAGATTTTATGGAAGGAGCGGAGGTTGCGATTGGAAATCTTGGAGGTACTATTCCTCAAGACCAAGCGCTTTATAAAGAAAAATATGATTTGTTGCAACCGGAAATTGTAGTAGAAAAAGAGGCAGGGATTGAGAATAAAGTTGTTTATATTGGCATTGATGAGGCGATAAAAAAACACCCGGAAATAGAAAACCAATTTATTACCTCAAAACCAATTAATCTTAAAGATAAAGACCAATCAGTTAATGGTACTTTCTATAACTGGCTTGAAGATTATCGCCAAAACAAAGGTGCGCCCCCCCATTCAAGCATTGAAAGAACTGACTACCTATTTAATGGTGGTAATGGAATGAATTTGGATAATTCTGAGAGAACAATTTTGGGGAGCTTGCTTAAAATCTATGATGAAGGAAGTCAGCTTCCCATTGATCCGGATGCAGGGAAAGTTGTCTTAAGCGAATTATTTCACAATGGCAATTTAATGTCGAACGTTCCAAAAATAACTGTTAATCATTCAGTGGCTGTTGAAGAAAAAAAACCAGAAACTCAAATATCTGCAGATATGCCCGACAATATTATAGATTTGAGAAAAAAATAAAATTATGCGTTACCAGGTGCCACAATTTATTGAAATGGAAGATAAAATAGTCGGTCCTTTTTCTTTCAAACAATTTATTTATTTAGCTTCTGTTCCTGTCGTTTGTTATGTTTTACACTATTTTGTCGAGGTTGCTTATGTTATCCTAGTAGGAGTAATTTTCTTTCCTTTTGCGGTTATGCTTGCTTTTTCCAAGGTCAATGGCAAGCCTTTTATGGAATTTATTAAAAGCTTATTTAAGTTCATAAGAAGACCACAAGCGTATGTTTGGAGAAGGTTATTATATAAAACCACAGAAGCTGATCAGCAAAAAGAAACGATTAGTAAGGACACGACAAAAAGAATAGCCAAAAAAGAAACTAATTTTAAAAAAATAGCAGAAATGCTAGATAGCAAAGAGTAAATTCGAATATCGAAATCAGAAATCCGAAACAAATCGAAATGATCAAAAACAAAAATTCTAAACTTTACGACCTAGAAGACAGAACCATTAAATTCGCCAGGGAAACAAGAGATTTTGTAAAGACATTACCAAAAACAGTAGGCAACATTGAAGATGGAAAACAATTGATTAGATCTTCGGGTTCTGTCGGCGCAAATTATATCGAAGCAAATGAAGCTTTAAGTAAAAAAGACTTTGTTATCAGAATAAAAATTTCTCGCAAAGAGGCAAAAGAAAGTATTTATTGGTTAAATCTTGTGGATGTAAACAATAATTCTTCATTGGAAAAACATAGAAAAGAACTCGCAGAAGAAGGCACAGAACTTATGAAAATCTTTAGTGCTATTATGAGGAAATCTGTTTAGATATTCAGATTTTGAGTTTAAATATTGTTTCGTATTTCGAGATTCGGGTTTCGAATTTAAAACATTATGCCAAAAACATTTAGCAGTCCATCGCAGCTTTTAGTGCCAATCAGCGAAATTCGCGAAGGCGTTGTTATTTTAAAAGACGGAGGATTAAGATCAGTACTTTTAGTTTCAAGCGTGAATTTTGCCCTTAAATCCAACGAAGAACAAGAGGCAATTATTAGTCGTTTTCAGGATTTTATCAATTCTCTAGATTTTTCTCTTCAAATCATTGTTCAGTCAAGAAAACTTCACATAGAACCGTATCTAAAAGAAATAAAGGAGATGGAAAAGTCTCAAGAAAACGAGCTTTTGAGAGTACAAACGGCTGAATATCATGATTTTGTTCAAGATCTGGTCAAATCAGCAAACATTATGAATAAATCTTTTTATGTTGTTGTTCCATATTCTTTGGGCGAAGGGGCAAAGAAAAAGGGAATGATGAGTTTACTTAAGGAAACAGCCAAGGGTTACAGTGGTCGAGTTGAAGAGCAGCGTTTTTCGCAGACAAAATCTCAATTATGGCAAAGAGTTGATCATGTTGCATCTAGTTTGTCGGGTATGAGCATGAGAGCGATTCCTTTAAATACCGAAGAATTAATTCAATTATTTTACGAAGCCTATAATCCCGAAAGCGAGGGAGATAGAAATCTCGCTTCCCCAGAAGAAATGGGATTTAAAGAATATTAAAATTAAAGTTATCTTAAGAAGCTATAATCCCGAAAGCGAGGGAGATAGAAATCTCGCTTCCCCAGAAGAAATGGGATTTAAAGAATATTAATTAATATGACAAAGGAGGAAAAAACGAACAATCCAGAAAAAAAAGTAAATGACCAAAAGTTTATGGTCATTGAAACTATGCCTGATCAAGCAAGAAGCGAGATGGAGGCAATTGTTCATGGCGAAAATATTTCAGTAAAAAAGGTTCCAGTTATAGACGCGAAAGAAATAGTTTCCCAAGAAACAGACAAGACTCAATCGCCAGAAAAAAAAGCGCCAGAGAAAAAGGGTGGGTTTTTAAGTAAACTTCTAAGAGGACAAGAAAAAGAAACCACGAATTATGACAAAGGCGTCAGTACTCTCAAAGACCTTCTTGCTCCATCGGCACTGAAAATAGAATCGCAATATCTTCAGATTGGCGATAGGTATTTAAGGGTTCTTTTTATTCTTAATTATCCACGCTATTTGCATAGTGCTTGGTTGGCGCCGATTATTAATCTTGATAAAGTTTTTGATGTTTCGATTTTTGTCCATCCGATGGAAAGCGATATTATCTTAAAAAATCTTCAAAAAAAGATTGCCCGTGTTGGATCGGAAATGACCGATAGAGATGATCGGGGATTAGTTAGAGATCCGAAGCTAGAAACAGCTTATAATGATATTGAAGATTTAAGAGACAGGATTCAGACGGGACAGGAAAGATTTTTTCAAACTGGTGTTTATTTTGCCATTTATTCAAATGATCTCAAAGAATTAGATGAGGCAGTTGCTGAAATTAGAGGAATTCTTGAATCCCAATTAATTTATGTAAAACCAGCGCTTTTTAGCCAGGAAGATGGATTTAATTCTGTTCTTCCTCTGGCAAATGACAAACTTCAAACTCTGACGAGTATGAATACTGAACCGCTTTCAACGATTTTTCCTTTTGTGTCTTCTGATTTGAGCTCAAATCAAGGAATTCTTTTTGGAATCAATCGCCATAATAATAGCTTAATTCTCTTTGATCGTTTCAATCTAGAAAATGCCAATATGGTAATTTTTGGTGTTTCTGGCGCGGGCAAAAGCTATGCCGTTAAGCTTGAAATTATCAGGCAATTGATGACCGGAACAGATGTGCTCATTATTGATCCGGAAAACGAATACCAGTATTTAGCAGAAACAGTTGGAGGAACATTTGTTAAAATATCTCTGAGCTCGCCTTACCACATCAATCCTTTTGATGTTCCAACTCCAGCCCAAGATGAAGATCCGGGAAATGCTTTACGATCTCACTTTAGTACGATTACCGGTATGCTTAAGATGCTATTGGGTGGACTTAGCGCTGAAGAAGAGGCGATTTTAGACAAAGCGGTTATTGAAACTTATTCTTCAAGAGATATTACGCCAGAGAGCGATTTTATTAGTAAAAATATTACACCGCCAAAACTAGAAGATCTTCAAGAAGTGCTCGAAGGAATGGAGGGAGCAAAAAGTTTGGCGATTAGGCTTGAAAAATACACCAAAGGCACTTTTTGTGAATTTCTTAATAACCACACTAATATTGATGTTAAAAAGGGACTAATGGTTTTTAATATTCGCGACCTAGAAGAAGAATTAAGGCCAGTAGCAATGTATGTGATTTTGAATTATATTTGGCGTCTAGTTAGAACGCGTCTTAAAAAGAGATTGTTAATTGTTGATGAGGCTTGGTGGATGATGAAATATAAAGAAGGAGCTGAATTTCTTTTTGGGATGGCAAAGAGAGCGAGAAAATATTACCTGGGACTGACAACGATTACTCAAGATGTTGCTGATTTTGCAAGTTCAGAATACGGCCGGCCGATTATTACCAACTCATCACTACAGTTACTTTTAAAACAATCTCCGGCAACAATTGACGATGTAACGCGACTTTTTAATCTTACCCAAGAAGAAAGATATCTTCTGCTTGAGGCGGAAGTGGGGGAAGGGCTTTTCTTTGCTGGACTCAAACATGTAGCCATAAAGGTTGTTGCTTCTTATAGCGAGGATCAAGTGATTACTTCTGATCCAAAACAACTCTTAGAAATTGAAGAGGCAAAAAAGCGATTAGGCTAAAAATATGGCTGATTTAAATAACAATTTGTCAGGTAAAAACGAGAGAATACGCTCGCTAAGGCTTCAAAATACATCAGGTGGAATTTATGGAGGCAGAAATCCTAGTTTTGGTGGCGGATCAAGCAACACTCAGGCGAATGCTCGCCAACAACAAATAGAAGAGAATAGAATGATTGAATTAGAAAAGCAGCGCAGGGAAGAAGCAAAGAAAGCTACAGAAAAAGTAGCTAAAGCAGGGATTAGAGCGGCTACTGGGGACGTAACAGCGCTTAAGGATATAAAAAAGAAAGATTTACAAGCGATCAGGGGAGGGATTTATCAAAGCAGCAGACAAACTGAAAAGGCCTTGCACGATCAAAAAAAATCAAAGGCGCGCAGAAAAGCTGAAAAAGTAGCAAAAGCTGCGCTCAAAAAAACAGCAAAGCTTCTTTTGAGAATTATCATTATTCTTTTGCCAGTAATCTTGCTTATAATTTTTGTGTTAATAGTTTTCATAATTTTTAGACAATGGACTTGCGAGGGGCAGGGTTTTCTTGCTGGAGTTTCAAAGTTTTTCTTTGGCGAGTCTTTTGGTTGCGGAAATTAGTTTATATAAATTAAAATTTTTCTTAGGACAGAATATGATAAAGGAAAAAATAAAAATTATTGCAATAGCAACTTTACTTGGTTTTATAGTATTTAATTTTCTTTTTACAACTCAGTCTAAAGCTGATGTTCAAACAGAAAAGGAAAAATTTAATTATCACTTAATGGTTCCGCTACCAACTTCAGAAGGGACAAAGACAGAAGTATCAGGCATTACAGA